>JACPRK010000067.1 GCA_016190005.1 Candidatus Wallbacteria bacterium | reverse complement strand
TGCGGTCGAGGCGGTAGATGCGGATTTCGCGGAAGCGGGCGGGGCCGGGGGGGAGGGGGATGCGGTGGAGGAGGGTGAGGGCGGAAGTGGGGGTGAGCGGGATGCGGTCGGCGGCCATGGGGTGGCGGAGGTACTTGGGATTGTCGAGGATCACGGCGTGGCCGATGCCGTAGCGGCGGGCGACGGCATCGATGGCGGCAAAGTCGTCGTCGCGGGGGAGGATGGCGCAGGGGCGCCGCGTGTAGTGGTAGGTCTCGAACGGTAGGTTGGTCAGCAGCGGAGCGTCGGGCGGGAGGTGCTCGCGCGTCCAGGCGTCGAGTGTGAGGAAGGTCTGGCGCGTGTCGGCCAGCAGGTCCCTGAGCTGGGTGTCGCCGGCGGTGGAGCGCCACCAGCCGGCGGCCAAGTAGGCGAGGAGGACGGGGAGCGCGGCCCTGCCGAGGGTGTGGGCCAGACGTCTGGGGCCGGGCGCGTGCAGCCTCTCCGGAAGCTGGGCGCCAAGTGTGAGAACTCCGGAGGCGGCGCAGGCTAAGAGGAACGGGTAGAGCGCGATGACGGAGTGGAGGAAGGTGCCGTTGAGCGTCTGGAAGGAGAAGCAGAGGGAGAGTACCAGGAACTGGAAGGCAGCGAAGCTGGCGAAGAGCCGGCCGGCGGGCGTCGCGAGCGCCGCCGGGAGACCGAAGGGGACCAAGAGCATCAGGACGCCCAGGTCGCCCATGAGGAGCGTTCGCGCGCTGGCGAGGAGGGCGCGCAGCTTCTCGCGGGCCAAGTCCGTGGCGGCCTGGAGCGACAGGCCGCGCGCCGGCGGCGGGTTCCAGAGGAAGAGCTGGTTGTAGTCGGTCATCGTGATGGCCGCGCCGAGCGAGGCCGGGGCGGGGGTGCTGAAGACCGAGAGGTTCCTGGCCCACCAGGGCCCCATCACCAGCAGGAAGCCCAAGAGGAGTGGAATCAGCCGGAGGCTCCGTTGTCTCCAGGAACCGGCGGACCCTCCCAGGGCCAGGTGCAGGCCCGAGAAGCCGACGAGAAACACTCCCTCGGCCCGCGTGAGCGCGGCCAGCGCCGCCAGCGCCCCGGCCACGGCCGGGGCCAGCACGCCACCCATCCTGCCGGCCGCCAGCGCAGCCAGCAGCGCCAGGTTTACCGTCGCGGCGAACGGAACGGGGCTATCGGTGGTGGTGGCGAAGTACGTGAACGGATAGCAGAAGAGCATGAAGGCGGCCGCGGCGCCCGCGACCGAGGCGCTCCGGAAGATCGTCATCGCCAGCACGAAGCCGAGGTGGACCGCCACGCCCGCCACCGAGAGCATCGCTTCGACATGCGGGTGCAGCGGAGTCGAAGGACCCGCCAGTGCCATCCAGTCTAGTAACGCCAGCGCAGGCGCGGCAAGAACCGCCAGTCCGTAGGGAGAGCTCTCCCCGCCGGGCTCCCCGGCCCGCCTCCCGGGCCACCTCAGGCGTCTGGTGGCCAGCGCCGTCGCCAGGAACGCGGCGCCCAGGTAGACCAGCAGCATCCGCGGCGGCCACGGCCGTGTCCCCGGATGGATGTGCCCCAGCGCCATCAGCACGCTCGGCACCGGCCCCCAGTAGGCGTTGGCCGCGTGCGCCAGCGTCGCCGGCTTTTCCCCGTAGTTCCAGACGTACTCGATGGCGAGCCCGCCCCCCGACTCCAGCGCCTGCGCCACGTGGTGGTAGTAGAGCGGGTCGAGCACCCCAGGCATCGGCAGCCGGGTCGCGTGCGCGTGGTAGAGCACGAACGGCACCAGCGCCAGCGCCAGCCCCACCCCATGCGCCCAGTCCCGACGGCGCGCTAGCGTCTCGACGCTGGCCGCGGCCTCCATTCGCACATTACCCTCAAGTCCGAGGCGTCTTTTGTCGATAGCAGGGGTGTCGGACCTGTACCCGACACGTCATCCAAGGAGGTCGAAGGCCCGTGGAACCTCTCCTCAAAGCTCTGTTCGGGGCCATTGTCACTCTCCTGTCCCTCCTCTTGCAAGGCTGATCCTCCCCCACCTTCCCCCTTCATTGCATTGCCCCGCCTCGCGCGGGGCTTTTCCTTCCCGGATACCCGCAGATTGCCGTTGGGTGCCTCCGGGCCGGCGTGGTAGAAGGAGTCCCCAGATGTTCTCCAGGAAGCTGAAGCCCGACGAGCGCCTCCTCCTCGAGCGCGTCGAGGATCTGGTCCGCCGCACCTTCGACGGCCTCTCGGCCGATCCGCCCCAGCCGCTCGAAGTCCTCAAGGTCGCCGTCGCCATCGGCGCCAAGGTGACCGAGCCGGTCAACCCGATCGTGCTCTCCGCCAGCGCGCTCGCGTACCGTTTCGCCCGCGGCCTCGTGCCCGAAGGGCCCGCGGGCGGGTTCGTGGGCGCCGCGGTGGTCGAGGCGTTCCTGCGCTCCACCAACCTCTCGGAGCGGGAGCGCGTCCAGATCGTGCGCGCGGTCAGCGCCATCGGCTCCCCGGAGTACTGCCCGGCGGAGACCGTCGAGGAGCGCGTCGTCGCCGACGCGGTCGCCATCGAAGCGCTCGGCATGATGGGCATCCTGCGAGCGATGCGCGAATCGCCGGCCGGCCTGGGCTCCTTCATCCGGGACGAGCGCCAGCGCCGCAAGCACCGCTTCGACACCCTCCACTTCGACGCCAGCCGCGAAATCGCCCAGACGATGTTCCAGCAGGGCGACGTATTCCTCAAGACCGTCGAGAAGGCCTACCACGCCTCTGCCGCGGGGCTGGCCGACGCGGCGCTGCCGGTCTGACGCGCGCCCCGGCGCACGCCCCGGCCGATCGATGAAGACCGTCGTCACCATACCGACCTACAACGAGAGTCTGAACATCGGCCCTCTGATCGAGGAGATCGAGCGCTTGACAGTCCCGGATCTCCACGTGCTGGTCGTGGACGATCAATCGCCCGATGGGACCGGCGAAAAGGTGGCCGAGCTGGCGCGCCACCGGCCCTGGGTGAAGCTCATGTCGCGGCCCGCGCCGCGCGGCCGCGGGCGGGCTGGCATCGACGGATTCCGGGCGGCGTTGGCCGACGGGGCCGACGCCGTCTTCGAGATGGATGCCGACTTCTCGCACCACCCGCGCTATCTGCCGCAGATGATCCAGCTACTCGAACGGGGCGAGGCCGACGTCGTCATCGGCAGCCGCTTCGTCGCCGGGGGCGCGGACGCCGACCGAGGCGTCCATCGGCGGCTCATCTCGGTGGCGGCGGGGCTCTACGTCCGCGCTGTCCTGGGCGTCGGCATCGCCGACGTCAGCAGCGGCTTCCGAGGATTCACGCGGCGCGCGATGGAGGCCGTCGGGCTCGATACCTGCGTTTCGACCGGCCCTTCCATCGTCCTGGAGATCCTCTCCCGCGTCACGGCCGCCGGCGCGCGCATCCGCGAGATCCCGATCGTCTTCGAGGACCGAGTCCGAGGCGAGTCGACGCTCACGCTCGGCATCCTGCTGGAGACGCTGCGCCTGGTCTGGAGGTTCCGGTCGCCGCCCGTGGCTGCCCGGATTCGCTGAGAAGGAGGTGCAGACTTGGATTCGCTCGCCCTCTGGAACCGTTACCGCGAGTGCCTCTGCGAGTGCCCTGGGCTGGGAGTCTCGGTCGATTACAGCCGGATCTGGTTCCCCGACGGCTTCTTCGAATCGATGGAGCCAGCGATCCAGCGAGCCTTCCGCCAGATGGCCGAGCTGGAAGCCGGGGCCGTGGCCAATCCGGACGAGAAGCGGATGGTCGGCCACTACTGGCTGCGCGCCCCCGAGCGGGCGCCCGACGACGCCATCCGCAAGGCCATCGAGACCGCCCTGCGCGAGCTCAAGCGCTTCGCGCGCAACGTGCACTCCGGGCGAATCCGCCCGCCCCGAGCCCGCAAGTTCGAGAACTTCCTCGTCATCGGCATCGGCGGCAGCTCGCTCGGCCCTCAGTTCGTCTCGCGCGCCCTCTGGTCGCCCAGGGACAGGATGCGCGCCTTCTTCTTCGACAATACCGACCCCGACGGCATGGACGCTGTGCTGGCCCAGATCGGGCAGTCCGGCGGACTGGCCAGGACCTTGGTCGTGGTGATCTCCAAGTCGGGCGGTACCAAGGAGACTCGCAACGGCATGCTCGAGGCCGAGCTGGCCTTCAAGCGCGCCGGCCTGTCTTTCGCGCGCCACGCCGTCGCTGTCACGGGGGACGCCAGCGAGCTCGACCGTCACGCCCGCGCCGCCGGGTGGCTGCAAATCTTTCCCATGTGGGACTGGGTCGGCGGCCGCACCTCCGAGCTCGCGGCGGTCGGGTTGTTGCCGGCCGCCCTGCAAGGGCTGGACGTGGACGGGATGCTGCTGGGTGCTCGCTACATGGATGAGGCGACACGCGTCCCGGTGACGCGCAAGAATCCCGCCGCTGTGCTCGCCCTGATGTGGCACCACGCCGGCGCGGGCAGGGGCGCCAAGGACATGGTCGTCTTGCCCTACAAGGACCGGCTGGAGCTTTTCAGTCGTTACCTCCAGCAGCTTGTTATGGAGTCGCTCGGCAAGGAGCACGACCTCGAAGGCAAGGTCGTCGAACAGGGGCTGGCCGTGTACGGCAACAAGGGCTCCACCGACCAGCACGCCTACGTGCAGCAGCTGCGCGACGGTGTGAACAACTTCTTCGTCACTTTCCTGGAGGTCCTCCGGGATCGCCACGGCCGCTCCAGCCAGGTGGAGCCGGGTGTCACCTCCGGCGACTACCTCTCCGGATTCCTGCAGGGCACGCGGCGCGCGCTCGCCGACAAGGGCCGCGAGTCCCTGACCGTGACGGTCGATCACGTCGACGCGATGACCATAGGCAGACTGATCGCCCTCTACGAACGCGCCGTCGGCCTTTACGCCTCCCTGGTCGGCATCAACGCCTACCACCAGCCCGGCGTGGAGGCCGGCAAGAAGGCCGCCGCGGCCGTCATCGGGCTGCAGCACAAGATTCTCCAGCGGCTGCGCACTGAGCGCGCAAAGAGCTTCACCTCCGAAGAGCTCGCCGTTGCCATCGGCGAGCCCGCGGAAGTCGAGACCGTCCACTGGGTGCTGCGCCACCTGGCTGCCAATCCCGACCACCGTGTCAAGACCCGGCCAGGGAAGACGCCGTTCCTCACGACCTACTCCGCTTCCTGACCTGCTCCAAACACCCTCCGGTGGCCACGGGGCTGCGTTTCACCGCCCAAAGAAAGCGGCGCGAAGATCGCTCTCCGCGCCGCCGGCAGGCTGATGGGGATTCGTCCAGGGCCCTCGCCCGCTGGCAAGGACCCGCGGGACCGGCGCGCACTGTCGCGCCAGCCCGCCCTCGGGGCCGACCGCTTCCCCGCACGCATTGTGGGGACCCGGCCATTGCACCCGGGGACAACTACCCCGGATGACCCCTAGACGTCAGCCACCTCACGAACCGATTTGTCGCAACAAGACATCGGATCACCTCCTTTCTCGTGTACCTGGGATGGTACGCCCGCCGTCCACCTGGCGCAACGGTCGGCATACCCCGCGGGACTCGCGACAAGAAGGCTCAAGGAATCGCTCGACTTGTCCGATGGATGATGGGAAGGAAGCTCGATAATGGACACCCTATTCGTCTCGGAGCTCATACTTTCCATCGGATCGATCGCCTGGCTGGCCTGGAAGCTCGCCGGACATCCGACGTTCGAGCCGACGCCTGCCGTCGCCCCGCCGGCGATGGTGTCGCCCGCGTCAGTCGCCATGACACCCGAGGTCGCGGGGAGTGATCCGGTGGCCGCGGTCGCTCCTGCGCCGGAAGCCGCGGGGCCGAGAACCGAGCCGGCACAACGCCCGGGCAAGCCGGGTGAGCTGCGTCCGCCGGACTTCCAGCGGCTGCGCTGGGGGCTGTCGAGCGAGCAGGTTCCGATGCGGCTGGCTGCCGCCGCCGAGCTCAGCCTCATCCCGGGCGCCGAGGCGCTCGAGCTGCTGGCCGGCCTGGTGCGCGACCCCGATTTCGAGGTGCGCCGCATCGCCGTGCAGCGGCTGGGTGCCGAGAAGTCGCCGGCGCACCTGGACGCGCTTCTTACTGCTGCGCGAGACGTGCGGATCGAAGTTCAGAACGCTGCCTGCGAGGGTCTGATTGGCTCGCCCGACGAGCGGGTCGTCGATCTGTTCCGCAGGCTGGCTCTCAACGGCTTGCACTACGCGCGGCTGCTCGGAATCCGCGGCCTAGGGGCCGCCCGGGGGCAGGAGAAGCTGCTCCTCGAGATCTACCGGAACTCCATCGGAAAGGTGCGGGAAGAGGCCGTCGTGGCGCTGGCGGCAAGCTCCGAGCCCGAGGCGCTCGACGCGGTTCGCGAGCACCTGAGGCTGAGGCTCGAGCAGGGTCCAGCTCTCGCTCCCCCCGAACCGGTCGACGAGTCGCAGTTCCGCCAGGTGATGGAACAGGAGCCGTCGGTCGTCTTGATCGAGGAGCTGGAATCGGCCGTGAAAGAGCTGGCACCCTCCAAACGCAAGGGCGAGGTCTTGGGACGCCTGGCCTCCATCGCCAGCGACGCTTCCGTCGAGGAGCGCCGCCGCTTCCTTGCCGTCCGTGGCATCGGTTTCCTCGGAGGCCTTCCAGCGCTCGAGCAACTCGAGACGTTCACGCAGGACGCAAAGACGGCCGTCCGATTCGGCGCCGTCATCGCTATCGGGAAGCTCCGGTCGGCGAAGATCATCGAAACACTCAAGCGGGCGCTGGGCGACTCCAGCTTCCTGGTGCGTGGCGCTGCCGTCGTTTTCCTGGAGCAGCTCGGCCAGGCCGTCGAGCGGCCGATCTTCGAGGCCGCCGCGCTCGACACCGATCCGCTCGTCAAGGCGCTGGCTCGCAAGGTCCTCGCTGGCCGTCCCGCGGCACCATCCCCCTTCGCCACGCGGGTCGAACAGGCGCCACCCAGGCCCTCCGCTGCCGTCGCGCCCGGGCCCAAGGCCGAACCCAAGCCCGAGCGGCTGCCGCCATCTCCTTCCCTGGCCGGCATTACCCTCACGGCCCCCAAGGCCACCACTGCCGGTATCGGCCGCTCCGACCAGGCGCTGGAATCGCTGCTGCGCCCCTTGCGCAACCCGTCGATCGTCCGCCCCCCGACGCGCTTCCCTGGCGACCACCGCAAGCTCACCCTGAGCGAAGTCCTGCGCCGGGCCTGAAGAAAAACCGGGGACACACGACCTATTTTAAAAAAATAGGTCGTGTGTCCCCGGTTTTTCTTCCTCGCTAGAGCTTTACGACGACGGGGCCGACTTTGGCGCCGCAGGAGCGCTCGATGCGGGGGATGGCCCGGCGGGCATCGTCGCCAGAGCGGAAGCCGCCGACGTGCACGCGGAACCAGACATCGCCGTTGACGGTCGTACGATCCATGGAGGCCCGGTAGCCGGCCTTCGTCAGGGCCCGCACGGTGCTCTGGGCGTTGCCGGGAAGCCGGTACGAGGCGACGCGGACGACGTAGGGGCCGGCCGGAGCGCTGGTCCGCACGGGCTCGCGCACGGCTCCGCCGGTGATGGCGGCGGGCTTCGCCGCGGCTCGGGCGGGTGCCGTCGCGGGCGCAGGACGCGCGGGGGCGGCCGTTGCGGGGCGGGCAGGCGTGGCCTGAGCAGCGCCTGGCGCGGGCTTGGCCGGCTGCGGGCGGGGGGCGGGAGTTGCGGGCGCCGGCTGCGACGGCGTGAAATCCTCCGAGCCGGATGGGCCGTCGCCTGCTGCGGGGATCGGCCACACCACCACGTCGAGCGCGGCGCTCTTGGCCTTGATGGCGTCCATTACGGCGATGGCGTCCTTCCAGCCGGTGAACTCGCCGAAGTGCAGCGTGAACCGGTTGGTCAGAGGGTCCTTCACCGGGGTGAAACTGTGTCCATCGATACCGAGCTCGACGCCCGTTCGAACCGCCTCGCCGGCGCTGGGGAACTTGCCGATCTTGAGGGTCATCCGCTCGCCCCGAGCGGATGGTTGTACAGGTGGCGGCGCAGGCGGCGGCGACGACACGATCCTGGGCGGCGGCGTCGGAGCTGGAACCGAAACGGGTGGCGGCGGCGCAGGCGTCACGGCCACGGGCGGCGGCTGCGCCACGACCGCGACCGGTCGCACAGGCGGCGGTGGCGGAGCGACCGTCACGGGGGGCGCCGGCCGCGTGATCGCGGGGGGCGTCGGCGGCTCGACGACCGGGAGCACCGGCGGAACCGTCTCGGGCGTCGCCGTCTGCGCGACCGCCGCAGGATCGTCAGTCGGCTGCGACACGCCCCCCGGGTCACGGACTGGCCGCTCTGGAGACGTCGTGATCTGCTTGTAGAAAAAGACGCTAGCGTAGATCACCAAGACAACGACGACGACCCAGGCCAGGATCGAAATGATCCGATCGTGTTCCTGGTAGTCCCAGGGCGTGTTTTGTAAGTTCATGGAAAGCGCGACAATGTTACCACGTCCCCGAGGACCCTGTCACCCGGGGGGCGTGATCGAGCCCGGGGCCGGGCGCGGTGCGCGGCTCTAGAAGTAGAGCAGGCCGCTCAGGAGCGTGCGGTTGCGGCTGTCGGCGCGCAGCTCGAGGATCTCGTAGGAGGCCAGACCCTCGATGGCGACCAGCGCGGCAAGCGTGCGCCAGGCCGCCTCGGCGCTGGCGGCCTCGGCATCGAACTGAAGCCGCAGGTGTTGCGGCAGCTGGCTCCAGGAGAGTGTAGGTGCGGGGCCCGAGGCCATTGCCAGCGCACTCGAAGCGGCCAGTTCTGCGGCAGGACGGGACAGAGCGCCCGCCGGCGCCGGCGGCGACTTGACGAGCAGCGTACCGGAAAGGGTGGCCAGCGTCGAGCCGCCCACGGGGGTGACCTCGACCCGCCTGAGCGAGAACTGAGGCTGTTGCGACGCCAGGGTTGCGGCCGCCTCGAGGATGACCTTCTCCGAGGGGCCGGCCAGGGTCAAGCTGAAGGGTACGCGAGCCATGCCAGGCAGCTCCGGGATTGTCTTCGCCCGGTGCAGCTGCAGCTGGCTCGTGCGGGTGTCAGCCGTCCGGGCCACGGCCGCGGCCATCGCCTCCAGCGCACGCGCCGTGTCGGGGGTTTCCGCCAGCTGGGCTTCGACGACGGTGGGCACGCGTACGGCCACGGGAAAGCGGATGGTCCAGCGCCGGTCCTTGGAGCGAGAACTGTCCGAGGGGCCGGCTGCCAGTGCCAGCAGCCGCCCGAAGACATGGAGCCGCTCAGGCGTGCGCAGCTCCACCTGCGCGCGCTCGTTGGCGGTGCCGGGCTCCGTGTCGACCGCGATCGACAGCGTGTCGTAGCGGGCGCTCTTCTCGCGGGCAAACTGGAGAAACGTGTCGGTCCAGTCGAGGAGCGACTGAGCGGGCGCAGCGGCCTCCAGCGGCGAGAGGGCCGCTGCCAGGACCAGCGCGCAGGCAAGACGGGATTGGTTCATGGCTCGAGGGCTTCGCGGGCATCGGGCCCGCAAATCGGACGGGCCATGGGCCCGCCCCGCCGGGCTCTCCGCTAGCGAGCCGCGCTGGACGCGGGCGCTGTCGGAGAGCGTGAAAGGGACACGCCGGACGCGTTCATGTTATCATCGCCGAGTCTCCGGGGCCTGCGATCCCTGGCCGCTTTCCGGCGAGGCGGCTCCGGACCCAACGATACGACCGGCGACAGAGGAGCTTGTTCCCCACGTGCAGGCGACGGTAGCGGTGGCCCTTGTGGGCGCGTGTGTGACGGGTGGCCTGCTGCTGGCCGGGAGCGGTCCAGGGGGCGTCGTCGGCCCGCTGGGAGCGGCTGTCGGCGTGGGTCTTGGAGCCCGGCTGCGTTTGCCCGGCTCCCCGGGCGCCGGGCTCGATCCGTGGTCGGCCGCGGGTCCTGAGGCGCTGGGGGCGGCGCTCTTCGCCGCGGCGGCGCTGGCGGCCGCGGACACCGCGCCTCAGCCGGCTGCGTCCTGGGTGGCGCGGCTGGCATTCTTCGGATTGCTGGGCTACATGACCACCTTTGCCTCCTCGTACTCGGCCAGCCGCTCGGCAGGACAGACGCTCTACAACATGGCGTTTTCCGGCGCGCTCTGGGCCTGGCTCGCCCGGCTCTTCCTCGAGCTGGCGCGCCCACCCGCGGAGGCCCTGGCACGCCCGGGTCAGGCGTTCCTGCAAGGGGCGCTCCTGGGCTTCCTGATGGCCGTGCCGCGCATCGCCCGGCCGCAAGCAGAAGGGACTGAGAACAGATGACCACGACCTCGACCGAAACCCTGATGGAGAAGCTCACTTCGCTCTGCAAGCGACGCGGCTTCATCTTCCCCTCCAGCGAGATCTACGGCGGCATCAACGGCTTCTGGGACTACGGTCCCCTGGGCGCCGAGATGAAGAGGAACATCAAGGAACACTGGTGGCGCAGCATGACGCAGGATCGCGACGACGTCGTCGGTATCGACAGCAGCATCGTCATGCACCCGCGCGTCTGGGAGGCCTCCGGCCACGTCGAGAGCTTTGCCGACCCGATGGTCGACTGCAAGTCCTGCAAGTCCCGCTTCCGCGCAGACAAGCTCGACGAGTACCGCGCCGAAAAGGGCGCCAAGGCCCCACCCACCGGCTGCCCCAGCTGCGGCGGCGAGCTCACGGACGCTCGCAAGTTCAACCTGATGTTCAAGACCTTCGTCGGACCCGTCGAGGACAGCGCCTCCGTCGCGTTCCTGCGCCCGGAGACCTGCCAGTCGATCTTCACCAACTTCAAGCAAGTGCAGACCGTCTCTCGCAAGAAGGTGCCGTTTGGCATCGCGCAGATGGGGAAGAGCTTCCGCAACGAGGTCACGCCGCGCAACTTCATCTTCCGCTCCCGCGAGTTCGAGCAGATGGAGATGGAGTTCTTCTGCAGCCCCAAGGACGACCAGCGCTGGTTCGAACACTGGGTCCAGCAGCGCTTCGACTGGTACGTCGGGATCGGCGTCCGCAAGGAGAAGCTGCGGCTCAGAGCCCAGACCGCAGACGAGCTGGCCCACTACGCGAAAGCCGCCTTCGACGTCGAGTACGAGTTCCCCTTCGGCTGGCAGGAGCTGGAGGGGATCGCCCACCGGGGCAGCTATGACCTGGAGCAGCATGCCAAGTTCAGCGGCAAGGACCTCTCGTATTTCGACGAGGAGACCAAAGAGCACTTCCTGCCCGTCGTCATCGAGCCGTCCGCCGGCGTGGACCGCACCTTTCTGACGCTCCTCGTTGACGCCTACGCCGAGGAGCAGCTCCAGGAAGGCGAGGAGCGCGTCGTCCTGCGGCTGCACCCGAAGATCGCTCCCGTGCAGGTCGGAGTCTTCCCGCTGTCGAAGAAGCTGGCCGAGCCGGTGCTCGAGCTGGCCAAGTCGCTGCGCAAGGAGTTCCGGACCTTCTACGACGAGGCCGGTGCCATCGGCCGGCGCTACCGCCGCCAGGACGAGGTCGGCACGCCGTTCTGCGTGACCTACGACTTCGAGTCGCAGAATGACAACGCCGTCACCGTGCGCGAGCGCGACTCGATGAAACAGGAGCGCATCCCGATCGCCACGCTGGCGGAGTACTTGCGAGGTAAGTTCTGAGGGGAGTAGCCAGTAGACAGTAGCCAGTAGTCAGTAGACAGCAGGCGCCAGGGCAGCCAGGGGAAGGTGAACATCGGGTCCCGCAGGTCACAGCAGCGTTGCCGAAGCCGCGACCGGGCGGGTTCCCAGCCCCCGGCAAGATGCCCTTGCGGCCGTTCTCTACTGTCTACTGGCTACTGGCTACTGACTACTGGCTCCGGCTTCAGCTTGGCCGAGCTGACGATCGCGGTCCTGATGATCTCGATCCTCTCGCTCACGGCGTTCATGCAGTACCTGGGGCAGACCGACGAGGCGCGGCGCGTCGCCTGCCAGCGCGACTTCCGGTTGCTGCGCGAGGCGCTGCGGCTCTACAACGAGGACCATTTCCAGTCGCCTTACCCGGTGAACGACGCAAGCGCCCTCTACGGGCGCTACCTTTCGGCCGTGCCGAAGGACCCGTGGGCGCAGGAGTACGTCATCGACCCGTTCCTGGGGCGCTTGCTGAGCCGCGGTGCCGACGGCGTTCTGGAGACCGAAGTGAAAGGGCTGGTCCGGGCAGACGGACAGCCCGAGCTGCCGGAAACGTCGCTCGTCAACGACGATCTGGTGGAGACCTTCGACGCGCTGGGGACCATCGGCTGCGTGGTCGGCGCCGCGGCGCGAGTCTTCCCGATGGACGAGGGCGGGGCGCCGGTCGACGTGCGAACGGGAGTCGACGCTTTCGGGTTGAGCCCCGACCGCGAGTTCGCCGTGGCAGTCGTGGGCGGCGGTCTGGAGCTGTTGAAGAACTTTTTCTCGAAGCTCGAAACGCAAAGCCTGGGAGCCGCGCCCGCAACCCTGGCCGACATCGCGGTCAGCCCGGACGGCACGCGCTACGCCGCCGTGACGACCGATCGCAAGTCGATCTGGATCGGTGCGCTCGACGCCGACCGCACCAAGGTGGTGCCGTTCAACCTCTTCGCCGGCTCCGAGCAGCTGAGCGCGCCTTCCTGGAGCAAGGACCAGCAGGAGCTGGCTATCGGGACCGACCGCGGCGAGATCTGGAGGATCGTCGTGGGAGCGGGCGCGCAGAAGACCGTGTTGACCAGCGATGCGACGATGGATATCGTGAAGAATGCGCCGTCCTGGTCGTCCGACGGCAAGCGCATCGCGTACGCATCACGAACCGCGGGGGCCATCGGGATCGTCAGTCCGACGGGCCAGCGGCCCAGGGACGACAAGGCCAACATCAAGGATGTGGACGTGTCCAGCTTCGCTCCCGGCTCCCTGGGGCCCGTGGCCTGGTCTCCGAATGGACTGAAAATAGCCTTCGTGACCGGTGGCAGCCTCTGGATAGTCGCGCCCACGAGGGCGAAGGACTGGAACCTGGAAGTGACGAAGAACTCGACATCCAACCTCTCGGGCGCCCACAGCCTGGTATGGAGGTAGCCGCGTGCTGCGTAGCCTGTCCATCCAGGACTTCGCGCTGATCGACCGGCTCCGGCTGGAGTTCGCAGCCGGGCTGAACGTCTTCACGGGCGAGACGGGTGCCGGCAAGTCGATCGTGCTCGACGCGCTCACGCTGATCCTGGGGGAACGCGCCAGCGCCGAGATGATCCGGGGCGACTGCGAGCAGGCCTATGTAGAAGCCCTCTTCGACGTCGGAGGCGACCGGCGCATCGAGGCCTGCCTGGCCGAGCAGGGGCTCTCGGCCGACGCGGACGGGCTGCTGGTCGCCCGCGAGATGACGCGCAGCGGCAAGAACCGATGCTTCGTCAACGGCCGTCAGACGGTCGTCAGCTGCCTCAAGGTGCTGGGCGATCTGCTGGTCGACATCCACGGCCAGCACCAGCACCAGCGGTTGCTCTCCACCGCCAACCACCTCGAGATCCTGGACGCTTTCGGCGATGCCGCCTTCCAGTCCTTCCGGGACCGCACCACCGAGAAGATCGCCCGCCTGCGCGAGGTCCGCCACCGCCTCGAGGAGCTGGACCGAGGAGACCGCGAGCGCGCCCGCGACAACGAGCTGCTGCAAGCCCAGCTGGCCGAGCTGGACGCCGCGCGGTTGCGCGCCGGCGAGGATGATGAGCTGGAGCGGGAGTGGAAGCTGCTCTCGCGCTCCGAGGACGTGCGTCGCGAGCTGGCAGAGATGGAAGAAGCCTTCGGCGGCGAGGACGGGCCTCAGCTGATGCGGCTGTTGGCGCGCTGGCAGGAGGAGCTGGGCGAGCTGGCTCTGGCCGATCCGCGCATGGAGCCCGTGTCGAAGAACCTGACCGACGCCTTCTACCTCTTGCAGGAAGTCCGCTCCTCGGTGGCCAGCTATCTGCTCGACTTCGACGCGCGTCCCGAGCGGCTGGCCGAGATCGAGGAGCGCCTCTCCGTCATCAACAGGCTCAAGCGCCGCTACGGGGGCAGCTGTCACGAGATGCTGGTGGAGCGCTCGCGCATCGCCGGCCGCATCTCCGAGATGAACACCCAGCGCGAGAGCCGCGAGCAATGGAGCCGCGAGCTCGTTTCACTCGGAAAGGAGCTTTCGCGTGATCTCCCCGAGCTCTCCCGGCGGCGCCGGCGGCTGGCCGAGATGCTCGAGAACAAGGTCACCTCCGAGCTCGGCGACCTCGCCATGCGCGGAGCCGTGTTCCAGGTCAACCTCGCCACGGACATCCTCGGAGGCGACGGCGACGTGCGGCTGGAGGGCAAGGGCTACAAGCTCCACCGCACCGGCCTGGAGCGCGCGGAGTTCTTCGTCAGCACCAACCCGGGTGAGCCGCTGATGCCGCTGGTCAAGGTGGCCAGCGGCGGCGAGCTCTCCCGCGTCACGCTGGCGCTCAAGAGCTCGCTCGCCATCCTCGAGGCCGTCCCGATCATGGTGTTCGACGAGATCGACAGCGGCATCGGCGGCGAGACCGCCACCAACGTCGCCGACAAGCTCGTCCAGGTATCCAGCCGATGCCAGTGCATCTGCATCACTCACCTGCCGCAGATCGCCGCCCGCGGCCGCACGCACTTCGCCGTGCGCAAGCGCCCTTCCAAGAGCCGCACCGTCGTCTCCGTCGAACGTCTCGACGGCCCGGCGCGTGCCGAGGAGCTCTCCAGGATGCTGGGCGGCAAATCCGAGGTCAGCCTCGAGCTGGCCCGCGAGATGCTCGCGTCCCACTGACGCCGCGTCTCCAGGAGGAATCCCCATGAGCTCTTCCGGAAAGAAGGCCCCAAACGTCAAGCCGGTGCTGACCACTCGGGGCAACTACTTCCCCAAGGTCCCCGCCCGCTCCGAGAAGATCGACCGCAATGGACCCTGCACGTGCGGAAGCGGCGCCAAGTACAAGAAGTGCTGCGGCTCCGAAACCGTGGGCTGGTTCCGCAGCGCCTGGAACTACGTCTTCGGCAAGGGGGCCAAGTCGTGAGGCCAGTGAGCCCGTTGTCTCTCGCTAGACCAGGTGACTCTCGCGGTTGTTCTTCAAGGCTTCGCATGCATCACCCAGCCGTCTCCAGTCTAACGGGGGTGCAGGGGGCCACTGGCCCCTTGCCGGGGTCCGGGGCAGCGCCCCGGCCGGGATCGGTACCTCTCGCTCTTCTCCTCGCGCTCCTCTTTCTCCTCGCCGCGCCCGCCGCCGCCGCCCCACACCCGCCCAGGGCGACGCTCGTCGTCGCACTGACCGGGGACCTCGCCGCCGGCGCCGCGATGCGAGCCGCCTCGCAGGTCGTCGCCGGGGCCCCGGGCGCCGCCGTTCGGGCCATCTGGCAGGCCGGCGCTCCCAGCGTGCAGCTGCCGAGCGGCCAGTTGCTGCTTCCTGGCGGCATGCCCGTCGGCTTGCGGCTCACCTTCCCGCGCGCCGCCCTGGGGCCTGGCGAGGTTCCTCGGCTGGTCGAGACTTCTCGCCAGCGACACGCCTTTGGCCTCCTCGGCATCGCCGACGTCAGCACCTTCAAGGTCTTCCCCTTCGAACGCCTGGGCGGCAAGGGCCGGCGCCGGTGACCGATTTCCGCGTCAAGAGCGACTACGAGCCGGCTGGCGACCAGCCCGCCGCCATCGAAGAGCTGGCGACCGGCGTCCTGCGCGGCGACCCGCACCAGGTGCTGCTGGGCGTCACGGGCTCGGGGAAGACCTACGTGCTCGCCAAGACCATCGAGGCGGTCAACAGACCCGCGCTGGTCATCACCCACAACAAGACGCTGGCGGCCCAGCTCTACAACGAGTTCAAGGAGTTCTTCCCCGGCAACTCGGTCGCCTACTTCATCAGCTACTACGACTACTACCAGCCCGAAGCCTACATCCCCTCGAGCGGGACGTACATCGAGAAGGACTCCGACATCAACGAGGAGATCGACCGGCTGCGCCACGTCGCCACCCGCTCCGTGCTCGAACGGCGCGACACGCTCGTCGTCGCCAGCGTCTCCTGCATTTACGGCCTGGGCTCGCCCGAGCACTACATGGAGATGTGCGTGCCGATCGAGGTCGGCCAGACGCTGGACCGCGACACGCTGGTCCGCCAGCTGGTCGAGATCCAGTACGCGCGAAACGACGTCGAGCTCTCCCGAGGGCGCTTCCGCGTGCGGGGCGACCGCGTCGACATCTGCCCAATCTCGTCGGAAACCGCATTGCGCGTGGAGCTCTTCGGCGACGAGGTGGAGCGCCTCACCAGCTTCGATCCCCTCACCGGAAAGACGCTCGAGGAGTTCTCGCGCGTCAGCGTCTTCCCCGCCCAGCACTACGTGACGCCCGCCGAGGACCGCCAGCGCGCGCTCGTGGAGATCGAGAAGGAGCTCGAGGAGCGCATCGCCCACTTCAAGGCCGCCGAGAAGCACATCGAGGCCCAGCGCATCCGGGAGCGCACGCTCTACGACCTCGAGATGATCCGGGAGATCGGCTACTGCAAGGGGATCGAAAACTACTCGCGTCATCTTTCGGGTCGCCAGGAGGGCCAGCCGCCGGCCACGCTCATCGACTACTTCCCCGCCGACTCGCTCATCATCGTCGACGAATCACACGTCACGCTGCCGCAGGTGCAAGGGATGTATCGCGGCGACCGCTCGCGCAAGGAGACGCTGGTCGACTACGGCTTCCGGCTGCCGTCGGCCTTCGACAACCGCCCTCTCCGATGGGAGGAGTTCTCCGCCATCCCCCGCCAGCGCATCTACGTCAGCGCCACTCCGGCCGACTACGAGCTGGAGCGCGCCGGCGCGCGCGTGGTCAATCTGATTGTCCGGCCGACCGGCCTGGTCGATCCCGAGATCGAAGTGCGCCCCTCCGAGGGGCAGATAGACGACCTGATCGCCGAGGTGCGCCAGAGGGCCGCAGCGGGCGAGCGGGTGCTGGTGACGACCCTGACGAAGAAGATGGCCGAAGACTTGACCGCCTATCTCGCGGACGCGGGGGTGCGGGTGCAGTACATGCACTCCGAGATCGCGGCGCTGGACCGCACCGAGATCCTGCGCAACCTGCGGCTGGGGGAGTTCGACTGTCTCGTCGGCATCAACCTGCTGCGGGAGGGGCTCGACCTTCCGGAGGTGTCGCTCGTCGCCATCCTCGACGCCGACAAGGAAGGTTTCCTGCGCTCCACGCGCTCCCTCATCCAGACGTGCGGCCGCGCGGCTCGCAACGTCAATGGCAAGGTCATCCTCTACGCCGACCAGCGCACCGACTCCATCGAGGAGACCATCGCCGAGTGCAACCGTCGTCGCGAGATCCAGGTGCGCCACAACGCCGAGCACGGCGTGGAGCCGAAGAGCGTCGTTCGCCCGATCCGCGATTCGATGAAGCAAGCCGTCGATTCGGCGGGCGCGCCCGTCACCTATGGCGGCTACGAGCTGCCCGTGGAGATCGATCTCCTCCGGGAGCGGATGAACCTGGCGGCTTCGGAGCTCAGGTTCGAGGAAGCGGCGAAGTATCGCGACAAGATTGCAGAGCTGACGAAGAAGCTGGCGGGCGACGTGATCGAGTAGCGACTGCCGAGTAGTGAGTAGTGAGTAGTGAGTAGGGAAGGGGAGGGAATCCGGGGGAAGCTGGCGCAGTTGCCCAG
>JACPRK010000065.1 GCA_016190005.1 Candidatus Wallbacteria bacterium | reverse complement strand
TGTCCTGATGAGGGTTGTGGTCCATCATGAGTCACTAGCACCGTAATGTCCATTGCATCGTTTATTGTGTGACAAGCCCGACGAGCATCCCTTCATCGTCTTCGACTTCACGCTGGATCGAAAGCGCGTCGGCCCCGTGCGTTTCTTGAAAGACTTCAAGGGCCACCTTCAAGTTGACGCCTTCCCTGGGTACGATGAAGTGTTCAAGTCTCCCGACATGATCGAGGTGGCTTGCAACGCGCACGCAAGACGCAAGGTGTTTGAGGCGCGGGACGCCGATCCGGTCGTGGCCGACGCCGCGCTGAGCCTCTACCGCGAGCTCTACGCGGTGGAGCGCGCGGCCAAGGGCCTGACGGAGGAACAGATCCTCGCCTTGCGCCAGGAGAAGTCGTCCCCGTGCTCGACAAGCTTCACCTTTGGCTCCTTGAGCAGCAGCCGAGGTATCTGCCCAAGGAGCCCTTGGGCGCGGCCATCGGCTACGCCATCAACAACTGGGCCGCGCTGCGTCGCTACGCCGACACCGGCTTTCTCAGCATCGACAACAATGTCGCGGAGAATACCGTGCGACCCGTCGCCATTGGTCGTAAGAATTACCTGTTCATCGGCAGTCCGGCCGGTGGCTGGCGCGCGAGCGTCTTCTACGGACTCCTGGCCACTTGCAAGCGCCACGGTGTCAATCCGATGGAGTACCTCACCGACGTGCTCCAGCGCGTCTGGACGCACCCCGCGTCCCAGATCGAAGATCTCTTGCCGCACAGGTGGCTGGCTGCACGCGGTGCTCCCGTCGCCGCGGCCGCTGGTTGACTGGGGTCAATCAGCTGGCCGAGAAGGCTGAACCACCCCGACCTGGAAGCCCTCCACGGAGCTGCATGCTCGGGGGAAAAACCTCTCCACCAGAGGGTGTCGCGGGGGCGGTCTGACGTCATCAACCCAACATTGCGTGCATTAGCGAGTCGAATCTGAGATTCGAAACGTGTGCCTGGCCGGGCATGACCGGGCATGACCCGATGGGGCTTGACGCTCGACGAGGAGGAGCGGGGCTTCATCGTCCGTCCGTGAGCCGGCCGTGCGGCCCGCGCTCCGGTGCGGCATGGCTTCTGTTGCTTACAGGCCAGGTGACCTCAGGAGCCGACGATGAAAACCCCGCTGCTGCTCGTCGAGAAGGGATTCCATCAAGTTTCCAGTCAGTTCTCGCTGTTCAAGATACAACCTCGACTCCTCGAAGCGTCCCAGCGCCTGGAGATGCTCTGGCGTAGCCGGGTTCCGCACCCCAATCCCCTGGATACCAAGGCGTACCTGAACCGATACGCCTTCCGCAGGGGCCGACCCTTGGTCGTGCGGGACGGCCGGCCGGCGCTGGATGTCGTGGAGTTTCTGCTGGCCTCGATCGACCTGACCTTCGTGCGCCACATCGTTGCCCCGGACTACAAGATGCGTAACTGGCAGCCGATCCACGACCCGCCGTTTCTCTACGCCATCCACCTCTGGAAGACGGCCGAGGGTCTCCATCACGAGGAGGCCATCGAGATCCTGAATCATCGACGCCACGGGCGTGAGGCTCGCGAGTTGCTTGGCCTGGAGCTCGAGCAGGTTCCAAAGACCTACACCGTGCTGACCCGCTTTCTGGAACGGCTCGGCGACGACGGCTTCTTCAAGATCTCTCGTGGCTTCTTCTGGATCTTGGCCCAGATCGGTATCTTCGTCGGCGACGTGCATCTGGCCATCGATGGCCAACTGCTGCCGTCCTTCTCCCGCTATCACGGCTGCAACAGCTTCGCGCCCTCATGCGGCCGGCTGACGATCTCGGACAAACAGCTAAGCGCCGCAATCCTCGAGGTTCTCGGCAAGCTCGAGCACACGTGGCCCGCACTGGCGGGCGCCGGCATCTCCAGTCAGCGTCACCTCGTCAGCGTCCCCTGTCCGTTCGGAGCCACCACGGGCACTGGCAGGCACGCCCTCGACGTGAGACTCGGCTGGCTGAGGGTCTACCCCAAACATGAGCGCGGCTTTGGCCCGGACGAGACCTCTCGGTTCGGCATCGACCTGCCGTGGCTGCGCGAACGGGGACTCGGTATTCGACTGGAGGCTCCTACCTTTCAAGAGGTCACTCCGGGGCTCTACCAGATGAGTTGCCCTCGGCTTCCGAGCGATCCGACGGCTCGCATCGGCTGGAAGAACTCCAACCAGCCCGACGGAGATCCCGTGCCCGTCTTCGGCGTCGACGTGGAGCAAGTCACCGTGCGGGTGCCGGAGTACGGCCTGGAACTGCCCCTCGGAGGGCTCGGCTCTCCGGGTAATTCGCCCACGCGGCTGCAGGAGTTGCTTGAGCTGCTCGATGACACCGGCCGACAGGTCCAACCGCGCTCGGCCGCTCTGGATGCGCGCTACGACGCACTGGACAACTACGCTCGCCTGCGCCGCCGGCACATTGCCCCCATCATTGCCCTGATCCATCACAAGGGGGAGGCCTCTCCGGAGGCGGCTGCCAAGCGCGGTGTGACGATGGAGGGGGTGCCTCTGGCCTACTGCGGTGTCCCGATGAAGCCCAACGGCTTCGACTACCAGGCCCGCCGTCGAACCTTCACCTGCGGCCATCAGAAGCCGCTCCCCATCTGCGCCCTCTGTCCCTTCGGCCCCAAGACCAACCCCAACGCCTCACCGCCGGTCTGAAGAAGATCCGGAAGGGGCGGTTGAAGTGGATCGGGGGCGCACGAGCGCTGGCTGAGGACTGCCGTGGCTCTATCGGCGGTGGCCAGGGTCGGTCCCTGCAACCGTGAGTTGTTGATCGGTTTG
>JACPRK010000064.1 GCA_016190005.1 Candidatus Wallbacteria bacterium | reverse complement strand
GTCAGGGATCAGGGGTCAGGGGTCAGGAGTCAGGGATCAGGAGTCAGGAGTCAGGGATCAGGAGTCAGGCTTCAGGGGTCAGGATTGGGGGGAGCGGCTTGGGGGGAGTAGGGCCGACGGGCGAGCTGACGGGGACGGGGTGGGCCTGCGGCTGCTAGTATCGGGGGAGTGGCCAGCTCGAAGCACCAGGTCGTTTACAGGTTCTCCGTCACGGTCGCCGATGTTGCCGGGATCTCGGTCGGGCTCGCGCTCGCGGCGGCGGCGCCGGTAGCGCTCGTCCTGGGTCCTCGGACGGGGTTTGAGCGGTTCTGGGTCGCGGGTCTGTCGCTTGGGCTGGGGCTGCTGATCGGAGGGCTCTTCGTTCGGCGCTTGAGGACTGCGACGGTCTTCGACGGCGAGACGGTCGTCGCTGGCGCTACGAAGTTGAGCATCGCGAACATCGAGCGCGTCGAGGAGGCGATCGCCGGCCTGCTGCTCTACTCCCGCGGAGGTGGCCGGCCGCTACTGGTGCCGGCTGACCCCGCACTGGCGGCGAAGCTGCGCTCGGCCGTTCCCGCGGAGGTCGTCTGGCTATCGAAGACGTCTTGGCTGCGCACGCGCTTCGCCCGGCAGATGGCGCTGATCTCCCTTCTCGCCTGCCTCTATCCGCAGCTCAGCACTCACTATCGGTACTTCAAGCAGTTCGGGGGCTTGCCCGCTGACAGGCCTCCGGCAGGATTCGAAGGACTGTATCGGGGGCTGCGCGATATGCCGTCCGTCGACGACCCGGGACCGGCAGCCGGCGAATGGGTCGGGTTGGGGCCGCTGGAGTTTCGTCTACGGACCAGCGAGCTCGCCGACGCCTGGTACAGTCCGCGCGGCCGCAGGGCGATGGTCACGTTCGTCGACGGTTCGATGCTCAGCGTCTCGAGCGCCAGGCCGATGGTCCAGCAGCTGTTCGCCGGCCGGCCGTCCTGGATGCGTTTGGTACTGGAGTGGCTCTATCCGTTTGATGCGAACGGAACCGACGAGAGCTACTACGCCTGGGTCTACGGCTCCACCCCGGCGGCTCATCGCTGGTCGATGCCGTTCTGGGAAGTGGTCAGCTTGCAGGCCGCTCTCGAGCTCAAGTCAATGGAGCTGGCCGACGCCGATGGGTACCGCCTTCTGACGGGCCCCAGGCTGCGTGGCGTCTGGTTCCGCAGCGCCGCGGCAGCGCCGCTCTTGCCGGGAGCCGAGTACGCGCGATTCTTCATCAAGCCCGATCGGACCTGCGAGCTGGCGATGATGCCGGCGAAAGGGGCCGACCGCTTTTCCCAGAGTCGTGCCGGCGCCCTCGTGGGCTCGTCCCGCCGGCGCCCCGCACCGGATTCTCACGAGGCATCGGCGCTGCTCTCGAAGGCCCTCGACTCGGCGGCCGCCCGGCAGTTTGCCCGGGCGATGCTCATGCTGGCCTCTGCGGCCGGCGATTCCACGACCGCCGACGCCGACTGGACCCTGGCTCTCGGGCAGGTGGTCGCAGCCAGGCTCGAAGCCGAACCAGCCAAGACAGTCTGGCAGCGAAGGGAGAGCCGGAGTCTATTGGAGGCCCTGCCGGCATCGACCCGGCGAGACGAGTTGCTGGCTCGGCTGGGCTCCAACTAGCCGCCACGGCGTCGAGGATGCCTGTCCTGGCGACGCCCGGAATCAGGAGTCGCCATACCTAGTCCCGGCTCCGCCTCGAGGGAGCCATCGAGAGGTAGACGAGCAGCAGGGCGAGGGCGACGGTGTCGATGGCGGCGCGGATGCGGAGCCAGAAGAGCGGTTCTGTCATGTATCGCTCTACGGCGCCTGGGGTGGTATCACTGAAGAGGAGATTTCTCGGAATCGACATCCGATCCGTCCACGGCGTGGGAGAGCCGAAGTCGGCAGTGAAGGCGAGGCGGTACCCGGAGGTGCGCGCCATCTCCTGAGCCTCGGGAGAGACCTCGCCGCCGGGATAGGCGAAGGACATGATGGTGTGGCCGACCAACCGGCGGAGCTGAGCGCGAGGAAAGGCCATCTCGCGCACGAGCCGCATGTTGAAGTCGGGGCCCGGCTCGCCGGGCCTGGAGAGCAGAGGTCCGTGCGTTGAGGAGTGGGAACCGATGGCATGACCCGCCTTGGCAAGCGCCTGGACGTCGGCTTCGGAGAGCCTGCCGGCTCCTGCGCGGCGCGTCACGAAGAAGACGCCGCGCATGTTCCGGGATGCCAGCTCCGGGGCGACGCAGTCCCGGTGGCTGGCCAGCCCGTCGTCGAAGGTCAGCACCGCCAGCCGGTCGTAGCCTCGGAATGACGAGAACGCCCCGAAGAGCTGCTGGTCGTCGATCGTGCGGAAGCCTAGGCGCTCGACACGATCGAGGATCTCCCGGAACCGGCGTGGCGTGACAGTCCAGAAGGCCAGCGGCCCGCCGCCTTCCTCGACCGCGTGGAAGAGCAGCACCGGCACCGGGGGATGAGTCCAGCACCAGCAGGTCCAGAGCAGCTCGCAGGAAGCCGCCAGGACCAGGAACAGTCGGGTGCGGAAGGACATGGGGGAGGCTTGAGGAGTGAGGCTTCAGGGGTCAGGCTTCAGGGGTCAGGCTTCAGGGGTCAGGCTTCAGGGGTCAGGCTTCAGGGGTCAGGCTTCAGGGGTCAGGCTCGAGGGGTGAGGAGTGAAGATCGAAGGCGGAAGGTGGAAGATGTGCAGCCGTTGTCCGTAG
>JACPRK010000063.1 GCA_016190005.1 Candidatus Wallbacteria bacterium | reverse complement strand
GCTTGTTGGCGGGGGCGGGGGGGGCGGCGGGCAGGATCACGGCGGCAGTGGTGCGAGGACACAAACTTGCGCTGGAGGTCGTCAGCACGCCAGACGCGATGCGGACGGGGCTGATGTTCCGCTCGGAGCTGCCCGAGGACTCCGGCATGCTGTTCGTCTACCCGGAGCCGCAGCCGCTCACCTTCTGGATGAAGAACACGCGATTGCCGCTCTCGATCGCATTCCTCGACGCGAAGGGCGCTATCCTGAACATCGAAGACATGGTGCCCTTCGACGACCGGACGATGCACCGATCGCGGGGCGCCGCGCGTTACGCGCTCGAGGTGAACAAGGGATGGTTCGCTCGCCGCGGCGTCGTCGCGGGAGACCGCGTCCAGCTGCTCAAGACGGTCGACAGCGAGCCGGCGGGCAAGGCCGCCCGGGAGCGGTGAACCCGGCGAGCAACTTGGCGGCCGTCCCGGTCGCCTGCGAGCAACCGCTGGCGGGGCGCACGGTGGTCGTCACACGTGCCAAGGCGCAGGCGGGTGGGCTGGCGGAGCGGCTCGAGAGACTCGGCGCGCGAGTCCTCCAGTGCCCGCTGATCCGCATCGAGCGAGCCTCCGATCCCGGCCCGCTGGATGCTGTGCTCGACCGGCTCGAGGATTTCGACTGGATTGCCTTCACCAGCGGCAACGCCGTCGAGTGCTTCTTCCAGCGACTCGTGGAGCGGGGGATGAGCGACCTGGCGGTGCGTGCGGCCTCGGCTCGGCCTCGTTTCGCCGTGGTCGGCGCAGGGACAGCGGCCAAGCTCTCGGAGCGGGGCCTGATGCCGGACTTGGTGGCGCAGACGGCGCTGGCGGATTCCTTGGCGGCGGAGCTGATCGCGCTGGGCGTCCGGAGTCAGCGCGTGCTCTTCCCGAGGGGGCGGATCGCGCGCGAAACGCTGCCACGGCGGCTCGAAGAGGCCGGCGCGATCGTCGAGAGTGTGGTGGTCTATGAGACGCTTGCAGACGAGGCGGGCTCCTTGCCTTTGAAACGGGCGCTGGCCGAGGGCGCCGTGGATATCGTGACGTTCGGGAGTGCCTCGACGGTCGAAAGCTTCCATGCGCTGGCTGGCGAATCCGGCAGGCGGAGCTACCAGATCGTCTCGATCGGACCGATCACTACCGGCAAGGCCGTTGAGCTTGGTTACACGGTGGCCGCCACGGCGCGCGAGCACTCGGTCGACGGCCTGATCGATGCGATCGTAGGCGCCGTGCGCCAGCGCGGGTGACGGCAGTTTGGTCGAGCTGAGACTGGCCTGCGTGGGCGGCCTGCGGCAGTCGTGGTGCCGGGACGGGGCTGAGCTCTATGCGAAGCGGCTGCGGAGTTATGCGAAGCTCGAGCTACGCGAGGTGCGGGCGGGGACTGCGGCCCAGGACTGCCAGCGACTGGCAAAGGCGGTCGAGGGCTGCCGGACGGTGCTCGTTCTCGACCGGGTGGGCAAGGAGCTGGACAGCGCCGCTCTGGCGCAGATGCTGGCAACCTCGATGGAGCGAGGTTTGGTGCCCATCGGGCTGGTAGTGGGCGGCGCCGACGGGCTGCCCGCGGAGTTCGCCCCGCCCGGCGCCCAGCGGGTCAGCTTCTCGCGGCTGACGTTTCCGCACGAGCTCTTCCGGGTGCTGCTTCTGGAGCAGCTCTACCGGGCCTTCACGATCCTGCGGGGCGAACCCTACCACGGCGGCCATTGAGGGGGCGGGGGGCTCGAGACTTTGCCGTTGTCCAGGCGGGGGCGAGAGCTACCTTGCACGGCCCAGGGGGGCGATGTACCCTGGAGCGGCGTCATGCACTTCCCCATCGTTCGTCCCAGGCGGCTGCGCAGAACGGAGTCGATCCGCAGGATGGTCCGCGAGACGAGGGTCACGCGGGACAACCTCATCTTGCCGGCCTTCGTCGTACCTGGGGAGGGGGTCGCCGAGGAGATCGGCTCGATGCCGGGGTTCTTCCGCTTCTCGATCGATCGGCTGGTGGAGGAAGCCCGGGAGGCACGGGACCTAGGCTTGCCGGCGATGCTGCTGTTCGGGATTCCGGAGTCGAAGGACCCGTTGGGGAGTGGAGCGTACGCGGCCGACGGCATCGTCCAGCGGGCGATGCGGCGGCTGAGGGAGTCGGTCCCGGAGATGCTGCTCTTCGGCGACGTCTGCATGTGCGAGTACACGTCGCACGGCCACTGCGGGGAGCTGGTGAACGGCGAGGTCGCCAACGACCGCACCTTGGAGCTCTTGGCCCGGGCCGCCGTCAGCCAGGCGCGCGCCGGCGCGGATCTGGTGGCTCCCTCCGACATGATGGACGGGCGAGTCGGCGCCATCCGCGCCGCGCTCGACGACGCCGGGTTCGAGCAGGTGCCGATCATGTCGTACGCGGCCAAGTACGCCAGCGGTTTCTACGGCCCGTTCAGGGAGGCCGCCGAGAGCACGCCGAGCACGGGGGACCGGCGCGGCTACCAGATGGACCCGGCCAACCTTCGGGAGGCGCTGAAGGAAGTGGCGCTCGACGTCTCGGAGGGGGCAGACATCCTGATGGTCAAGCCGGCGATGCCGTACCTGGACGTGATCGCGCGCGTGCGGGAGGCCTTCGAGCTGCCCGTTGCGGCCTACCACGTGAGCGGCGAGTACTCGATGCTGAAGGCCGCCGCGCGTAACGGATGGCTCGACGAGAAGCGGTGCGTGCTCGAGTCGATCACGGCCATTCGGCGGGCCGGGGCGGACATGATCATCACCTACTACGCCAAGGACCTGGCGCGCTGGCTCTGAGCGGTTCCTCCGGGCGAACGAGGCGAGCTTGAAGAAGAAACAGCCGGTCGGTTCGCGCAAGAAGCTTCCCATCACGAGCGAGCACTCCCGCGTCGCGGGCCCCAGGTACGTGTTGTGGGAGGTCTCGCGGGCGTGCCCCATCGGGTGCCAGGAC
The DNA here is from genome assembly GCA_016190005.1 of Candidatus Wallbacteria bacterium. Classification (GTDB taxonomy): domain Bacteria; phylum Muiribacteriota; class UBA6191; order JACPRK01; family JACPRK01; genus JACPRK01. The sequence goes on along the minus strand of JACPRK010000063.1, from coordinate 11,470 downwards.
TGCCGGCACTCGTCGCTGCCGCCCGGGGCGCCCGGGGACCTTTCGACCGAGCAGGCCGTCAAGCTGCTCGACAATGTCTCGGCCGCCTACAAGACGCGCATCCACTTCACCGGCCCCGAGCCGCTGGTGCGCCCCGATCTCTTCGACCTGGCGGAGTACGCACGTCAGCGCGGGCTGGACGTGGTGCTCTGCACCAACGCGGTCGCCTACGACGCCAAGGTCGCTCGCAAGCTGGTCGAGGTGCGCGTCAAGGAGGTCCAGATTTCGCTCGATGGGGCCTCCGGGCGGTCGCACGACTCCTTTCGCCGCACGCAGAATGGGTTCGTACAGGCCATCAAGGGGCTCGATCTGGTTCGGCTCTCCGGCGTGCGCTTCAGTCTGAGCGCCACGCTCACCAAGCAGAACGTCGAGGAGCTGCCGAAGATGCTCAACCTCTCGCGCAAGCTCGGCGCGCAGATGCTGACGCTCTTCTTCAACGTGCCGGCCGGGCGAGGCCGGGCCATCGCGGGCGACCCGCTCGACAACGCCACGTACATGCAGTGGCTCAACTGGATCTTCGAGCAGCAGTTCCTCTATCGCTACCCGATTCAGGTGGTCTGCTCGCCGCAGTTCGAGCGTATCTACCGCGAGCGAGCCGGGGAGCTACCCGACGAGCTCAATCCGCTGAGGCAGGGGCAGGAGAACCTGCTGCCCAGGTTCGGGTGTCTGGCCGCCAAGGAGTTCTGCTTCATCGCCGCCGACGGCACGGTCTACCCGTGCCCGTACCTGCTCGAACCTGCCGGCAACGCGCTGGAGACGAGTTTCGCGGAGCTCTGGCAGAAGAGCGGCCCCTTCGACGCTCTGCGGGACACGCACCACCTGGGCGGCAAGTGCGGTATCTGCAAGTTTGCCGACTTCTGCAGCGGCTGCCGGGCCGTGGCCCGGGCCACCACGGGGGACTACATGGCGGCCGATCCGGCGTGCGAGTATCAGCCGGTCTAGTAGTGAGTAGCGAGTAGTGAGTAGCGAGTAGGGGGGGCGCCGGGTCGCAGGGTGCCGATGATCGTCCACTTCCGGTTGCGCCCTGGAGCCTTGCCGCTCCAGGAGCCGCGCGAGAAAAACAATGTAACAAAATCGCGGGGTCGGTTGACGCCTTTCGTCTCGTGCGTTAACTGCCACTAGACGGACCCTACTCACTACTCACTACTCACTACTCGCTACTCGCCGAAGGTGCCACGCAACCCGACAGTCGCCTCAGGCCGGACGCCGCCGCCGGCCTTCTCGCTCATCGAGCTCTTGATCGCGATGGCGATCTTGACGCTCACGACGACGGTTGCCGTGACGGTCTTCAACCCGCAGCCGCACCGCGAGAGCACCGCGCGCCTGCAGCTCGAGCAGCTCAAGAACGCGCTCGAGACCCACAACAGCCGCAACTTGAACGACTACGTCGATTCCGAGCTGAACCACCTGTCGGGGCTGATCAACGTCGAACAGATCGAGGATCCCTGGGGAAACCGCTACAAGCACAACTACGGCGGCGGCTTCGTCTACAGCTTCGGTCCCGACGGCATTGACGAGGGCGGCAAGGGCGACGACATCGTCGTCTACTACCGGCCGCCCACGGCTTCCGTCGTCGCCCGGGGACCCGTGCCGAGCAGCACGACCGACACGGCCGCGCCGCTGCTGTACGCGGACTGGGGGATGACCCAGCTGCGCGGCAAGGACCAGCCTGGGACAGCCAATGCCATCGAGAGGGCCGTCTTTTTCGTCGACGGACGCAAGTTCGACGGCCTCTTCCAGAAGCTCGACGCGCCGGCCATCGACGATCCGGGCGGTGACCGCGAGCGGTGGCGCACCAGCTACCAGGTGCCGGCCAACGAGCGGCTCTCAGACGGCAAGCACACGGTGCGCATCGAGATCGTCGACGCAGCCAAGAAGCCCGCACGGGCCGCCTGGCTCTTCACCGTCGACACGCAGCCGCCTTCGATCTTCTCGCTCAACCCGACCAACGGCGCTTCCCTCACGGCGCCGCCGACGCTCATCTCCGCGCTCTTCAGCGACCCGGCTGGAATCAACCTGGGACGGGCGTACTTCAAGTTCTCGGGTGGCGATCCAGTCTTCACCGTCGAGCACGACGTCGCCACCCAGGGGATGCCCACCGTGGCCTCGGGCATCAATCTGACGCAGCAGTCGCTCAGGTACACGCCGCCGGCCACGCTGCCGGAAGGCAGCTACACGGCCGAGGTGAGGGTAGTCGACGGCGTCTGGTCGGAGCGGATGACGGGCTCCGAGAAGAGCCGTCACGAGAAGTCCGCGACGTGGGGCTTCACGCTGGAGGACCGCTCGGCCCCGCAGGTGGCCATCCTGCAGCCTGCCTATGGCACGACGGTCACGACCTCCGACGACTTGGTGCCCGCCAGCCCCGCCACGGTGGAGCTCGACGTCATCGGCACGGCAGACCCCAGTCGCCGGGGTATCCGCGAAACCCAGATAGAGCTGCGCATCGATCCGGGTTCCTCGTCCTCGAGCCAGCCCGTGACCGCCACCGGCATCACGACAACGGCCGATTCCAGTGGGCGCTTCCTCTACGCCCGGGTGAGCGTCGGCGGATCGAACCATACGTCGAGCACACTCTGGGTCCGGGCGGTCCGGATCAAGAAGAGCATCCTCGACGCGCGTACGTACAGCAACTGGCTTCCGACTCTGGTGAAGGTCTACAACCGCCCCGAGGACGCCGTGCTCGTCTCGGCCCGAGCGGAGCCGACGACGACGGAGCCGAACCGGCCCGTCACGCTCTACTTCCACGTCGACCGGGGCGAGCCTCCGTTCGATTACAAGTGGGACTTCGGCGACGGCCAGCAGCAGAAGGGCGTTCGCGATGCGCTGGGGCCCGTGACGCGCGCCAGCGCGGACGACGACCCGAAGACGACGGGCGTGGGGCACAGCTACCTGACGACCGGTACGTTCAACGCGCTGGTGACGGTGACGGACGCGCGCGGCCTCTCCGCAGGTCAGCTGATTCCGATTTACGTGGGCACGGAGTCGGAAATCCCGAAGGTGTCGATCGTCGCCGAGCCGTTTGCCTTCCGCTACACGATCGACCCGAACGCCTTCATCGAGGGCGCCCAGACACGCACCTACTTCAACGTGCGGATCGAGGGCAAGTTCCTGGGCGAGTGGCGCCTGAAGGTGCAGGACAAGCCGATCTCGGTTGGCGCGCAGTTCCAGAAGTATGTCTGGTTCTACAACAGCAAGGAGACCAACCCGGTCGAGGACGGCATCCGGGGAAGCGGACCCGACGAGAGGACGCAGGGGCCGCTCTTATCTGCCCTGCAGGCCGAGTACGACCCGCCGCACGGGGCGACCTGGAACGCCGCCTCGTCGAACTCGTTCCGGGTTCCATGGACCGGCCGGGACAACACGATCATGGACCCGGTGAACACCGAGAGCGGTACGCCGTCCGTTGTCGGGTTCCCCGGCAACGTGCTGGACAAGACCAGCCCATTCTACGCGTACACGGCCGTGCTCGAGTACAAGGACGCGTTCAGCGTGGAGAGCCAGACCCCAACCACGTTCGCTACCTGTCAAGTGCAGGTATTCAACGGCGCTCCGACGCCGGGCAACATGCGCATCGTCAGCGTCAAGGGCGACCCGTACTCGCTGCAGCTCTACGATCCCAACGGCGACGGTATCCCCGACTTCACCAACAGCAGCGTCGTCGACCTGGCGATCGACCGGCCCATCACGACCAACACCAGCGATCTCTGGATCTCCAACTACCCGGTCGACATGACCTGGATCCAACCCGATGGCGTCGCGATCGACACGAAGGTTCAGCCGAGCTCTCTGCCTGCCAACCACATCCCGACGGAGACGCCGGGTGGCTTCGTCTTCATGAACTGGACCCTGGCCGATGGCGATGCGTTCGACAAGTCCGACGGTTCCACGGGCTGGATTCCGCTCAAGGACTCGAACCTCTCGTTCCGCGACTGGCCCATCCTGAAAGGGGCCGAGTCGCTCAACTTCCCGGAGTACAAGTCGGGCGGCGTCTCCCTCCAGAAGAACCCGATGCAGCTGGGCACCCGGAGCAGCGGGCTCAACCTGGCAGCCGACGGGGTGAAGACGGTCTCGGTCATTTTCAGGAGCGCCGGTCCGTTCATCTCGACGGAGGCCGACGCCGAGTCGAAGGCGGTGACTGACTACGGCTCCAAGGCGTTCACCAAGGGCGTGACGTCGACCTCGATCATCTACGACCACACGGCCCCGGCCATCGCGGCGCCCTCCAAGATCGTCAAGGTCCAGGTGGATCGCAACAAGAGCATCATCGGCACGCTCGTGGTGACGGCCACCGACACGGGCTGCGGGATGACGCCACGCGGCAAGATCCGGATCAAGAGCCGGGATTCAGAGGTCGGTGCGTTCAAGCCGTACGCCAACCAGTTCACGCACAACTTCGGGCCGCTGGCCGATCTCGGCTCCGACGGTGTGATCAAGGCGACCCTCTCGTTCCAGGACAACCTGGGCAACGAGAGTATCCCGGTCGACACCGTCACCACCTCCAATTTCAGCGTGGCGACGGCAGCCCTGACGAGCTTCACGTGGTCCATCATCGGCAGCGGCGACCTGACCTTCTTCCAGACCAAGGATCGCCTTCCGATCATCCTGGGCACCAGCGAGATCGACGCCAGCTCGCCGTTTGTCGAGCAGTGGCGGCGCAACGGCGTCAAGCTTCCGGCCGGCGTCAAGTTCGAGGACGCTTTCGTCAGCGACGCGCCGGAGTTCCTGACGGTGGAGAACTTCCCGAACCCGGAGGATCGTCTCGGGTTCCTGTTCTCGCGGCGGCCCAACTCCAGCACCAACGACAACGAGGCCAACTTCCCGGTCGACAACCAGCACCGTTACTACCTGTCGCTGGTGAAGGGCCAAGCCGAGGTCGAGTATCGGGTCTACGAGGTACCGGCGAACGTGACGATCTCGGAGGCGACAGCGCTGGACAAGTACTCGATCGTCGCGCTGGTCAACCGCGTGGCGGACCCCAACTTCGAGGCCGGGCGGGTCAACGAAGGCATCATCGTGCTGCCCGACCAGGTGTCGAGCGGTACCTCGGCGGGCCGCAAGAAGGACCTCCACGACACGGGCGGAAGCTACGCCTCGAGCGAGCTCTGGGACAAGAGCGAGAACCTGCTCATCAGCACCAACCCGAGCGACTTCGCCACGTACCCGTACAAGGGCGTCATCACTGGGTTCAACTCGGGCATTGTGGCCAACGCCGGGTACCACGTCAGCAGCAATCGCTTTCGCGTGCGGGTCGGCTTCGTGCAGCCCAAGTCCGCTTACTCGCTCGACGATATCGTCCCTGCGTCGACGCGGCTTCTACGGGGCGACGAGGTCAACTCGCGGACGCGCGTGCTGGCCATCCAGGCTCCGCCGTCGGTTGCGGGCGCGGCAGGCGTCCATCCGGACTTTCCGTTCACGGCGCTCCACGATGTTCCCGACAAGTCGGTGGTCGGGGCCCCCGATCTGACCACCGGGACCGTATCGGGCACGCAATTCCGTGTCGAGTTCGCCAACTACTCCAACGCCTTCGAGATGATGACGACGGGAACCGTCTCGGCGGCCATTCGTGTCGAGTTCACGGACACGACCGGCACGACGGTGACCTATGCGGGCGCAAACGGGGCGCTCTACGTGCCGCCGTCCGTGAGTCCCAGCGTGAACCTGAAGCCGGCCGCGCCCGACTTCGAGTTCGTGGAGCTGGACGGGCGGCGCTACCGGCCGAGGGAGTTCCAGTACCTGAAGCTCACGGATGTCCGGGGCAATCCGAGGATCTTCAGCCCGAGCATCAACTGGCCCTACCTGGATGGGAGGTTCGGGCAACTGAAGGTTCGTGTTTGGTACAAGGACGAGAAGGACGAGATCATCGCGCCGGTGGAAGCGTCGGCTTCGTTGGACAGCGCCATGCCGACGAACACGGCGCGCACGGGGCCGCCGACGCTCTTCCTGGAGACGCTCTCACCCAAGAGGCACGTCGATCGCGGCGTCGACGGCGCCAGCTGGACTTACGACACGGCTGGTCCGTTGGCAGCGGGACAAACACGCTGGACCAGCGCCACGGACGTGCGGGTCACCTACGACGCGCGTGACGACGGCGACATCTTCCGCGAGCACACCGACTCGCTGTCGGGTCCTCACTCGGGCATCCCGGCTGCAGTCGCGATTGACACGGCGCATGACGGCGCTGCCAACTCGGGGCCGGACGACGGAGATCGGCCGGCGCGCCTGGCGAAGTGGAAGCCGATCAAGCCGGCTAGCCAGACCAAGACGGACCTCGTGACCGAGCCGTTCACGCTGGTCGGGTCGGACGCGCCCAAGGAGCTGAATTTCCGGTTCCGCGACACCAACTTCAACATCTATCCGGAGCCGCCGCCGCCGCCGCCCGATTCGGGGCCGCCCACGGCCGGCACGGTGCGGACGAGCCTCTATCTGGACAGGACGCCGCCGAAGCTGGAGTACGTCACCTTCACAACCAGCCCCATTTCACCTCAGTATGTCAATTCACTCCGAAAGCTGAAGATCGTCACGGAGGTCAATCCCTCGACGGTCTTCTGGACCAACGATACCCAGCCGCGGTTCCAGTGGAAGTTCACGGACCCGGGCTTTGCGGCTTCGACGCTGGACAACGGCGTGGGCGTGAAGGGCGTCAACATCACGCTTTCGCAGTCGGGAGGAATCTCGGCCGTGCCGCTCGTGTTCCCGGCGCAGCACGTTTCCGGCACGGCGGGCGTGGGGCTCGGGACCGACGTCGATGTCTCGCACCCATCTTCGCGCATCACGTCGCTGACGCCCAATGGGCTCAAGACGCTGACCCTGCAGGCCGTCGACGCGCTGGCCAACTTCGCTGCGCCGGTGACGACGGATGTCTGGGTCGATACGACTGGGCCGACACTGAACGTGGCCGCGGGCAGGCTCCAGGTGCGCAGCGCCAAACTGACGCGCCGCGCTCCCGTGCTCAGTCCGCCCAGCGGCTTCATCACCGAAACTCTTGCGATGCACAGCGCGCCGGATCTGGAGCTCGGAGCCGCGATGCGTGTGACCGACGTGCGGTTCCAGCCCGTGTCGGGTCAGCTGGAGGTCCGGAACCTGGCCCTGAAATCGGGTTCGACCATCTTGGAGTCGACGCTGCTCTCGCCGGCGCGGTCGTCGGCGCTGACGACGTTTGCGCCGTTCATCTGGCAGGTACCCGCCGGCACCGACGGCAAGCACCCGCTGGTGAACAAGCTCCAGTACGACGTTGGCATCGCAGCAGCCGGCAGTTGCCAGTACTACATCGAGGTCGGAGGATATGACGACTCCAGCGGAACGGCGGGCGGCTGGGTCGACGCGACCGCCCTGACGACTGCGTCGACGGCCACGCCGCTCCTGGACCTCTCATGGCAGGATATCGAGACATTCGCCTCGGATGGCCCCGGCATCGGCGTGAGCAAGAGCTTCACGGGGGCCGGAGTTACGGATGCCGTGGAGTGGCGCTACCGCTGGAGCGGTGGCGCTGGCGGGCAGGCTGCGGGCAACGCGGCACTCTCGACGGAAGAAGGAGACCTGGCGGTGCCGACCAAGAACGGGTTTGCGTTGCCGGCCAACAGCTTCCGCACATTTGCACTGGCCGGGCGCGACCGGCTGACAAACATCGGTCCCTTCGCCACCTTCTTCACGTTCCGCTACGACGCCTCCGAGCCAGTGCCGGTCTTGACGCTCAGGCCCATGCTGCCGCCGGTCTTCTCGGTCGGGGCGTCGTTCTTCACCTCCGTGATGACGTTTGAGTGGAACGACGTCGACGACGTGCCCGACCCGGCGACGCTGGCCAGCTACCGCGTCTACTTCCATCACTCAGGAGCAGCCACGTTCGTCTCGACGGCGACGGTCGCCGACACGGCGACGGACAACTCCTCCTTCGTCTACACGCACACGCACCCGCTCTTGCCGGGCGGGACCGACGACGACACGAACACCTACACGATTCGCGGAGTGGACCGGTACGGGACGGAGCAGCAGCAGGCGAACAACCAGATCTCGGTCTACTACGACCACACGACGCCGACGATCGACCCGTTCGACACGACGCCGACCTCGGTGGAGAACATCCTCTGGACAACGAGGAGCCAGGTCTTGAACCTGGCGCGCTCGACCCACAACCTGCGGATCACCACGGGGGACAAGTACTACTGGACCAACGTGCTGCCGGTGCGGTTCAGCTGGGTGGGGCGTGATCGGGCGCTGTTCTCGAAGTACCGACCACACACCGAAGAGGGGTCGGGGGTGAATGGCTACAACACGGCCTTCCCGGACGGGCCGGCCGTGACGCAGCCGCCTCTGGCGTTCCCGCCGGTGATTGTGTCTGCGAGCGGGGCCACGGCCCTGCGAGACGAGAGCGCTCAGGATCCGAAGGGCGCTGGAAAGGACGGAGCCAAGACCTTCACGGTGCAGGCGGTCGACATGGTGGGCAACCGCTCGACGCTCTACACCACGCAGTACTGGCTCGACACGACGGGGCCGACCATCCGCACCGACAAGCTCGATCTGCTGTACGCAGACAATCGACACAGCATCCGACCGGCGACGGCGATGCCGGTCACGACGGTCACGAGCGCGTCCTCCATCACACTGGCCTGGGCGCAGGTTCAGACGGCTGCGCTGGACGGCGCGGGCGTCGGAGTCCACAACACGGACAAGGGGAAGTCGTCGGCGGACGCCACGGAGTGGCAGTACAAGTACCTGCTGCAGCAGTCGACGGGCATCTCTCCGACGACGGTATCGCCCACGGCCTCGACGGCCTCTCCCAGCTTCACGTACACCTTCGATACCTACTCGACACAGTCCGTCACGCTCACCACGGCGGCCACCGCGTTGACGCTCGCGATCGACAAGCTCGGCTCGCAGAGCGCGCGTTCGATGGCCATCGCGAGTGTCGCTCTTTACGCCCTCGATCGGCTGACCAACGTGGGACCGGCGGTGCAGATCGTGAAGCTGTTCCGGGACGCCGAGCCGCCGAGCCCCCTGCTGTCAGTGGCCATACCGACCCCGACGTCGAGCGTGGTTGCGACCTGGGCCAACGCCAAGGACGTGGGGAACGCAGGCACGGACACCGGCTGGTTCCGCCTCTACCGCTCGGCCAAGACCGCGATGGCCACACCCGTGCCGCTCGCGAGCCGTATCGCCACCCAGCGCACGACGGCGCCGTTCTCCGGCACCAACCGCTACCTCGGCACGCGGCCTGCGAATCCAGCCGCGACCGCGCTGGGCGGCGTGGGGGATGTCTCTCGCACCTTCGATGACGGCTACTACTTCTACCGGATCCAGCCGGTGGACAACATCGGCAACGAGCAGTTCGCGGGCAACGTGACCGTCCCGATCCAGTTCGACACGACGCCGCCGGTTGCCGAGAAGCTCGACTGGAAAGTGGCGAGCTCTCCGCTCACCGGCACGATCGCGATCAGTCGTTTGACGACGGAGCTCGCGGGGGTTCACTGGACCAACGACCCGCAGCCTCGATTTCTCTGGCAGGGGCGCGACCTGGCGTTCACCTCGACCGGCCAGAAGAACTCGGCCGGAGCCGGCATCCTGGGATCCAACCTCACGATCGTCGACGGGCTGGCGGGAAGCGAGCCCGCATCGAGCATGGCGGTGCAGGTCACAACTGCGGCGCCGGTGCTCCAGTCTTACGGCTCCCAAGGGCCCGCGACCTCGGTGTTCAGTCTTCTGGTGCCGGTGCGCACTCCGGCGCCGCTGGACCGGGATGGCCCGAAGACCTTCCGGGTCCGAACCATCGACCGGCTTGGTTTCGCGGCGACGCCCGTGACGACGCAGTTCTACCTCGACACGACCGGCCCGACGATCGTCTCCACGGCCGCGCTCGGCCTCACCGTGCGGTTCGCGGGGGGCTCTGGAACGACGTTTGGCCGGAGCTTCTCGAAGTCAGACGGAAGCTGGACGGCGCAGAGTTATCAGTTTCCGCTGGCCGTCAACGTTTCGCAGGTCGAGTTCAAGAACCCGGTGCCGGCCACGACGGGTCAACCGGACAACTTCGCCAACGTGAAGCTGAAGCTGGCTGGGACCGTGGTCGCTACACTTTCGACGGTCTCGGGCACGCTGCCCAAGACCGAGGCGATCGCGGGTGTGGTCAAGGCTGACGAGCTCGTGTTCGACTACCGGGACCCCACGGGCAATGGCGTGGCGAGCTTCGAGCTCGCGGTGAAGGGTCAGATCCCGGCGGCGCTGGTGGCGAGCGGCCCGAACACGACCTTTGTTGGGGTCGCGAACAACACCACGAAGACATTCAATCTGCCCGCACCGCTGCTGGCGAGCTCCGTGGCTTTGGCCGTGTCGGGGAGCGCCAACAGCGTCGACGTGAAGAACCTGACGTTCTACAGCAAGGGCGTAGCCGTCCACGCCTCGCCGGGTGGCATCACGCCGACGACGCTGAAGCCGCGGAGTGCGGCGCCGGTGCTGTACGTGCTGCCGGCTGCGGTCTGGATCGACCGAGTGGACGCGTATGTGTTCAACAGGTCGGGCACGCCTGTGGACCTGACGGTGACCGTCAACGGGCAGGCATCGGGTGGCACGGCGTACGGGCCGGCGCGGGCGGTCTCGATCGGGGAAGTGTTGCCGCCGACGAGCGCGCTGAAGATGCTGGTGAGCTGGAACGATGTGCAGACGGCGCTGACGGACGGTTCGGGGGTGGGCACGCACAACACGACCGCGTCGCGCTGGGTCTACACGTGGCCGCACGTGGCCGGGGGGGCGCCGCAGAGTCTCTCGGCGCCCAGCGTGGAGCTGCCGTTGGCGCCCGGCCAGTCCTGTCAGGTCTTTACCCTGGCGGGGAGGGATCGGCTGACCAATCGTGGGTCCCTCGCGACGATCTTCACGGCCACCGGGGATACGGAGCTGCCCCAGTACACATCGCTGGTCGTGAAGCGGCGTGGGCCTGTGAGCGACGTGACGAGCCTGAGCAACACCTGGCTCAGCACGAACCTGCTCGATTACCAGATGACGGGCACGGATGGCGCGCTCGCTTGTCCGCCCTTCAGCGGAGTCAACCTGCGGGGCTGGAGCACCACCTTCGGCCAAGGTCTGCCCGGCGCGGCACCGGACGCGATCCTGGTCGAGACGCCGATGACGGCGGCCGGGAGTGCCACGGTCGTCAACTCGCCGGTGTATCCGAACGGCCTGAATGCGAACTTCCGTTCGTTGCTGATTGACGCCGCGGGCAATGCGAGTCCGGAGCGTGGATACGTGGCGCACATCGACGTGGAGAAGCCGCAAGTGGCGCTGGCGGGGAGCCCGTTCTCGAAGTCGTTGCCAGCGGTGGTGGCCTCGGCGCCGCCGCTGCTCTTGGCGACGCACTTTCCGCTGACGATCTCGGGGACGTTCGTGGAGACGGTGAGCAGCGTGAGCCGCGCGCCGTGGAACGTGTTCACGCCGAAGGGCAACGTGGAGC
>JACPRK010000061.1 GCA_016190005.1 Candidatus Wallbacteria bacterium | reverse complement strand
CTCCACCACCAGCACCGCCGGCGTCTGCACCACCCAGCGCGCCTCGGCCGCGTTCGTCACCGCGGCCGCCGCTGCCGTGTTCGCGTCCGCCGCTCCCACCTCCGCCGTCACGAGCGTCTCCCCCAGCGGCGCATCCGTCGCCACGTCCACCGTGTACGTCAGCACTGTCGTCTGTCCCGCCGCAAGGCTCGTCGCATTGCTGGCTGCTCCGGTTCCAAGGGAAACAGACACCAGGTTCCAGTTGCTCTCGTTCGGCACGTTCGCTTCGAGCGAACCCCATGTCTGGCCATCATCTCGAGACAGCTCCACCGTTCGAGTGTCCCAGGCCCCGCCTTCCGTCTGGGACCAACTCCAGAAGAACAGATAGGCTCCATCCGAAAGCGACAGCTTCGGCGAGACCAAGGACCCCGTCGTCCGAGCTCCCGTCTCATAGTTCCCAGTCGATTCTTGCCCGTACCACCACGCGTGAATTGGCGAGTGACTCTCGGAGTACGTGCCCCCGCCAACCACCTGGTGCCATAGACCCTCTTCACTCCAGCCGGCCGCACCTGCTTCGAACTCGTCGGCAAACAGATTCTGTCCGTCAGGGCTGGATGGGGGAGGTTCCGAGGTACGCCTTACAACCACATCGTCAACGTACCAGCCTCGATATGCGTTGTTAGTCTCGTCCTTGGAATCAAAAACGAACCTGACTCTCGCGGGAGGCGACTCCCTCACGATGTATCCCACCGCTTCCCCGTCAAAGCGAAGACTGGCAGTCAACCCCGTCAAGGCGGCAGCGTCAGCACCTCCCGTGTTCGTCACCCGCACTCGAACCGTCAGACCCGTCTGACCTCGACTCACTGAAGCACGGCTAAGGATGACCTCGTCAACGCGAAGAGTAGCAGCAGACTGGGCCTGGATTGGCACAGAAGGAGCCAGGTTTCGGCCAACGGGGACCGACGCGCCGCTACCATCCTCGGTGGCCACAAAGGTGGCACTCGTGAGGCTGCTCGTACCCACAGCTTCAGCCGTCACGAAAAATGTCAAGTCGGTTTCGGACACGGTGGCCCCCAGGGACTGCGTGACATTCAACGGCGGCACGACAAGTCGCGAGTTCCCCACTGTCAGTTGTGCCTGATGGATCGTCGACGGATTCCCATCCAGGCCCACACGAACCGTGCAGAGAAAGGTCTGTCCCACGCTGCACGTACCGCGCTCCGACTTCATGGACAGGATGTTGAGCGATGGCTGTGCCCCCACGTCCCCCACAAAGGCGCCCCGACCATGCGAAAACGCGAAGAGTTTCGAGTTTCCCTGGAAGACCAAAGCATGGACCACGGTGTTGGCCAGCCCTGGCGTGTTGACGTTGGTCCAGTTGGTTCCTTGATCTTCAGAGGCGAAGACTCCAGCGTCCGTGCCAACATAAACCCGCGAGGGCAGATTGGGATGGATGGCTACGCAGTGCGCAGGAATGAGGGGAAGAGCCGTGCTGCCACTGCCCTGCAATTCGCTCCAAGTAGCGCCGCCATCGGGCGATCTGAAGATTGTCGTGGGGCCGAAAGACCCGATCGTTATGTACGCGATGTCAGGATTGGTCGGATGCACTGCGATTCCGGTGATTCTGGAGTAGATGTCGCGGACCTTCGTCCAGGTGGCGGTCTCGGACAGGGCATCCGTCGTACGAAAGAGCTCGCCTCCCGAGGTTCCCACATAGACGACTTGGCCGGCTCCGCTCGGAGCGATCCCAAAGGCACTGATGCGGGAAGTACCCAAGCTAGATGAGCCACTCGCACTGGTCCATGACGCCGCGCTGTCGAGGGAGCGCCAGGGCCTGAGTCCTCCGATCCAAAGACGTGAAGAATCGGCAGGATCCATGGCAAAGGGAGGGATGAATAGGAACTGTTCATCATTCGGAATTCCGTTCGAGGACGAACTCTCCACTAGCCCTCCGTCTGTCGACTTCAGAAATCGGAAGGCCTGGGTTTCGTAGTACATTACGTCGGGATTGCTCGAATCAATGGCGCAGTAGCCGCCATCTCCTCCGTAGATCCGGTTCCAGTTACCGGTTGCGGACGACCCATCAAAGCGAAGCGTTCCGTTGTCCTGCGTGCCGCCGATGTAGACGGGTCCAGTCGGGCTGGTTGCACCGTGGTAGAACTGGGTGACGCCGTAGCCGTTGTTCAGCGAAGAGAACGTCACTTCGGCTGCAGCAGCCGCCGCGTTCGTCGAGCGGTAGATGCCGCCATCGTTTCCGATAAGGACTGTCTGGTTCGCGGCCCCGTCATAGCCGGGATCGAATGTGATGGCATGGTAGTCGGAGTGCCCACCGGACTGCGAGGACCAGGTCTGGCCAGCGTCATCGGACCGAAAGAGCCCCACGACTCCTAACCAGACCCTCGCTGAGTTCGTCGGGTCGACTGACAGGACGAGGTCGTACCATCCCTGATCGCCCGCGTTCTGCGGAATGGAAACTGAGGTCCAACTCGCGGCGCTGTCGTCGGAGCGGTAGACCCCCAGCAGGTCGCCGCCGTAGGGGGCCACAGCTAGGTACAAGCGGTCGCCTGATGCCGAGACCGCTAGCGCGCCCCGCCAGGGCTGGCTCAGAAGGCTCCAGACCTTCACGAACTGCTGTCCTCCGTCCTGGGTGCGGTAAAGACCGTCGTCAGCCTTCCAGCAGTACACGGCTTCCGTGCCCGAGAGGCCCTTGACTACCAAGTCCATAATGTTCCCATCGAACACCTTCGACCAGCTCGAGCCGGCGTCGACTGATTTCCACAGGCCAGTTCTTGTTGCGGCGTACACGACAGACACGTTGTCGCCACTGACCACGATCCGGTTCACAAAGTAGAAGTCAGGGGTGTTGGTCGATGCGAGCCGATCCCAGGTGACACCGGAGTTCACTGACTTGAACACACCGGCGCCCCGGGCTGCATCGCCGTTGTAGTATCCTTCGCCCGTTCCGGCGTAGAGGATGGCCGGATTGTCAGGCTGGGCCGCCAAGGTACAGACAGCCAGGTTCGCCATCGCGTCATCGAGGTAGAACCATGATCCGCCGCCGTTCGTCGACCTCCAGATACCGCCCGCGACCCCAGCCGCGTAGAGGTCCTGGCTAGAGATTGCCAGAAGTGCTCGAGTTCGGCCTCCGATGTTGCCGGGTCCGAGGGACGTCCACCCGGAGGCGCCCGCCACCGCGAAATCTCTGCCTGGTTTTTTGAACGGGTACGGCTGAATCGCATCAATCGTGTTCGGTAGCCGCTTGGGCCTTCCGGCCATCTTGGAGGGTCCACCCAACTTGCCTCCTGGCATGCGTTCCGCGTGCTGCCTGGCCCTGAGCAGGGCCTCCGAAGTGGCTCCGCCCACTTCTGGGGCGCGCCGGCTGTCGGCGTAGAACAGCGCCCGACGAAGAGGCTTGGGGATCTTCGCCTTCGTTGCCGGATCCGCCGCTCGAGTTGTTATCGCGCTGTTGGTGATCGAAGGAGCCGGAGCCGAGCACGAGGTCGCGAGGAGGCTCGCCGCCCACACGAGGGTGCTCAGGCCTATCTTCCTTCTCCGCTCCATCTGAAGGAGCCCAGACGGCGCCAAGTAGGCTTCCACGAACGCGCCGGGAGTGGCGTACTGGACTCCCGAGCTTGCGCGACCCTCGCGCACCTGGCTGCGTGACCGAGGTCCTTCCCTTGCTGAGGTTATCACCAAGGTCCCTCCTCCCATTTCGGAGCATCGCGACTCCGCAGTGGCAACGCTACTCGCGACCGCCCACCTTGTCAAGGACTCCCCCCAAGGCGTGGCCTCTAGGTCGTCGGCGCTTTGCCTGCCCGCCGCCCGAAGTGAAACATCGCGCCGCCGAAGGCGAGCAGCGCCAGTCCCCATCCCAGGTTCACGTTGAGCCCGAGCGAGCGCTGGTAGATCGCAGGGTCGGCGACGAGGCCGTAGGCGACCAGCATCGCCCCGAGAACTCCGAACATCAGGCCGATCGGCAGACGGATATCGAGTCCCATCGCGACTCCTCCTCACCAGAAGACGACGTTCAGCATGAGCGTCAGCGCCAGCACGATCCCGCCGAGCGGCGCCGGTCGCTCGAACCAGGGCAGGTCGTCTTCAGCAGGCCGCTGGGTCAGCGAATAGACCAGCCCGACCAGCTCGGATTCGGCTCGCGGGGCCGTGATCAGACTGACGACGATCGTGACGGCGAAGCAAACCGACCACGCCAGAATGGCCGTCCAGAAGTTCTGCGCCATCTCGCTCGGGTAGCTCTCGAGCATCCCCAGCCAACCGCCCTTCACGCCGGCCTCGGCCCCCGACGGCAGCGTCAGCCCGTGGTGCAGCGCTGCGGCGAGCGTGCCAGCGACCAGGCCCGTGAACGCTCCGTGGCCCGTCGCCCGCTTCCAGAACATCCCCAGCAGAAAGGTGGCAAAGACGGGCGCGTTCACGAAGGCGAACACGAGCTGGAGCATGTCCATGATGTTGTTGAAGCGGGTCGCAACGTAGGCCGCGAGCACCGATAATCCAATGCCGAAGACCGTCGCCATCCGCCCCATCCAGAGGTAGTGCTCGTCGGAGGCCTGGGGGCGGATGTAGGACTGGTAGATGTCGTAAGTCCAGACGGTGTTGAAGGCGGTGACGTTTCCGGCCATCCCCGACATGAAGCTGGCCAGGAGCGCCGTCAGCCCCAGTCCGAGCAGCCCAGGTGGCAGATAGTGCAGGAGCATCTGCGGGATCGCCAAGTCGTAGTCGAGCTGGACCTTCCCGTTCTTGTCGACGACGGGCCTGCCGCTCTCGTCGAGCTTGGGCGGCACGATGCCGCTCTGGACGCGCGCCGAAGCGCTATCTCCAGCCTGAAGCGTGGGGGGCGCCGAGGGCGCCGGCAGGGCGACGGCGAGCAGTCCGGGCAGGATGACGAGGAACGGGAAGACCATCTTCGGCAGGGCCGCAATGAGGGGCGTTCGCCGCGCGGCGCTGATGGAGTGCGCGGCCATCGCGCGCTGCACCACCAAGAAGTCGGTGCACCAGTAGCCGAAGGACAGGACGAAGCCCAACCCCATCACCATCCCGAACCACTCGACGCCCATCGGATTGGTCGAGGCGCTCCCCATCCCTTGCCACGAGTGCGCGAACCCGTCGGGTAGCCGGGCCTTCAACCCGGACCAGCCGCCGACATCGGCCAGCCCGAGCAGCACCAGCGGCAGGAACCCGGCAACGATCAGGAAGAACTGGAGCACCTCGTTGTAGATCGCACTGGTGAGGCCCCCGAGGAAGGTGTAGGCGAGCACGATGCATGCCGAGGCGAGGATCGAGAGGTGGAAGGCCCAGGCCGCCGGCAGCCCCAGCGCCGCGAGCGGCGAGTCGAGGAGCTTGAGCGTCTGGAGCAGCTTCGCCATCGCGTACATCGAGACTCCGCTCGAGAAGACGGTCATCACCGCGAACGACACAGCGTTCAGCGCGCGTGTCTTCTCGTCGAACCGCAGCCTCAGGTACTCCGGGACCGAGCGCGCGCGCGAGCCGTAGTAGAAGGGCATCATGAAAACGCCGACGAAGACCATCGCGGGGATGGCGCCCACCCAGTAAAAGTGGCTGGTTGCGATGCCGTACTTGGCGCCGCTGGCGGCCATCCCGATGACCTCTTGCGCGCCCAGGTTGGCGCTGATGAAGGCCAGCCCGCAGACCCAGGCCGGCAGCGCCCGGCCGGCCAGGAAGAAGTCCTCGCTGGAGCGGGTGTGGCGCTTGACGACGACGCCGATCCCCAGGACGAAGACGAGGTAGACGAGCATGATGGCCCAGTCGATGGCGGAAAGAGTCATGGGGTCGGGGCCTCCGGGGCGCTAGCGAGCAGGTCGATCGCCTTGGGGACGAGGTCAGAGACGTCACCTTCCAGCCGCAGCGTGGCGATGGCGTCGTGCTCGGTCTCGCCGCGATTGACGACGGCGTAGGGGTGGCCGCCTTCGACGACGATGGCGGGGATGCCGGCCGCAGGGTAGACGGAGAGCGTGGAGCCGAGCGAGAGCGCCATGTCGGCCTTGCGGGCCTCGGCCGCCGCGCGGTCGAGGAGCTCGGAGTCCAGGGCCTGTCCGAAGCTGATGGTGGCGAACTTGAGCCAGCCGCCGCAGGGGCAGAGCGGGGTCGAGCGGCTCTTGCGGAACGTCTCGACGCTCGGTGCCGGCTCGGAGCGTCGCTTGCAGGCGACGCACTCGACAGAGCGGTTGGTGCCGTGCAGCTCGAGCAGCTTCCCCGGGGACGTGCCCGCGAGCTGGTGGAGTCCGTCGATGTTTTGGGTCACCAGCGCCGCCAGCTTGCCGAGGCGTTCCAGTCGGACCAGCGCCTCGTGCGTCGAGTTCGGGCGGGCAGCCACGAAGGCCTCCCAGCCTTCGGACTTGTAGTCCCAGTACTCGACCCGCTTCTCCTCGCTGGCAAGAAACTCCTGGTAGTAGACCGGCTGGCGCTTCTTCCAGACGCCTTGCGGGCCGCGGAAGTCGGGAATGCCGCTGCCGGTCGAGATGCCGGCACCGGTGAAGACCAGGATGCGCCGCGCCGGCCGCATCAGGGCCGCGAGCCTCTCCACCTCGTGCACGCCCGCCAGCCTACCACGGGGCAGTTTACTGTTTGCGCCCGTTCCACCAGTCTGCCAGCGCCGTCCACTTCTGGCTGCACCAGTTCTTCGTCCTCGTCCAGAGCGAGCCAGCGTTGGCGGCCACCTGGTCGGTCGAGGGGATGTTCTGCGCGATAGATTGACCGGCATTGCCGACGGCCTGGCCGACGAGCGACTTGGATTGGCCCATGATGCCGGGCCGCTCCTTGGTCTGGTCCTGGGCGAGCTTCTCGAGCGAGTCCTTCTGCCCGTCGAGCCGGGCGTTGGAGTAGCTCTGGGCGCTTGCGGGGAGAGCCAGAACCGTTGCCAGAAGGACTGCGAGGGCGAGTCCTGGAGCGGACATTGGAACCTCCTCTGGATTCAAGGGGTGGCCGGAGCGGGGCCGGGACGGCGCAGGAAAAGGCTGCCCGCGCGCAACGCGCACGGACGCCATCCCTGGGCGGCCTCGGAGTTGATGGTCTGGATGAGCTTCTCCGTCGTGGAGGAGAGCATCGCGATCGACGAGAAACGAATGCTCTTGTGTTGCCAGGCGGCCGGTCCGTCGGACGGCTGCAGGGTGCGCTCGAAGAAGGCGAAGTTCTTGCCCATCCCGGTCAGCCCCCAGCGCGCGGCGCCACGCAAGTCGACCAGTCCGTCGATCTCGCCGACGGTCTTGAGGGTGATTGAGTCCATGGCGAATTCGCGAGGCTTGTGCGGTCGGTTTCGGGCGCGCTTGAAGAAGGCGAAGTTAGGGCCGACGCCGCCGAGCTTGCGGCCTTCGCCGCCGCTGGAGTTCAAGAGAGCGTGAATCTGATGGGGCAGCCGCAGGGTGATCGACCGGATGTCATAGGTGGTGTCGGTCCTCTCGCCGGCGGCGTCCCGCTGGAAGACGGCGATGTTGGAGCCCAGCGCCAGGAGCTCCCACCCGTGCTCGGCGTGAGTCTCGAGCGCCAGCTTGATCTGGTAGGGCGTCAAGAGCCGGATCGACAGGATGGCGGTCTCCCAGACTGGCCTGGGCGATGCGGCGAGCGCCTGGACCAGGCCGCGGGAGGCCCTCGGCTGAGGCTGCGGGAACTCCAGGCCGAGCGGCTCACCCAGGGCGGCCAGGACGAAAGTGCGGAGACCGGTATCGAGCTCGCTGCTCTGCCGCTCGAACTCGCGGAGCGCCGCCGTGAGGGTGCGGGAGTCCGGGGAGGCCTTCAGCACGTAGGTGCGGGCGCCTTTCGGCGCGCCCTCATCGCTATCCTGGAGCAACCCCGAGCGCACGCCGCGCTGCGAATCCCACTCGATCATGTCGCGCCCGTGGAGCACGAACTGGAAGTGGGCGATCGAGCCGTCTTCCTCCTGCCAGACCGTCAGATCGACTTCGTCGTCGGCGAACCAACGCTTCTGTAGGCCAGGATCGGCCTGTTGCACGAACCGTGCGTTGACTTCTGAAAGCGACATCTATCCCTGGCGCGCGGGGCACACCGGCGCCCGGCCGCAATTGTAACATCCGGGACCGATTGCCGCTCTAGGGAGCACCCGGCCGGCCGGCCGCGCGGGGAACCAGCGGCTCCAGGAAGCGCTCCCGGATGAGCGGCCGGATGAGCGCGAGCATTCCTCGACTGGCCCGCGCGGCGCGCCCGAGAGCCCGACGGGCGCAATCCGCCAGTATCTCGGCGTCCGCGGCGGGCTCCAGCTGCGCAAGGTCGGGGAAAGAAGGCGACTCCAGCTCTGCCTTCCTGAACCGGCGATCGAAGAAGCGGACCGATGCTTCAAAGAGCGGAAGCCCGAGCTCCCGCGAGCGTTCGGCCACCCGCTCGACGCCCTCGTCGGCATGCCGGAAAGCATCCGCCGCCGTGCCCCGCAGTGGCCGGGAGAGCTCGAAGGCCGAATCCTCCATCCGCCGGTGGACCCACCCCTGGAAGAGCGCGTGGTAGTTCGCCATCACGATGGCGGCTGCCGGCGGATGATCGCCCGGCAGCAGGAAAACCGGCGCGGTGGCTCCTGCATGGTAGGGCTGGGCGGCGTCCTGGGCGTAGTGCAAGAGCGAGGCGACGTACCGAAACCCCCAGTAGGGATCGCCCCGGTCGAAGGCGCGCCTGGCCGCGTGAAAGTAGAGCGAGGCTCGCTCGGGCGCCGCCCCCATCGCCACATGGGTCAGCGGAAAATGGACCGACCAGCCGGGCATCGACGACTGGTGGTAGCGGCGCGAGGAGTGACCTGCGAGCGGCACAAGGTAGAGCTGCTGCCAGGAGTCCAGCATGTCGTCGTCGGGTCCCCGGTCGGGTTCTCCCGCATAACGTTCCAGCACGACGCGGGCGGCGATAGTCTCACCCGGCGACTCCCCGAGCGAGGCGAACGCATATCGTGGACTCAAAGCCTGGAGCGAGTCGGAACGCGTGGTGACCGGCAGGGGCGGCACCGCGTCGAGCCAGTCGACGTCGCGGAGCGCCTCGCGCGTGAGCCAGTCGTGCCCTTCCCATGCCCGGGTGCCGCCGGCGAGGACCAAGGCAGCGCAGAGCGCCGCCAGAATGGCTCTCACGACGGCAGCCGTCCCCAGAACAACAGCCGCTTGAACGGGTAGAAGAACGGCACCTGGTCCGGCAGCACCTCGAGCAGCGCCGCTCGGTAGCGCTCCAGGAACGGCTCGAAGAGCCCTGCAGGCAGACGTGCCCGGTAGTAGTTCAGTAGCGTCCCCTTCACCCACTCCACGACTTCCGCGCGTGAGCCGAGCTGGTGGCCGTAGACCTGCACCCGCACGTGCTGCTCCGCGAAGCCGCACCCGTGGAGCAGCGTCGCGTACTCCTCGGGGGCCAGGAGGAAACTCTCGCGAGGCTCGCCGCCCAGCGCCTCGACGAAGGGGGCCTCGGCTGCGATGCGAGCTGCGACGGTGTGGGACGGGTGGTCGAAGTTGACCGGCACCTGCACCGCCAGCTGCCCCCCGGGAGCCAGCGCCCGGCAGAGCTTGGGCACGAGCTCGAGATGTCCGGGCACCCACTGCAATGCGGCGTTGGAGAAGATGAGGTCGAGCGAGCCGGGCGGACAGCTCCACTGGGTGATGTCGCCGGGCTCGAAGGAGAGCCCCGGCATCCTCAGCCCCGAAGCCTTGGAGATCATCGCTTCGGAGCTGTCGACTCCGACGGTCCTGGTAGCCTGCAGCGAGGCGTGGAGCCAGGCGGTCAGCTCGCCGGTCCCGCATCCCAGGTCGAGCACGCGCATGTCGGGTGCCCGGCGGACCAGGGCCGCGAGGTCCCGAAATGGCTGGCTACGCTCGTCCTTGAAGCGCTCGTACTGCTGCGGGTCCCAGCAATCCTCGGCCATAAGAGCCAACGGAGCCTTTCAGTCCTGCGGTGGGGCCACCGCGGCGAACCCCTCCGGCGGCTCCAGGGTGGGACGCGCCAGGATGTAGTAGAGCCCGCCCGAGACGACGAGGCCGACGATCCACGCGGCGTCCGAGAAGGTCGAAAACAGCTTCGGATAGATCGGCCCCAGCCACCAGATCAGCGCAAGACCGCCGACCAGGCCCGTCGGCACCGTCTTCACCTGGATGAGCAGGAACGCTTCCATGTAGATGAGCACGATGCCGATGAAGAGGAGCGCGCGCGAGTTCTGCGCCGCCGCCGAGGCGATGTAACCCGACCAGCTGACGAGACAACCCCAGACCGTCGCCTGCACGGCCGCCCAGTTCCAGCCCCGGTCGTAGGTGTAGACGCCCTGTTCCAGGTAGAGATCCGCCAGATAGAGCCGCGTCTTGCGGATGACCCAGTAGTCCACGATCATCACGCCGGCGATGGCGGCCAGCCCGCCCGAGTAGCCGCCGAGCCAGCTGAAGACATAGCCCTCCGGGTCGGCCAGTAGCTTCCACGGCATGATGGCGATGCCGAGGATGCCGGTGATGAGGCCGCCGGTCTTGAAGTCGATCAGCTTGGGAAACGCATTGGAGAAGTCGTTGGCGGGGCTGACGACGTTGGCGGCGATGTTGACCGCCAGCGTCGCGATGACCACGGTGAACATCGAGATCGCGATGGCCCAGAAGTTGTCGAACTGCAGCGCCAGCTTCATCGGGTCCCAGAGCTCTTTGAGCTTCTCGGGCGGCAGCTTGGCGGCGAAGATGACGTTGGCGCCGGAGGTGATGAAAATGCCCATCGCGGCGAAGACCACCATCGTGCTCGGCAGCGCCACGACCTGCCCGAAGGCCTGCTCCTTCTGACTGTGGCCGAAGCGCGTGAAGTCCGGCATGTTCAGCGACAGCGTCGCCCAGTAGCCGATCATGCCGGTCAGCGCCGGCAGGAAGACGGCCCAGAACTTTCCCGTCTCCAACCCCGAGGCGTTGCGGGCGATTGGCTCCAGACCGCCGGCGTTCTGGTAGACCCAGACGCAGAGCAGGCCCGTCATGATGAGCACGAACGGCGCGGCCCAGTCCTCGACGTGGCGCACCATCTCCATTCCTCGGAAGATGACCCAAATGTTGAGGCCCCAGAAGCCGAGGAAGCAGCCCCAGGCAAGTAGACTGTGCCCGCCGATCACCAGCGTCGGGTCCGCCCAGCTCTGACTCCCGGTCAGCGCCCGGCCCAGCGCGATGCAGAGGCTGTGCAGCGCCTCGCCGCCTAGCCACGACTGGATGCCGAACCAGCCGCACGCCACCAGCGCCCGCATCAGCGCAGCCAGGTTGCTTCCGAAGACTCCGTACGAGGCGCGCGCGAAGATCGGGAACGGAATGCCGTACTTCGTGCCGGGATGAGAGTTGAGCAGGATCGGCACCAGCACGATCGTGTTGCCGAGGAGGATCGTGAACAGGGCCTGAGTCCAGTTCATCCCCATGCCCATCAGCGACGACGCCAGCATGTACGTCGGGATGCAGTGCGCCATCGAGATCCATAGCGCCGCGAAGTTGTACGTACGCCAGGTCCGGTTGGCCACCCGCACGGGCGCCAGATCATGGTTGAACAGAGGGCTCTGGCTGATGATAGTCTCGTCGGCCAGCTCCGCCCTGCCGTCCGGGTGATGGATCTCGTTCTTCTCCGCGCCCACTCGCCACCTCCGGACCCTCGGTCCGCCCCCTAGCCCGGCCCTGAAGTGTGACGGCCAGCACTGGCGAAGTCAAGAGAGGCAGGCTGCAGGGGTGCGACGCAGGAAACCCCGTGGCGTCTACCCGTACCGGGTTTTCGATAAGCGGGGGGGCCAGGGCTAGGGCAGGGGTGAGGGGCCGCAACGCCGGTCTGGTGTCCGGCTCGCAGTTGCGGTAGGGTGGAGCCTCGAGCGGGGGATGCCGCATGCACCAGTTCGACTGCCCCGGTTGCTCCACTCCGATCTACAGTAAGAGGCCGCAGGAGGCCGGCGGCTTCAGGTGTCTGATGTGCGGATTCTCCGCGCCAGCGGTGGAGGCTGAGCCCTCGGCCGGCACGAAGGCGGAAGCTCTGGCTGCGGCGCCGGGGCCACCCACGCCGCCGGCGCTTCCGGAAGAGTGGGAAGTGATGGACCTCCTCGGCAAGGGGGGCATGGGGCAGGTCTGGCGGGCGCGCCATCGGCTCACCGACGAGGAGGTGGCCATCAAGTGCCTCATCGGTGAGCACGTGGAGGAACCGCAGTACGCGAAGCGGTTCGCTCGCGAGGTGCAGGTCCTGCATCGCCTCCGCCACCCGAATGTCACAGGCCTTCGCGGCTCGGGGATCTTCCAGAAGCGGCCGTGGCTGGCGATGGAGCTGGTGCGCGGCTCGATGCTGCGCGCCCGGATGACCGGCAAGGCGATGCCGCCGGCCGACGCCCTGCGGCTTGCGCTCGAAATCGCCAGGGCCCTGGAGTACACGCATGCCAACGGCGTCATCCACAGAGACCTGAAGCCCGAGAACGTCCTCATCGATCACGAGGGGACCGCCAAGGTGACCGACTTCGGACTCGCCGGGCTCGAAGGCCCGGTCTCCGGCCAGCGCCTGACCAACGTCGGGATGGTGATGGGCACTTTCGATTACATGGCGCCCGAACAGTCGCTCGACTCCTCAGCTGTTGGCCCGCCGGCCGATCTCTACTCGCTGGGCGTGATGCTGTTCGAGATGCTGACGGGCCGCAAACCCTTCGGTCAGGAGATGCCCTCCATTGCCGTCTCGGGCCTGCCGCGCCAGCTCGATGCTCTGGTCGTGGGGTTGCTGGAGCGGGACCCCACGCGCCGGCCCAGTGCCGCGCAGGCTGCCGACCTTCTGGACGCGGTGCTGAGCCAGCTGACCGGCCGGACCGAGCCGCGTCCGGCGGTGGTTGCGGGCCAGTCCGGCCCGACTGCCGGCCGGCCCGTGCCTGTTTCGGATTGCCAGGAGACCGTCCGCCCCTCGGGCTCTCCGCTGGGACCGCTGCCCATCATGTTCGCGGAGCCCTCGGCGATCCGGCCGGCTGCGGAAGAAGCAACCGGGGCCCAACCGTTGCAGGGGAGCTCCGAGGCATTCGCCCCAATCGCCTCGCCGCGTGTGACGGATGCCGATTCGAGCGCGCCGTCCATCACGGGAAACGCGCCTG
>JACPRK010000060.1 GCA_016190005.1 Candidatus Wallbacteria bacterium | reverse complement strand
CTGTTCGGTCTTCCTCCAGTAATCGCCTCTGCTCGCATTTCTCCGACACGCTCCTAGGACCCCAGTACCGAGTGGGTGGCTGTCGTGTCGCCCCCCCGCTCACCCTGAGCCTGTCGAAGGGTCATCCTGAGCCTGTCGAAGGGTCATCCTGAGCAGACCGCGCAGCGGTCGTGTCGAAGGACGGAGAACGCGGACCAGGTAGACGCCACGTCCTTTCCTCGGCGCGCGTTTCGTGTTGCCCTCTTGCATCTTCCCCTGCTCAGCGTGCGCTGATAGGATCGCGGTGGATACGATGCGATTCCTTCCGTTCAGAAAAGAGGCTCTCCCGGAGCTGTCGCTGGTGGCAGTGGAGCTGCGGGATACCCAGTACAGAGCGGACCTGGAGCTGCACGACCGCTACCAGACCTTCGCGCGAGAGCTGATGCGGCTGGCCCTAGCGGAGCTCGGCGGCCTGGGCTTCCTGCTGGCCAACGTGGGCGCCGTCAAGTCGAGCCTCTTCGCCAACGCCCTGCGCTCGGAGGTCGTGCAGGGGCTGGGTGTGGTGAGCGTGCTGGCCCTGGGCGTGGCGGTGGCGGCGTCGATGGCCCACGGCTTCTACGCTTCCGATTGCCTCTACCACCACTTGCGCGCCCTCAAGCTGCTCGTGCTCGACCGCACAACCAACCTGGCGCGGGCTCGCGTCGAGGAGTCTTCGCGTAACGCGAACTTCGACCACGCCGAAACGGCACTCTACCTGGCCGCCGGTGCCCTGATGCTCGGCACTGCGGCGCTCGGCCTGGCCGTCATCCTGGCGCTGGTGCCTCCGAGCGTCGCCCCCTAGGAGCGTGCCGGAGAATTACGATCCGCCCGGGATTCCTCGGAAAAACGAACAGGGAACAGGCAACCGGGGACCGGGAACAGGCAATGGGAAATGACTTGACCAGGACAGGGTTTATCCGTTCCCTGTTGCCTGTTTTCTGTTCCCTGTTCCCTGTTCGGTCTTCCTCCAGTAATCGCCTCTGCTCGCATTTCTCCGACACGCTCCTAGGGCCCGACGCCGGCCCGGCCACTGTCGACTGCTCCGTCCGAGCTCACATGACCGATCGGGGACGCCTCCGGCTATACTGTCCTGGCCCGTTCCTCTCCCGGTGCTTGGAGGGTACGTCGTGAACCTCTATACAGCTATCGTCTTGGGCCTCTTCGGTCTGGCCGCCATCCCGCTGGTCCTCTCGGTGATGCACGCGGCGAAGGCCGCGCGCGACGCTGCGGCGGCCTCCGTCGAGGCGACCAACGCCTTTCGCGAGGCCGTGCAGATCTCACGGGAGCTGGTGACCGCATCTCAGGAGTCGGCCAAGGCGCTCGGAGAGTGCTCGATGGCGCTGCGCCACATCGCCATCGCAGCCCGCGAGGGAAGCCAGCCCAAGAAGCCCTCCGCCCCATGAATCTGGCCGCAGTCTTGCGGCATTCGGTCGCGAAAAGGGGAGGTCGCTCATGCACCCCATCGCATTCGGTCCCGTCCCGTCGAGGCGCCTGGGACAGAGCCTGGGCATCAACAACATCCCTCCAAAAATCTGCTCGTTCGCCTGCCCGTACTGCCAGGCTGGCCGCACCGAGCAGCTCGGCACGAATCGGCGCGAATTCTACCTTCCGGCACTGATTCACGAGGAGGTCAGCGCCCGGCTCCAGGCACTGCGCGAGGAAGGAGAGCAGGTCGATCACCTCACCTTCGCCCCCGACGGCGAGCCGACGCTGGACGTGAACCTTGGCCGCGAGATCGACCTGCTCCGCGACCTGGGCGTGCCGGTCGCCGTCATCACCAACTCGAGCCTCCTCTGGCGCCACGACGTCCGACAGGAGCTGGCCCGCGCCAACTGGGTCTCGCTGAAGCTCGACGCGGCCAGCGAGCTCGCCTGGCGACGCGTCGACCGTCCCCATCGCCAGCTCGACCTGGGCGCCATCCTCCAGGGCATGCTCGCCTTCGCCCGCGAGTTCAAGGGGACGCTCGTCACCGAGACAATGCTGGTCGGTGGGTCCAACGACTCGCCCAGCGACGCCGACGAGCTGGGGAGATTCCTGGCCCAACTCTCTCCGCGCACCGCCTTCGTCAGCATCCCTATCCGTCCCCCCGCCGAGGCCGCAATCACGGCGCCCTCCGAAGCTGTCGTCACGGCCTACGTGGAAACGCTGATGCGCCATGTGCCCGAGGTCGTCTGTCTGATGGCCTACGAGCGCGAGCCCTTCGGCTGCACCGGCGATGCCGAGCGCGACATCCTGGGCGTCGTCGCCGTCCACCCGATGCGAGAGCAGTCGGTACTGGAGCTTCTCTCCCGCTCGGGCGAGACGCCCGAGTTGCTCGCCAGCCTGCTCGCCCGCCATCTCCTCGTGCGCGTCGAGCACGCCGGCGAAACCTTCTACGCCCGCGCCCTGCGCCGCCCCTGAGGGCGGGGCAGTGGCGGCGACCTGCACCGGGTCTTCTGCGCAATGCGGGGGCGGGCTTGGGCTTGGGCAAGGGCTTGCCCCCCGCTCGCCAGTTCCTGTAGCCGCCCGTCTCTCCTACTCACCACTCGCTACTCGTTACTCGCTACTCCCCTCCGGTTATCATGCCCTCCAACGCGGCCCCGCCCGAGGGCCAGCGAAGGAGGAAGCCGGTGTCCGACACTCTCGAGAAAGTTCCGCTGGTCAATCTGGAGCACTTCGTGCGCGGCACGCCTGCTGAACGGGCGCGGTTCGTGGCGACATACGGAGAGTCGCTTCGCTGGTTCGGCTTCGTGCGCGTCGAGGGACACGGCGTGGACAGCCGGCTCGTCCGCAGGTCGTTCGAGCTCTTCCAGCAGTTCTTCGCCCTGGGGCTCGGAACCAAGAAGCAATACGAGGTCGACCGCGCCGGACAGCGGGGCTATGTCAGCTTCGGGAAGGAGCACGCCAAGAACCAGGCCGTCGGCGACCTCAAGGAGTTCTGGCACGTCGGCCGCGAGTTGCCGCCCTCCCACGGGCTGGCCTCGGTCTACCCCGCAAATGTCTGGCCTGTGGAGCTGCCGGAGCTCAAGTCCGTGGCGCTCGGCCTCTTCGACGCGCTCGAGTGCTGCGCCAACGTGCTGCTGGAGGCGCTGGCCGCCTACTTCCAGCTGGAGCCAGGCGCCTTCCGCCACATGACGAAGGACGGGAACAGCATCCTACGGGCCATCCATTACCCGCCGCTTTCAGCCCACCAAGATCCACGTGCCGTCCGCGCAGCCGCTCACGAGGACATCAACCTGATCACGCTGCTCTGCGAGGCGACCGCGTCGGGGCTGGAGCTCCTCACCCGCGAGGGCGAGTGGCTGGCCGTCGAGAGTCTCGAAGGTCAGATCGTCACCGACGCGGGCGACATGCTGGCGCGTGTCACCAATGAGCTCATCCCGTCCACGACGCACCGCGTCGTGAACCCGACGGACGGAGCCAACTCATCACGCTTCTCGCTGCCCTTTTTCGTTCACCCCGCGCCGGACGTCGTTCTCGACTGCCTGCCGTGCTGCGACACTCCCGACAATCCCCGCCGCTACCCTCCCCTCACGGCCCAGCAGTTCCTCGAGCAACGCCTGCGAGAGATCGGCCTGCTGAAGGGGTGAAATCCCGGTACAGGTAAACGCCACGGTTTTCACGGCCTTCACTCCGGGCGAGGCAGCATGGCGCGAAGGTTGGTGTCGATGGTGGAGCAGATGCGCTCGAGTGGAAGGTCGTTGTCGTCGGCGCCGAAGGGGTTCTCGATTTCCACGCCGATCTCTTCGATTCCGAAGAAGGTGTAGGCGATGAGCAGCGTGCAGAGGGCGGCTCCCATTCCGAAGTCCTTCACCGTCGCGAATGGCAGCGTGTAGCAGTAGAGCAAGAGGGCGCGCCTGAGGTGGACGACGTAGGCAAACGGCAGCGGAGTCTTCTGGATGCGCTCGCAGGCGCCCATGTAGTCGACCAGTGACTGGATGTTGCCGTCGAGCCAAACCAGCTGGTGCGGTGTCAGCAAGCCTCGCTCCTGGGCCGAGCAGAGCAGCGCGGTCATACGCGTCGAGACCGCCAGCGGCGTGTGCTCGGCCGACATCACGGACTGAACCTCGTCGGGTGGCAGCTCCAGGGCGAGCGACCCGAGCCCCTTCCCTCCCCTGAGCGAGTTCATCACCGCCGTCGGAAAGCATGCCGTCCATCGGATGAGCGCCCCTGCCAGACTGGGGTCTCGCGTCAACATCGCCGAGGCGCCGCGCGCCAGATTGCGCGTCTGGTTCACGATGCCGCCCCACATCTTGCGCCCCTCCCAGAACCGGTCGTAGGACGCGTTGGTCCGGAACACCAGAAGCAGCCCCAGCGCCACGCCCACCAGCCCGTGACCCGTCGGCGGTACCGCCAGTGGCAGCCCTGCCTCGCAAGCCTCCACCACCAGGCACGCCCAGAGCGTGCAAACCAGCACGCGCATTCCGATCGCCCGGACCATCGAGCCGCGGATGTCCCAGAAATGCGCCCACCAGCTATGCGGATCGTACTCGACCATGGCCACCACCTTTCGAGCTTCCGGCAGAGTATCGCACCCACCCCCCAGGCGCTATCGTGACTGGAGGCCAATCGCCGGCCGGACGTGGCAGGGAGGTTGCGGTACACTCGATGCCCGGGGGGAACTGCGGCGCGCCCTACTTCGCGCTCTCTTGCGCAGGCGCGCGCAGCCGGCCTCCGGGCCGCTCGAAGGAGATGAGCTCGATGAATGAGTTCCGAATCCAAACGGACAGTCGGACCCACCAGCGCTACATGGCCGTGTCGGCCAAGGGCGTTCATTTGAAGGAGCACCCGATTCTCAACAAGGGTTCCGCCTTCACCGACGATGAAAGAGAGAACCTGGGACTGCTGGGCGTGCTGCCGCCCAAGGTGAGCACGATGGAGGAGCAGCTGGCCCGAGTACGCGAGCACTACCAGCAAAAGGGCACCAACCTGGAGCGGTTTGTTTACCTGGCCGCTCTCCAGGACCGCAACGAGACCCTGTTCTACCGGTTCCTCTCCGAGAACATGGACGAGCTCCTGCCCATCGTCTACACGCCCGTCGTCGGCGAGGCCTGCCAGAAGTACAGCCACATCTATCGCCGTGCCCGCGGCATCTGGATCACACCGGAGCACGCGGACAAGATCGACGTCATTCTCGGCAACGTCGCCCAGGAGGACGTCCGCGTCATCGTTGTCACGGACAACGAGCGCATCCTAGGCCTGGGCGACCTCGGTGCCGGAGGCATGGGTATCCCGGTCGGCAAGCTCACCATCTACACGGGCGCGGCCGGCATCCACCCGAGCCAGTGCCTGCCAGTGAGCCTCGACGTCGGTACGGACAACCCCGCCCTGCTCGCGGACCCGCTCTACCTGGGCTACCGCAAGCCGCGGCTCCGCGGGGCGGCGTACGATGAGCTGATCGAGAAGTTCGTCCGCGCCGTCGAGAAGCGCTGGCCTGGCGTGCTCCTGCAGTGGGAGGATTTCGCCAACACCAACGCCTTCCGCCTGCTCGAGAAGTACAAGGATCAGCTCTGCACCTTCAACGACGACATCCAGGGCACCGGTGCCGTCGCGCTGAGCGGCATGATCGCAGCCATCCGCTCGAAGAAGGAGCGCATGAGCGACCAGAAGCTCGTCTTCTTCGGGGCCGGTGAAGCCGCAAGCGGTATCGCCGAGCA
This sequence comes from Candidatus Wallbacteria bacterium, assembly GCA_016190005.1. Taxonomy (GTDB): domain Bacteria; phylum Muiribacteriota; class UBA6191; order JACPRK01; family JACPRK01; genus JACPRK01. The sequence continues at coordinate 15,084 of JACPRK010000060.1, read as the reverse complement.
ATGCGTCGTCCTGATGAAGAGCGAGGGTACCAGCGACGACGACGCCCGCCGCAAGATCTGGTTCGTCGACAGCAAGGGCCTGGTCATCTCGGGAGTTCGACCTCTTCCCGAGCACAAGAAGCCGTACGCGCGAGACGCCGGAGAGGTCGCAAGCTGGAAGGTCGTGAACCCCACGGCCATCTCCCTGCTGGAGACCGTGCAGCACGTCCACCCGACGGTCCTCATCGGCACTTCGGGCACTGCGGGCACCTTCACCGAGCCGATCATCCACTCGATGGCCCGCCACTGCGCCCAACCGGTGATCCTTCCGCTCTCCAACCCCACGTCCAAGACCGAGTGCGCGCCCGCACACGCCCTGGAGTGGAGCGATGGCCGAGCCCTGGTCGCCACCGGCAGTCCCTTCCCGACCGTCGACTTGAACGGCCGCAAGGTTCGCATCGGTCAGGCGAACAACGCCTTCATCTTCCCGGGCGTGGGCCTGGCCTGCGTCGCCACAGGCGCCAAGCGCGTGACGCAGGGCATGTTCCGCGCAGCCGCCGCCGCCCTGGCGGAGACGGTCACCGAGAAGGACATCGCCGAGGGCAGCCTCTACCCGCCCGCGTCGCGCATCCGCGAGGTGGCGCGCAAGGTCGCACTGGAGGTCGCCAAGGAGGTCTTCCACGAGGGTCTGGCGGGCGTCGCCAAGCCCAGGGAGCTGAACAAGCTGATCGACAGCGTCATCTGGTATCCGGAGTACCTGCCCTACCGGTACGAGCCAAGCCACTGAAGGCCCAAGCTCCGACGCTGGTTCTCTAGTTCCACGCCAGGCCCCGGGCGCTCACCGCTCGGGGCCTGGCACGTTCACCGTCCGGGCAGCTCGAATTCCCGCGGCCGCCTCACCGGCACGTGGACGCGCACGGCCAGTCCGGAACCAACCTCGAAGGCCGCAGTGCCCACACCCGGCAGATGGATTCGCGCCCAGCCGTGCTCGGAGGCAACCGGGAAGTCATGGGGCGCACGCGCGGCCGCGAGCTCAGAGCTTCCAGTCCTGATCGGCCTTGGCGCTCAGCTCGGCCTCCTCGAGGGCTTGCCGCAGGTCGAGGAGCATGCGCCGTTCTACAAGGGTGCTCTGAGCGATCCGTGCGACGGCTTCGATGTTGCGCACGAGCTTGGCCACGCGGTTCACGTAGCGGCGGATGTTGGCCAGCGCGCGACGACCGCGCTCGTCCTGCTCCGTGCGGCCGTCGAGCAGATCGAGGCTCATCAGGATCACTTGCAGCGGGTTGTTGACACCATGGCTGAGAACGTCGGAGGCGGCCTTCAGGAGCTCGAGCCGCTCGTGCTCGCTCATGCGCTGGTGATCGCGCGCGCGGTCCAGCAGCCGGCGCACTCGCCCCAGAAGCGTCTGGATCGGCTCGGACTTGCCGACGTAATCGTCTGCGCCGTACTGCAGGCCCAGCAGCTCGTCGGGGCTTCCCTCGTGGTCGGTGAACATCAACACCGGCAAGGCGTGCGTCTCGTGCTCCCGCCGAAGCGCGCGACAGACGTCCAAGCCGTTCATTCCCGGGAGCTCCACGTCCAGCAGCACCAGGTCCGGCCGCTGTCGGCGCACCCGGTCCAGGGCATCCTCCCCCGTGTGGACCACTTCGATCTCGTAGCCGTCCGCCGCGAGCGCACTGGCCACGAACGCCGCCTGCGTCGGGCTGTCCTCGACCAGCAAAATCTTCTCGGCCATGCTCCGGGCTTGCTCCTTCCCTGGGCGACACCCCAGTATAGCCGATGGCCCAGGTTCGGGTTTGGTGCGACCGTGAGGTGACGGATGCTCGCTCGCAAGTGGACTGCTCCCCTGCTCTGCGTCTTGGCCGCCGGCTTCGCCGCCGCACAGGACCCGGGCGACATCGGCCCGCACCGGTGGACCTGGAAGTTCCACGACGGCCGCAGCGGCGAGCCGCCCGACGACTTCGCCTTCGCGCACCGAGGCGCGGGGGGACATGGCCGTTGGCGCGTTCAGAGCGCCAAGGACGCTCCCAGCGGCAGCAAGGTCCTCGCCCAGCAGGAGGCCTCCGGCGAGATGACGCTCTGGCGATTCGCCTTTCCCCGGGAGCAGAGCTTCGGCGACTTGACCGCCGACGTCTCGCTGCAGTTTGGAACCGGTGGCAAGACGCGGGCGTGCGGGCTGGTCGTGCGCTACAAGGATGAGTCCAACCACTACGCGCTCGAGCTCGACGACGTGCGCGGCCGGGTGGCACTCTTGGCCGTCAAGGAAGGCGCTGTCCGGGTCGTGGCCTCCAAGACGATCGAGCCCGGCCAGGGCGGCTGGCGCGAGCTTCGGCTGGACGTCCGCCGCGGGAGCTTCGAGGCGATCCTCGACAACCAGTCGCTCTTCGAGTGCGAGGACGATACCCTTGGCGGCTACGGTCAGGCCGGCCTCTTCACCAGGGCTGATACCGTCGCCCTGTTCGACGATCTCATCTGCGACCCTCTGGCGCCGGGAGAGTAGTGAGTAGTGAGTAGTGAGTAGCGAGTAGTGAGTAGGTGGAAGCCCACCCCCCCGCTCATCCCGAGCACGCCGCCCATCCCGCTCATCCCGAGCACGCCGCCCACCCCGCTCATCCTGAGCAGGCCGCGAAGCGGCCGTGTCGAAGGACCGTGTCGAAGGACCGTGTCGAAGGACCGCCCCCAGCCTGGAGACTCCGGCCTATGGCCCCTTACCCCCGACGGCGCCGTGGAGGGGACAGTAGACCCCGCCGCCCCTGGCGAACACCAGGGGTGACGGTGCGCCGTCAGGCGAGCCCGGATGCGGCGGCAGCTTCTGCAGCCCGCCGTACAGTGCGAGCTGAGCCGGGATCTTCGCCGGATCGTCGAGCCGCGCGGCAGGATTCGCGGCCGCCTGGCGCACCGCCTGGGCCACGCGCTCCTGCGCTTGCAAGCACGAATCGCGCTCTCCGCTCTGCCGGGCGAAGTCTGCATTCACGATGACGATCATCACCACGCCGAGTACGATCAGCCCAATCGTGATCCAGACCTTGGGTCCCGCCGGCGGGACCTTGCCTCGTCGCTTCCTGCTCATGGGATCGCCTCGCCGCCGCCGGTGGGCCTTCGGGTCGGCTCGTCAGTATTCCGAGTACCTCTGGCCGAACGGGTCTTCGCCGGCGATGTTGACCTTCACTTCGTGCTTCTCCGTGTCGTGGAGCCAGCCGCCGCTCCCCGTGAGGCTGGTCACGACCATCCCCGTTCCGCTCACCGGGTCCACCGGCCACTCGGCGATGGTTCCGCCGTTCTGGACCAGCAGCTCCTTGAGCTCGGGGCCTGGGTAGGCGCTCTTGGTCGAGTAGTACGCCGTGTAGGCATCACGGATGTTCTTGAGCCCCGCCCTGAGCGAATGCTTGCGGGCTCGATTGAGCCAGCCAGCCACCGGCCCGAGCGCCACGCCGACCAGCAGCGAGACGATCACGATGTAAAAGAGCCACTGAGTCCAGTCCTTCTCCTCGCCCTTGGAACTCTTCGACATGCGTCTCCTCCGCATCCGGAGCCGGCCGCCGGTTCGCGCCACGCTCCCCGCCGGCGGCTTTCGCTATCCGCCGCTACCGTGCTCGTCGCCAGTACTTTGGCACGCCCGTCCAGGGATTGAAAAGCCCGCCCTTGCGGGCGGGCATCCGAACAGGCCGGCGGCGCTCAGTCCGCGCGAGATTCCCGGCGGCTCTTGAGGTCGTCAATCAGCTCCCGAACTGCCGCCGGCGACCGAGAGGCAACCGGCTCCATCCGCGAGGCGCGATCCCGCACGCGCTGCGCCAGCCGCTGGAACTGCGGCAGATTCCGCAGGCTCGCCATGTCGGAATCCCAGTCGAAGTACTCGGGTTCGAAGAACCCGCGGTCGACCGCTTGCTCCAGGTAGGCCAGCGCCTTGAGGGGGTTGCCTCGCACCGCGTGGTAGCACGCGATGTTGTAAGTGCTCCCGGTGTCGCTGGGGTCGACCCGGACCGCATCCTGCCACTGGGCCAAGGCCAGCTCCCTCTGGCCGTCCATCCAGTAGGCGACGCCCAGCCAGAAGTGGGGCTCGGAGCTCTCGACCCGGCCTTCCCGCCGGCCGGACCCCACTGCGGGCTCCAGAAGCGCGATGGCCCGGCCGGGCTGCTCCATCCGGATGTAGCACTGGGCGACTCGCGAATCCGAGACCCGCGCGACGTGCTCCCAGCTCTCCCGGTCCCAGCGCCCGCCGCGCTTGTCGAGCGCCCGGGCGTCGGTGAAGCAGCCGATGGCGGCCTCGTGCAGTTTCAGGTCCCGGTAGGCGCTCCCCATCAGGATGAGCGTCCAGCGCGAGGGCTCGATCGACCAGGCCCGTCGCAGCACATCCAGGGCCTTTTCGGGCTGCCCCATCACCAGCAGCGCCTCGGCGTAGTGCTGCTGGAATGACAGGTTCGCCGGCTCGATTCTTGCGGCTCGCTCCAAGTCCAGGAGGCCGCTCTGGTAGCGTTCGGCCCTGAGCCTGGCAAGCCCCCTCTGGTTCCAGGCCGCCCCGTCCATACCGATGACGGCCGGCAACTCCAGGAGGGTGGTCAGCAGGGCCGCAATCGCAACCGCATAGACCATCGCGCGGACCCCAGCCACCGATAGAGAACTCCTCAACAGCCGCATCGCCACGCTACCGAGCACCGCCAGGAAGTGGAACTCGCTCCGCTGCATCGATTCCTCCTCTCCAGAGTCGACTCGTCTGTCGATCGACCTCGACAAAACAATACCACGATCGCTCACACTCGGCCGCAACTGTCCGAATCCGCACCTGCCGAACTCGCGCCTGACCCGCTAGAATGGCCACGATGACCGCAAAGACCAACGCCGCGCGGCTGCTGGACCGGCTGGGCATCCCCTACGAGCTGCGCTCCTACGAGGTCGACCCGGAGGATCTGAGCGCCGAATCGGTGGCCGCCAAGATCGGTTTCCCCCCCGAGCAGGTCTTCAAGACACTCGTGGCCCGCGGGGACGTGACCGGCGTGCTGCTGGCAGTCGTCCCTGGCGATTCCAAGCTCGACCTCAAGGCGCTGGCGAAGCTCTCGCGGGACCGTCGGGTGGAGACGGTGCCGCTCAAGGACGTGCAGCCGCTGACGGGCTACGTGCGTGGCGGCGTAACGGCCCTGGCCTGCAAGAAGGACTATCCGGTCTTCGTCGACGAGACCCTCGAGCTCTTCGACGTGATCTCCATCTCAGCGGGAGTCCGGGGCACGCAGATCCTCGTGAAGCCAGCCGATTACCTGCGGGTCGTCTCGGGTCGCACGGGGCTCATCTCCACCCAGAAGCAGGCCCAGCCATGACCGACTCTGCCGACCCGGGCGCGCCACAGCCCGCTCTCGCAACCCTCACGAGGCTCTGCGCGCTGGGTAGCATCGTGCTCGGACTGGCGGTTCTGGGCGGCTGGGCGTTCGGCATCGAGACGCTCAAGAGCGTCCACCCGTCCTTCATTTCCATGAAGGCGAATACCGCACTCGGGTTCATCTGCGGCGGACTGGCGCTGTGGCTCTTGCGCGACCCGGGAGTCGACCCGGCCGGAAGGGCGTTTGCGAGGGGACTGGCCTGCTATCTCGTCGCCATCGGCCCTGCATGCCTGCTCCAGGACTTGACCGGGTTCAACCTGGGAATCGATCTCCTGTTCGTCTTCGAACCGCCGGGCACGCCTCACACCATCCATCCGGGTCGGCTGGCCCCGGTGACGTCGCTGTGTTTCGCCCTCATTGGCGCGGCCCTCTGTCTGCTGGACTCCTCGACCGCCCGCGGGACCCGACCCTCGGGGTACCTCGCACTCCCGGCATCGCTCCTGTCCCTCCTGGTTCTCTTCACCTACGCATACGGCATCACGTTCTTCGAGGGGCGGGTCACCTATACGCCCGCTGCCCTGCACACCGCTTTCGGAATTCTGCTGCTCTCCGTGGGACTGGCCGCTGCCCGCCCGGCCCACGCCCCGATCTCGACCTTCTTGCGCGCCTCCACGGGTGGGATTCTGCTCCGGGACGCGCTCCTGCCACTGGCTCTCTTGCAGGTCACCCTCGGCGCCATGATCCTGCCCGGACTGCGAGCCAATCTCTACGACTCCGGATTCGCGATGGCCGCGGCGGCCGTCGCCAACATCTTCGTGACCAGCGCCCTGCTGTCCTGGCTAGCGGCCCGGCTCGACGAGATGGACGAGCAACGCCGCCGCTACGAGCAAGAGCTCGCCCAGGCGCGCGATGCCGCGCTGGCCGCCGCGCGATTGAAGTCGGAGTTCCTGGCCAACATGAGCCACGAGATCCGCACACCGATGAACGCCGTCATCGGCATGACCGGCCTTCTCCTCGGCACCTCGCTCACTTCCGAGCAACGCGACTACGCCGATGCGGTCCGCTCGGGCGGCGAGCAGCTCCTCTCGATCGTCAACGACATTCTCGACTTCTCGAAGATCGAGGCCGGCAAGCTCTCACTCGAATCGGTGCCGTTCGATTTGCGGACGACCGTGGAGTCCGTGGCCGAGATGCTGGCTTACCGGGCCCAAGAGGCTGGCCTGGAGCTGGTCGTCGACTACAAGCCCGAGATCCCCAGCCGCTTCGTGGCCGACGAGGGGCGGATCCGCCAGGTCCTCATCAACCTGGCTGGCAACGCCGTCAAGTTCACCCACAAGGGCCACGTCCTCATCTCTGTGGAGCAGCTCCAGAGCGTCCCAGGCCGCGTGACGCTGCGCACCACCGTGGAGGACAGCGGTATCGGCATCGCCCCGGAAATGCTCCCGCGGCTCTTCACCAAGTTCACCCAGGCGGACAACTCCGTCACGCGCCGTTACGGCGGCACGGGACTGGGCCTGGCGATCTGCAAGCAACTCGTCGAGCTGCTCGGCGGCACGGCCGGCGCCGAGAGCCGCCTGGGCGAGGGTTCCCGGTTCTGGTTCGACCTCCCACTCGAGCTCGACACCCGCCAGCCGGCGGTTCAACTCACGCCTGCCGCGCTTGCCGGCGCTCGCCTGCTGGCGGTCGACGACAACGCGGTCAACAGGAGGGTCATCAGCGGCTACCTCTCCTTCTGGGGACTGAAGCATGACCTCTCCGAGTCGGCCTCCCAGGCCATCGTGATGCTCTGGAAAGCGCGCAAGGCGGGAGCACCCTACACGCTGATGCTGGTCGACCAGCAAATGCCAGAGATGGACGGTGTGGCGCTGGCCCGCTATGTCCGCGACACTCCCGAGCTGGCCTCCACGGTGATGGTGATGCTCACCTCGCTGGCGTACCGCGACGCCGCGCAGCACCGCGACGCCGGCTTCAGCGCGTTCCTGGTCAAGCCCATCCGCCAGCAACACATGATCGACACCCTCGCCACTGTCTGCGGCGTCGCGGTGCCGGACCTGCGCTCGGCCATCACCGACCGGGCCCAGACGCCGTCGGCGCCCGCACCCGACCAGGCCCGCCCTCCCGAGCCCAAGTGCTCGCGCGTCCTGGTCGTCGACGACAACTCCACCAACCAGTTGGTCGCCTCACGCATGCTCCAGCGGCTGGGCTGCCAGGTCGAAGTCGCCGCCGAGGGCCGGGAAGCCATCGAGATGCTGCGATTGATGCGGTTCGACATCGTTTTCATGGACTGCCAGATGCCCGGAATGGACGGCTACCAGACGACGGCCGAGATCCGCAAACTAGCGGCCGCGAGCGCCGGTACGCGACTGCCCATCGTCGGTCTCACTGCAAACGCGATGCAGGGCGATCGCGAGCGTTGTCTGGAGGCCGGCATGGACGATTACATCGCCAAGCCGATCGACGTCGTGGAGCTGGAGCGCGTTCTGAGACACTGGAGCCCGGGAGCCTCGAAGGGGCGATCGCAGGCACCGCTGCCCGCTTCTCCCGCCAGTGATCCCAGACCGCCGGATCCGGCCATCGACCCGGAGCGCTGGCAGGTCCTGGGCGAGCTGGAGGCTGCCAACTCGAGCGACTTCCGGAGCGGGTTGATGGCGACCTTCGCCTCGCAGGCGCCGGTACTGATCGACCGGCTCGGCGCATCGATGGCCCGTGGAGACAGCGCCGCAGCTCGCGACGCGGCGCACGCGCTCAAAGGCATGGCGCTACAGATCGGCGCCTCGAGGCTGGCCTCTCTTTGCGATTCGGTCCGCGCCAGCAAGGCTGCGGACGGGGCCGCCGAGCGTGTTGCGCAGGAGTTTGGGCGAGTGACGGCCGAGATGACGCGTTTGTTGAAAGGGAGCCCACCATGAAGGTGTTGCTGGCGGAAGACGACCCGGTCAGCTTGCGAGTGCTCGAAGTGCAGGTGCGCCGGCTGGGACACGAGACGATCTCGTGCACGGACGGCCAGCACGCGCTCGACACCCTGGCCGCCGGAGCCGCGCCTGCAATGCTGATCTGCGACTGGCGAATGCCTCGCTTGAACGGCCCGGAGCTCTGCGCAGCACTGGCGATCAGGCCGGAGATTCGCCCGGCGTTCGTCCTCTTGCTCTCCGCGGACGCCGGCCACGCCGAGCTGGAAGAGGCGCTCCGAGCCGGGGCCGACGACGCTCTGGCGAAGCCTGTGGAGATGACCCAGCTGGATCTGCGTCTGCGGCTGGCGCTCCGCCTGGAGGAACTCCGGCAGGAGGTTCGGGCCCTTCGCGAACGCGCCCGCGGATGCCCCAGTTGCGGCCCGTCTGCATCCGGAGGATCGGGCCCTCCGGGATGACGCCGGCGCCTCAGAGCTCGTCGGCGCGGATCAGCTCCCGCATCTCCGCGGTGGTCCGGGTCAACTCCCCTTCCAGCCTCTGACAGAGCTCCAGAGCCCCCTCCAGGCGCGAGGCGCGCCCGAGCGCCTCGATCCGCCGGCAGGTCTCCGCCATCGATCCGGCTCCAGCGGACAGACTGGCTCCTTTGAGTCGATGAGCCGTATCTTCCAGCACCCGGGCGTCGCTAGCGCGCGCAGCTTGGCCGAGCCGCTCCAGCAGCCCAGGCGCCTCGCGCAGGAACACCTCGAATAGCTCGCGCACGATGCCGGCGCCCGAGAGCTCTGCTAGCTCTCTGAGTTGCCTGAGCCGCACCGGATCGAGCGTCGCCGGCTCGCTCATCGCGCACACTCATCCCACGCCGGTTCCGTCAGCCGGCCTCCCATCCACCGCGCACCTCGCCTGGCCCTCATCCCACCGGATTCTACACCTTCGAGCTGCCATTGGCGGCACGGCTCTTGCGGCCTCGAGGGCGGCGGTCTTGCCTGTCAACGAGACCAGGAGGTGACCCGTGTTGCGTAGCGTACTGGTCTGTCTCGACTCCAGTCCTGAGAACAGTCCCTGCCAGACTACCGCGCTGGCGCTGGCCGGCGGCTACGGAGCCACGCTGCGCGGACTTTTCGTCCGGGAGTTGCCCGCATCCCTGGCGGCCGGGCCTGCGTACCCGGCGTCCGTCGCATTTCCGGGCGAGCCCTTCATGGTCTACCCTGAGCCCGAGGCCCAGCTCCAGGCGCGCATCCGGGAGTTCGAGGAGCGGCAGTCGACCATGGAGGACCTGGCGATTCGCCCCTTCATGGAGCGCACCCGCGTCGCCGGCGTTCGCGCCCACGCCGAAATCCGCTCCGGAGAGATCGTCGCCGAGATCGCGCTGGCCGCGCGAGCCGCAGACCTGACCGTCATGGGACGCGGCACCGGGGAATCGGAATCGTTGCTGGGCTCGGTAGCAGCCTCGCTGGTCCGCGGCGTCGCCCGGCCGTTCCTGCTCGTCGGGGAGACCGTCGAGGCTCTGGGGCCGATCGTGGTCGCCTACGACGGCAGCTCCGGCGCCCAGAAGGCGCTGGCGGCAGCGGCGGACCTGGCCTGCCAGTGGAAGCCCGAGCCGCTGGAGCTCATCCTGCTCACGGTCAACCCGGGCCAGCTCCCGCCCGCCGACGATCCCCTCGCCGCGCCGGCCTATCTGGACGCCTACGGCATCCGCTTCCGCAAGCTCGACATCGAGGGGCGGCCGGCCGACGCCATCGCGCGGGTCGCCGAGCGCGAGAATGCAGGGCTGCTCTGCATGGGGGCCTACGGCCACTGGATCGTTCGCGAGATGCTCCTCGGAAGCACGACGCAGCAAGTCGTGGCTCGCTGGAAGCGGCCGCTCTTGCTCTGCCACTGACCCAAGTGGCAGACTCCTCTCGGCCCGTCGGGGCCGGCTGCGGCCGTCAGGAGGTTTCCGTGGAATCGAGCGAGCTCACGAGTGAAAAGGTCTTCCAACTCCTTCTCGAGGAGATCATGCGCGACGGCGACATCTCCGAAATCGAGCGCTCCACCTTGAACGAGGTGAAGCAGGCCCTCGGCGTCACCTCCGAGCAGCACCAGCGCGCCTGGCAGGCAGCGGTAGGCTCGCTCAAAGCCAGGGGCAAGCAGGCCGAGTACGAGCTAGTCCCGGAGGACGTTTTCCGCCGCGTCGCCGCCCGCGCCTGCGCCGACGGACAGGTCTCCGAGACCGAGAAGTTGATCCTCGAGAAGGTCTCTCGCGCCCTGCGCGTCGACCCGGAGGAGCATCGCGTCATCTGGAAGGCGATCGAGCAGGCGGCCGCGAAGGCTTGACCGGCGCCCCTAACCGACGGTGCGGCCCAGCCATCGCTCCAGGCCGAAGTTCCTGAGCCCGCGCCGCGCGTCGCCCAGCCCTTCGTAATTCGGGCAGCTGAAGCAGTGGGCGTTCACGAGAGGCGTGCCGTCGGTGAAACGAACGCGCCCGTTGGCCTGCAGGTGTTTGCCCGCGTTGCGGTAGTAGCCGTAGCGCGGCCCCTCCCACAGTGATGCGAAGCTCGTCTCGTCCAGGTTGGCGATCGGCTTGGGGCTACAGCAGAAGCTGATCGTCCCGTCGGCCCAGGAGCGCGAGAAGTACCAGCCGGCAAAGCAGCCCTCGGCCGGCAGCTCGCTCCTGCCCCACGCGCCGGAGTCCTCGACCAGCGTCGAGAGCTGGAAGTCGATGTTCTCCATGACACTCATCCCGGCGGCGGCTGCGACCGCCTTGGCCTCGGCCAGTCCTGCACGCACGCGCACGAGGTCCTGGGGCGTGAGCTTGAGCGACTCGTTGTAGTACTGCACGTGGATGAGCTGGTAGCGCACGAAGTCGGCGCCGATGGCGGCGGACCAGCGCACGAAGTCTGCAAGCTCGTGGGCGTTGTCGTGGTTCACGACGTCAACCATCACCACGCGCGGGTAGGGGCGACCAGAGGACTGCTTCATTCGCTGCAAGGCCAGGAGATTGTCCCGCACGACCTCGAGCTCGGAACCCGCGTGGCCGGGGTGCAGCGCCTCGTAGACGGGGTGGCTCGCGGCCGAGAGCGATACGTAGAGCAGGTCCAGGCCGGCCCGGTGTAGCCGCTCGAGGTTGGATGGCCCCAGGAGGATACCGTTGGTGAAGAGCGTGGCGTGCATCTGCTTCGACTTGATGTAGTCGACGATGTCGAGGCAGCGGGGGTGGGTCAGCGGTTCGCCCTTGCCGGTGAGGAGGATGTCTTCGCGCGTGCCCAGCCGGGCGAGGTCGTCGACCAGTTTCCGAGCGGTGTCGAAGTCGATATGCGTGCGCTTCCACTCCGGCCCGAACCGGTCGGCGTCCTCCCGGTTCTTGCTGTGAGGCGAGTGGAACCAGCAATAGGCGCAGTTCTCGTTGCAACTATTGGCCAGGTCCATGTGGAAGGTCCTAGGCCCGATGTAGACCCCTTCGGTGAGCAAGCCGAAGAGCCGCAGGAGCTCCGCGTCGTTTTCGGGCGAGGCGTGCCCCTGGAGGTGCTGGGCCAGCGCTGGTAGGGCCGGATCGTCTGGCTGGATGCGGATGGGCGTGCCTCGAGCCAGCTCGGCCATGCGGGAAAGATAGGCATCCAGATTGGCCGCAACCCGCGCCACGGGGCGAGGCTCGAAGGGCGGTAGCGGGTCGAAGCGCCGCGCGCCGGCGACCTTCTGCGCCAGGTTGAAGGTGCGGTGGATCGATCCCAGCCCGCGCTGCCGCACGGGCAGCAGAATCCGATAGGCACGGCCGGTCTGCTGGAACCGGAAGAGCGAAAGCAGCGTCTCCGAGAAACCGGCGACGTCGGCGCCGCGGGCGAGCGCGTCGTGTGACGCCTCGTCGTGGCCGAGCAGCACGAACTCCTGGATGCCCGTCATCTTCGGTGCGGCCGCGACCTGGGTCGGGTCCGCGCTTGCCAGCAATCTACCGCCCACCGGGCGTCTTCGCCTGACGGCTGCGCACCTCGACTTCGCCGTCGCGCTGGATGAACACCGTATGCGCCAACCCCAGGAAGAGCCCCGTGCCGACAACGCCCGGGATGTCGAGCAGACGGCGCTCCAGCTCGGCCGGCTGCTGCAAGAGCGGAACGGCGCAGTCGAGGATGTGGTTGCCGTTGTCGGTCACCAGAAACGCTTCGCCGTCGGTGCGAACGACCCCCTGGATGCCCATCGCGTCGAGACGGCGGGCGACCAGCGTGAGGCCGAACGGGACGACTTCGATCGGCAACTTGCCGCGCTCACCGAGCGTCGTGACGAGCTTCTCGGCGCCGACCAGGATTACCAGCTCACGGCTCATTGCGGCGACGATCTTTTCCCGCACCAGAGCGGCGCCCCAGCCCTTGATCATATCCAGGTTCGGATCGACCTCGTCTGCGCCGTCGAAGGTGACGGCCAGCTCGCCGGCCTCGTCGGGCGTCGCCAGAGGAATCCCTTCCAGCAGCGCAGCCTCCTGCGTAGCCCGGGAGGTTGGCACGCCCCGCACCGCCAGCCCGGCGCGCACGCGCTCGCCCAGCGCCTTGACGAAGGCCATCGCCGCGCGCCCCGAACCGAGCCCGATCGTGGCGCCAGCCGGCACGCGCTCCAGAGCAGCTTCCGAAATCGTCTTCATCGTCATCACCTCGTCAGGCCCCGTTCGCCAGTCAGCGCGCGCTTCCCCGACCGCACTCGCACCAGCGCCACTTGGCGAGTGCCGATCTTGCGATCGTCGACCAGCTCCAGCCCGAAGCGGCCGTCCTGGGCCAGCTCGGAGAGGTGCTCCTTGTGGGCCATAACGACCAGGTCGGGATCGGCCCGGAGCAGCTCCGCAAGGGCGTCCGGCGTCTCCGGGACTGCGAACTGGCGGCGCGTGTAAAAGCCGTACGCGCCGCGGAAAAAGCGGTACGAGACGGGCTTTTCGCCCGGCTCCAGCAGGGAGACGATGCGGCTGCAGAACTCGCGGGCGCTGTTGTACGGGTTGAACGCCGTCAGCACCACCGTGTGCAAGTAGAAATTGAAGGCGAAGGTCACCGCGGCAAGCGCTCCCGTTGCTGCCAGGAGCGTCGATTCGCGCAGGCGGTTCACGATGACGATCACGCCGAGCAACAGCAGCGGCGTGAGGCCCGCGGCAGGCCATGCCATCGGCGGGTACTTCTGCTGGATGACGACGGGCGCCCCCAGTCCCACGAGCGCCAGCACGCCCGCCCAGGCCCAGACGGGCCCCCGAACCCAGATGGCCCAGGGTGAGCCCGGCGTGAGGGCCGAGTCGAGGAACCGCCCCACCAAGAGCGCCAGCGCCGGGAACATCGGCAGGACGTAGATGCTGCGCTTGCCCGGCGACACCGAGAAGTAGAGGAACACGACTGCCGCCCAGAGCATCGCGTAGACGATCGCCGGGTCGCGCTTCTTCCAGCCTTCCCGCCAGGCGAACAAGAGCGCCCCCGGGAGCACGATGGTCCAGGGCAGAAACTCCAGCGGCAGGGTCGTCAGGTAGTACCAGAACGGCTGGTGGTGATGCCACGGGTTGAAGTAGCGGACGACGGTCTGGCGGTAGAGGATTGTCGAGAGGAAGTCGGCCGAAGCGAGCTTCAGCAGAGGCAGAAACCAGACGAGCCCAAACGCCGCGACCACCGGCACCCCCACGTGGAGGCCCATCCGGGCGATGGGGCGGGCACGTCGCATGATCCACCCGTGGAGGAACAGAGTCGCCACCGGCAGCAGGAAGCCGGGCTGCCCCTTGGTGAGGACGGCCAAGCCCGCGAACCCATAGGCCGCGGCGAGACTGGCGGGAAGGGGCGGATCGGCCATGGAGGCCCGCAGAAACCAGGTGAAGGCCAGCGTGATGAAGGCGCAATTGAGCGCGTCGACCTGGCCCGTGCGGGCTTCCCAGACCCCCAGGTGCGTGGTCGCCATCACGATCGCGGCCAGGAGGCCCGCCCGCAAACCGAACACGGAAGCTCCGGCCAGTCCGACGGCAAGCACTGTCACCAGCATGCCGGCGGCCGACGGGATGCGCGTGGTGAGCTCCGAAACCTCCCCGCCGACCAGCCGCGTGGCGGCGATGATGGCCCAGTAGAACATCGGGGGCTTCTCGCCCTCGGGCGTCCCGTTGAGCGTCGGCAGTACGTACTGCGAACGCTCCATCATCTCGCGAGAGGTGAGGGCGAAGTTGGGCTCGTCAGGCTCCCAGAGATCGTGGGCGCCGAGCCGGGTGAAGTAGAGCAACGCGGCAGCCAGGCCCACCAGGGCCCAGGGCCACCAGGGCCCCGATCGTCTCGTTTCGGCTGCGTGGTCCATCGCTCGAGCGGCCCCCCAGGTTAACAGAGCACGAGGGCGCGGCGCAAACTAGCGCGACACTCGATTCAGCTGCACAACGGCCCCTCGGCCCCAGGAGCGGCCGACAGTCACCGGCCCATCGTCGAATCCTTCCAGTTTCAGGACGAACCTCACTTCCCCCTCGGGCAGGTCCTCGAACTGGTGCGGGGTGCGCTTGCCGGTATCGGTGCCGTCGGGCTTGAAGATGCGGGCGTTGGACGGGACGCTGTCGAGCAGGAACCCTCCAGGCTGCGCGGCGGGGGGAGGCGCCGATACCTGGGGCGCGACGGGCGGTGAATCCGGCTCCGGGGCCGGCTCGTGGAACACCACCATGATGACGACGCCCAGCAGCGCCACCACAGATATGGCCACCACGGCGGACCGAGGGAGTGCTCGCCGCCGGTTACCCGACCGGGGCTGCTGGATCACTGCGGTTGGCTGGGCGGCTTGGGGAGCTCCAGGCACAGGCGCGTTTCCCGTGATGGACGGCGCGCTCGAATCGGCATCCGTCACACGCGGCGAGGCGATTGGGGCGAATGCCTCGGAGCTCCCCTGCAACGGTTGGGCCCCGGTTGCTTCTTCCGCAGCCGGCCGGATCGCCGAGG
>JACPRK010000059.1 GCA_016190005.1 Candidatus Wallbacteria bacterium | reverse complement strand
TGCCCGGAGAGCTGGGACTGGACCTCGCAGACATGGGGGACCTGGGAGCAGAGCTGGCCGCTGCGACGGCCGGTTCGGGTCCTGCAGCCGAGGATGAGCTGGCTCCGATCGTCGAGGACGAGACGCCGTGGGACATGGGGAGCATCCTCGGACCGGCCAAGAAGGTCATCGAGGAAGAGCCCGAGATGGACGCCAGCCTTGGCGAGCTCTCCGAGGAGCTCGGCGGCGAGGTTGCGCCCGTAGCGGCCGCTCAGACCGACGTCTCCGACTCGGCTTCGCCCGAAGACTTCGCTCGCCTGGCGAGCGTCATCACCGCGATCATCTCCGACGGCCGCGAGGCCCCACCGCTAGCGCATTCCGCCGCGCGGCCGGCGCCGCCGGCCGCTGAGGCACCGGCTTCCGACGACCAGATCGAGCAGGGCATCAAGGACCTGATGGTCGAGGAGCTGACTGCCCCCGAGCCGGTCAGCGCCCCGGAAGCGCTGGACGAGGCGCTGCTCGCATCGCTCACTTTCGACGAGCCGGCCGAGCTGGCCGCGGCGCAGCCCGACGTGACATCGCCGTTCCGGGAGCCGGCCGCCTTCCAGCCGTCTGCCGAGGCGCCCGAGCTCGAGTCGCTCACCTTCGAGGAGTCCTTCGAGCTTCCGCTGGAGCTGGTGGAGGAATCGACTCCTGTGACAGCGAGGAGTGCTCCCGCCCCGGCGTTGGCCGAGCCGGTCAGCCACCAGGACGTGACGGACGGACTGGAAGCCCTCTCGGCGATGCTGCCGGACGTGAGGGGCAAGCCGGCCGCGCCCGCGGCGCTCGAGGGACCCGACGTCGACGAGCTCATGCGAGACCTTGCCGCCCCAGGGGCGGAGCCCTCATCCGAGGAAGCGCTGCTGGCGGACCTCGAGGGCGAGCTTCTGCCGCCGGGTGCGCCGCCGCAGGCGGCAGGGATGCCCGTGCTGGACGGCGGGCTCGACGACCTGTTCCAGATCGACCTCGGGGCGTTGCCCCCGATGCCGGCCGAGGACGGCCTACCGTCGCTCCCCGAGGAGCCGGCCGCCGCCGCTCCCCCGGCGCCCGTGCTAGACGCGCTCGAATTGGACACGATGCCCGGGTTGATCCTCAGCGAGGGGCCCTCAGATGACTGGGAGGACCCGCTAGCGGGATTCGGAGCCCCCAAGCCAGCAGCGCCCCCGGCACCCGAGCGCCCGCGACCGCCCGTGGCCGCCAGACCGGCACCGCCAGAGCCCGTCCTCGGAGCTCCCCTCGCACCCGAAGAACAGAGCTTTGCCCCCGAGCCGCCGCCGCCGGCACTCCGGACCAGCCGCCCGGCTGCCGCCACCGAGCCGGCCGCGGAGCCGTCGCTCGATGACCTCTTCCTCACGCCGGGCCTCGACATCGACACCCTCCTCGGACCCGAGGGCTCGGAGCCCCAGCCGGCACCCGCCGAGGCCAGCGCGGGTTGGACGGACGCGACTATCTCGGGAGCGTTCGAGCTCCCCGCCGTCACCGTAGAAAGCAGCGCCGGTGAGAGCGACATCTCGCTGCCAGGCGTCAGGGACGACCTGTTCCTTGCGGCACCCGGCGCGGGCGACGACACCGACTTCTCAGACGGCGCGGGCGGCGCTGCCCCGGGCGGCCCTGCGGCCGGTGCGGCCCCGAGGCCCGGCGGTGAGCTCGATTTCTTGTTCGACGAATCGGAGCTTCCGCCGCTGCCGCCGCTGGACGACTCCGAGCTTGGCGAGCTGCCGCCGCTGCCACGGGACGGCGCCGGCACCTCGGACTGGGAGGCTGCCGACGACGAGCTGCCACCGGCTCGGCACGCCTCTTCGGACTCGAAAGCTCCGGAAGCTCCGATGGCTCCTCGAGGTCTCGAGTCGTTCGACGAGTTCGACGAGCCGACCGAAAGAGGAAACGTCGCTCCGCGCGAACGCAGCTCCCCGACGCCGCTCGACGACATCTTCGGCGCCCCCTCGCTGGACGACTTCGAGCTCGAAGAGCCCGCCCCCCCGGCGCCGGGCGCCCGGCCCGGAGCCGCACCGGCCCCCGCGGCCGCAAGCGCTGCGTCCACAGCGTTGCCCGGGCTCCAGGGGCTGCTCGACGACATCGAAGACGACCTCCGTCTGACGCCGGCCCCAGCCGACTCGCACCCCGCCACGATCGCAGCGCCCCGCCCCCCGGGGCCCCCGGAGCCGGAGGGGTCATTCGACCTGGGCGAATTGACCGAGGCGATCCCGGCGACCGACGTCGATGAGCTAGACGACCTCCTGGGTGCCATGAGGCAGTCGGAGTCGCGCGCGCCCTTCGACGCAATCGAGGACCTCGAGCCGCTCGAGGACGACACGAAATCCGTCTCGCCGCCCGAAGCCCAGGCGGCTCAGCCTCCAGCCCCGGCTCGGCCTGCAGTCGAGTCGAGCCAGCTCGCCGATCTGCTGGGTGAGCTCGATTTCGAGCCGACAGTCGCCGTCGGAGCTCAGCCGCCAGCCCCGCAGCCCGTACCCGCGGCGCCGGCGCCAGCGGCTCCTGTCGCACCCGTGCACGACCCGCTCGCCGGCATGCTCGACGAGCTCGAGAGCTTCCCGGGCACCGGCCCGATCGCCGCCGCCCCGGCGCAGCCGCCCGCGCCGGCTCCCAAGGAGCTGCCGGCCGCAAGAAAGCAAGCGGCCGCACCGGCCCATTCGCCGTTCGACGAGCTGGACGACGTGCTGGGCCAGCCGCCGTCGGCTCCGCCGCGTGCGGCTGCCTCGAGCACACTCGATGACGACTTCTTCCCGGACGACGAATCGGAAGACGACCTGTTGCGGGAGCTCTCGGCTCCTTCAACGGCTCCGCCGGCCCACACGCCCGCGGCCTCGGCTCTCGAGCCCGACGAGGGGTTGCCGGCCACGGCCTCCGCGACCCTCGAGGACGAGCTCCATTGGGGCGCCCCCCCGGCCGCCGCGCCCAAGCCCCCGGCCGTCGTCGACGAATTCGACTGGGACGAAGTTCCCTCGGTCGGAGCACCGATTCACCGCGCCGAACCGGTTTCAGAGCCTGTGGCGGTGACCCCGGTCCCCCGAGCCGCGGAGCCCCCCGCCACACCGCGGCCAGAGCCGCCACCGGTCGCCACGCCCCCAGCGCCCGCATTCGCGCCCGAGCCGCCGCTTTCGCCCGTTCGCGCGAAGGCGCCCAGGCCCCCCGCTGCGCCGCCGCCTCCGCCGCCCGCCCCCGAGATGGCCGCCGCAGATCTCGACCGGCTCTCGGGCCTTCGCCACGATTTCGCGGGCATCCACCATGAGCTGCGAGCCATGTGGGACAACCCGGACAGCTCGATGGACCCGCTGCTGGGCCTGGCACCGAAGATGGCGGAGCTTGCGCCCAACGACCGTTCCCACCAGTTCATCGCCGGGGCGCTCGCACAGTTCCAGCAGCACCAGTCCCGGGCCATCCTGTTCTACGAGAAGACGGTCGCGCTTTGCGACGTCGACGGGGACGAGACCTCGGCGACCTTCGTCCTGGAGAGGCTGCGCGAGATTGTCCCGGGCGATCCAGGCGTCTGCCAGCGTCTTGCCGACGCCTACGTGCGCCACGATCGCCACGCCGAGGCGTGCGCGCTCTGGCGGGAGCAAGGGCAACGCTTCCTGGAGCAGAACAGCCTCACGCAGGCGATCGCCGCCTTCGACCGGGCGCACCGGATCGCTCCCGACGACGTCGACGCCCTGCTCGGGCTGGCCAGCGCCTACCGTGCCGACTACAACGACTTGAAGGCCATCGAGATTGTCAACGAGGCCTTGCAGCGCAACCCGGCGAGCCATCGCCTCAATGTGTCGAAGGGTATCTCGCTGGCGCGCCTGGGTCGCTCCCGCGCGGCCGAGAGCTGTCTGCAGCGCGCCCTCGACTTGACCTGGAGCGACGCCGGCGGGCTCGCGTGGTGCACCTCCGAGCTCGGCACCGCGGGGCTCGGCATCTTCCAGGCACGGTGCCGGGCGCGCATCCTGGAGCTCGACCCGCAAGGCGGACCAGCGCTGCTGGCCGGCGGCAGAGACGAGTCCGAATCCGGCAGCTGGAGCCCGACCTGGCAGCACCCGGCACCGTCAGCCGCCGCGCCCGAGCCAGCGCCCCCCGTGCCTGCCGCGCCCCAGCAGCCGATGCCCCAGGGCCCGAACACGGCGTATCTCTCGGGCCTCAGGGGCCAGGTGCCTCGCTTCAGCAAGAAGCTCGAGAGCCTGGAGTTCATGGAGCGCGAGGTCAGCGCCGGAAGCGCCGGCGACGGCCGGCTTGCGGAGCTGTTGAAGGGCTATCTCGCGGCCGCCGAGCTCTTCGTCGGCGACCGCCCCGACGACGCGATGGAGCTCTACCGCCGGGGGGAGACGTACGTCCCACACCTGCGCGACAAGGTCGTCCAGGCGATGTGGTCCGAGGAGTACCAGCGCAAACTCTCCCGGCTGCGGCAGCGCGTCAACTGAGGTCGCCCTGCCAGCAGTCGCCCCCCAGCCCGCGCATCCTGAGCAGACCGCGCAGCGGTCGTGTCGAAGCCCCGCTCACCCTGAGCCTGTCGAAGGACCTCAGCCTGGGCCCGTCGGAGGACTCCCGGCGGTCCCTTCCAGTTCGCGCAGCTCACGGTCCAGGCGCTGAACAGCATCCGGCAGCCCCTTGAGCTGCAGGGTGTCGAGGTCGCCGCGGCCGGCAGGCTCGTCGGCGATGCGGCGGCCGATCTGGCGGTAGCAGGCAGCGAGCCGATCGTTCAAGGCGTCGAGGCGCTGGCCCACCTGCTTTTCGTGGGTGAAGAAGCGGACGGCCTCGCGCAGGAACCCGATGAACGTGATCTTGTGGCTCTCCTTCTCGATCGCCTCGCGCTGCGACTCCTTCTGCTCGATGAGGTAGCGGATCTTCTTGATCTCGTGGTCCTGCGCCGCCAGCCACTGGCGCTCGAAGGTTTTCTCGTGGTAGAGGGCAATCACCTGCTTGCCGATCTCGAGCAGGATGTCGTCACGCTCGGCCTTGAGCGCCTCGACCTGGGAGCGTTCGGCGCGACGTGTGCCGCCGCCGAAGAGTCGCCGGGCGAAGCTGCGGCGCTCCCGGCCGGCAGGCCGCGGCGCTTGCTCGGCGGCGCCCGGGGGGGCGGCGGCGGCCCAGGCGCCGGAGCGCGACGCCGCGGGTCGCGTGCCGCTCGTGCTGGCGCGCCGGCGCACGCCGGAGGCCGTGGCGGCGCGCGACGCGTTCTCGGGGTCGAGATACTCGTAATCGAGCGGAGCGGCTCGGATGATGCGGAGCGCCGAGGCAGCCGCCTGGCTCACGGCGGGGTCACCGCCGACGGCGATGGCGTGGAGGTAGTCGATGGCCCGCCGGGCGTGCAGGCGCGAGAGGCTCTCGATTGCCTTGACGCGCACGTCGGAATTGACGTCGACTAGCGCCTCCAGCAGCAGGTCCACGGCCTCCTGGTACGGCACGTAGCCCAGGGCGTAGATTGCGCTCTCACGCATCCAGACCTCCACCGAGTGAAGCATTTCGGACAGAGCCGAGAGCACGTGGGGCTCCCCCTGCTTGGAGAGGAGCTTCGCCACGGTAGCCTTCACTCGATTGTCGTCGTCCTCCAGCAGCGGAAGGATCGACTGGACCACGGCCTTTCCGCCGATGTGTTCCAGCGCCTCGGCGGCGTTGGAACGGATGCGGCTATCGCGGTGCTTGAGATACTGCTCCAGGAGCGGAATCTCAGCGACGTGGCCGAGCAGGCCGATGACGCGGATCGTCTCGGCCACCACGAACTCGTCGCGCTCGGCGCCCAAGTACTCCAGCAGCGCCGGCAGAATCTTGGGATCGTCGACGTCCTTGAGGAGGTCGATGACGACCAGCTTCTTCTCGGTCGGCGTCTGGAGCAGGCCGTCCAGCAGCTCGCTCCAGGAGCCCTTCGAGGTCTCCTCGCGCAGCTTGTCCATCTCGGCCACCAGCCGGGGATGGCGACGCATCCCGAGCTTCACTTCATTGAGCGCCTTGCGAGCGAAGAAGCGGACGCTGATCGACGGGCTGGTCGTGGCCCGCCTGAGAACAGGGAGCAGGTCGAGGATCTCGGCCTCCGAGATCTCCTTGAGCCGCAAGATGCTCATGGCGCCGTACGTGGCGATATCCTCGTCGGGACTCTCGATGTCGACGATGATGCGCTTGATCTGGGTGCGGATCATCTGGAGCGCTCCTTGAGGGCACGGCGGACCTCGCGCTCGGTGTCTCGCTTGGCGATGTCCTGGCGCTTGTCGTGCAGCTTCTTGCCCCGGGCCAGGCCGATCTCCAGCTTCAGCCAGCGCCCCTTTGCGAAGAGCGCCAGCGGGACGATGGTCAGCCCCTGCCGCTGGACTTTGCCGATCAGCTGACGCAGCTCCGCCTTCTTGAGGAGCAAGCGGCGGCTGCGGCGCGGCTCGTGGTTCATGTGGCCGGCGAACGCGTACTCGCCGATGTGGAAGTTCTCCAGGTAGGCCTCTTCGCCGCGCATCAGGACGAAGGCGTCCGAGAAGCTGCAGTTGTGGGCCCGGATCGACTTGACCTCGGAGCCGAGGAGCTCGATTCCGGCTTCGAAGCGCTCGAGAATCGAGTACTCCGCCCAGACTCGCTTGTTGCGGATGCTGAGGGCAGGCTGCTCGTGCTTCACGGTTCGAGGCCCCTGACGGCCCCCGGGAGCGTGACGACGCTCAGCGGAGGTACTTGAGCGGGTTGACCGGCGTTTTGCCTCGCTCCAGGGCGAAATGCAGATGGTTGCCGGTGGCCAGCCCCGAGCTGCCGATGCGACCGACGGTCTGCCCCTTGGCGACGTGCTGGCCGGCGTCGACGCTCAATCGTGAGCAGTGCGCGTAGATCGAAACCAGATTGCCCTCGTGGCGGATGACCACGGTGCGGCCGCTGCCGCTACGCCAGCCGGCGTAGATGACGCGCCCCTCTGCCACAGCCCGGATGGCGGCGCCGCGCGGTGCGCTGATGTCGATACCGGAGTGGAAGCGCATCCGGTTGAGGATCGGGTGGTTGCGCCAGCCAAACCTCGAGGAGAGCTTGCCGGACACAGGCCAGCCGATTCGGGAGCTGAAGTTGAGGACCTTGTCGAAGCGGCCGCGCCGGCTCCTCGAAGCGGCCGCGACCTTCTCAGTCTTCTGGGGCTGGGGGGCAATGACGATGGGGCTGACCGAAACCTCTTCCTCCACGTCGGCCTCGCCCTCCCGCTCCAGGATTCCCTGCGGGATGAAAAGCCGCTCGCCGCCTTCCATCGTGCTCGCGCGCGGATGGTTGCAGACCGTCAGCAGCAGCGCATCGGTGCCGAACTTGCGAGCGATCTCTTCGAGCGTTTCGCCGCGGCTTGCCGTGTAGAGCGTGATCTCGCCGCGGTAGAGGCTCACCCGCGTTCCGGCGGGAAGCGCGTCGTCGGCCTTTCGGCCGTTCAGCAATGCGAGCGCCTCGGGGTCGAGCGAGTAGCGCTTCGAGAGCGTCCGCAGCGTCTCGTTGCCGCTGGTGACATAGCCCTCCAGCGCAAACGATTCGGGCTCCGCGCACTCGTCGATATCGATGCTCTTCAGGATCGATTCGTCCGAGATGTACTCCCCGGAGCTCGCGTCGAACGCAAACTCGGAGACAGTCGCAACGGCGGGCCGGATCGCGTCATCGGGCGCGATTTGAATCGGAGGAACCATGGAGTTGGCCCGGGCAGCAGACACGACAGCGACCCGACCGGCGGCAGACCGGCTCTGGATCAGGTCGGAAGCGGGAAAGGTCGAGATCAGCGAGACGGTGCAGCCGGCGACCCCTGCAATCCTGGCCATACTCTGAAGCATGTGGCTCCTCTCGTTTCCCTCCCCCGTCTGTGAAGCAGTCTGGCCCGGGCCGCGCTTACAATCTCCTCGGATCTACTCGGCGGTTTGTCCAGATCCCTCGCGGGAGGCCGCCATGATACGAGCTGACGATCCCAATGTCAAGCCCGAAGCGTGCATTCGCGGCATTGCTACCGCGATCGCAAGACCTCCCCACGGAGTTTCATGTCTGCTACCCTGTGCGCCATGCTCTCGCTCTCATTCGGACCAGACGACCTTCACGACCTGGACGTGGCGGCAAGCCGCGAGTGGCTCTGCACCAACGGGCTCGGCTCATCGGCGTCGGGAACGCTCTCGGGCGCCATGACCCGCCGCTATCATTCACTCCTCACATGCGCGACGCGCCCCCCCGTGCACCGCATGCACCTCGTGAGCAAGGTGGGCGAGACGTTGCGAACGACCGCGGGCACCTTCGAGCTCGACACGAACGTCTACCCCGGACAGGTCCACCCGGAAGGGTATCGCCACCTGTCGGAAGTCCGGCTGCGGCCCGTGCCGACTTTCCGGTGGCGCGCCGGCGACGCCCATCTCGAGAAGCGCGTCTTCATGCCACACGGGAAGCAGGCCACCGTCGTCCTCTACGAACTGGCGTCGGGCTGTGAAGAGGCGGAGCTCTTCCTCAGACCAATGCTCACCTGCCGCGACTTCCACGCCTTGACGGTGCAGAACTCGGGCCTCGAGGACGAAGCCAGCGAAGAGGGCGCGGGCCACCTGGTGTTCCGCCCCTATCCGGGCATCCCGGACATTCATCTTTATCATGACGGTGACTTTCACCCGTCTCTGGTCTGGTTCCGGAACCTGGAGTATCCCGTGGAGCGCGAGCGGGGCCTTCCCTTCCGCGAGGACCATTGGTCCCCTGGGGTCGTGCGTTTGAGGCTGAAGCGGGGCGTGCCGGCGGCGGTCGTCTTCAGCTCGGGGCCGCTCTCGACGCGGCCCGATGGCGCAGAGCTTCTGGCCGCCGAGCTTGCGCGCCAGAAGTCGCTGGCGGGACCCTTCGCGGGCTCGGGCGGACTGCTCGAGGCGCTGGCGGCGGCGAGTGACGCGTTCCTGGTGAAGCGGGACGATGGGCAGAGCATCCTCGCCGGCTATCCATGGTTTGAAGACTGGGGCCGCGATGCCTTCATCAGCCTTCCCGGCCTGGCGTTGACCATGGAGCGCCCCGAGGTCGCGGTGTCGATCCTGGTCGAGCTTGGGCAGCACGTGCACGACGGACTGCTGCCGAACCGCTTCCCGGATGGCGCCGCCGAGCCCGAGTACAACTCCGTCGACGCGCCGCTCTGGTTCATCCACGCTGTCGGCCGCTACCTGGAGGCGACCGACGATATCGAGGCCGTCGAAGAGCTGTTCCTTCCCGTGATGGAGCAGATCGTCGGCAGCTACGTGCGCGGCACAGGCTTCGGCATCGCCATGGACGAGGACGGATTGATCGACCAGGGCGAGGAAGGGTGTGCCCTCACCTGGATGGACGCTCGCGTGGACGGTTGGGTCGTGACGCCGCGGCGCGGAAAGCCGGTGGAAATCCAGGCGCTCTGGCACAACGCCCTGCGCACGCTCGAGTGCCTGCACCACGAGCTCGAAGAGCCGGACCGCGCCTCCAAGTACGCCGAGCTGGCCGACCTGGTCGCACGCAGTTTCCGCGAGAAGTTCTGGCTCCAGGATCGGGGCTGGTGCGCCGACGTCGTCGACGATCCCGACCACGGTGGCAGGACCGACGCTTCCCTGCGGCCCAACCAGCTCTTCGCCGCCTCACTTCCGCACCCGCTCCTGGGACCCGGCGAGGCCCGCCGGATGGTCGATACCGTCCGGGCTCGGTTGCTGACACCTCGCGGGCTGCGAACGCTGGCGCCGAACGACCCGCGCTACGTCCCGCACTACGAGGGCGGTCCCAGGTCCCGCGACGCCGCCTACCACATGGGAATCGCCTGGCCGTGGCTGCTGGGTGCCTACTGCGACGCCCTGGTGCACGCCCAACGCGGCTGGACGCCCCAGGTCGTGAAGGAGGTGCGACATCTCCTCAAGGGGATGGAGACGCACCTCACGGAAGCCGGAGTGGGGAGTATCTCCGAGATTTTCGAGCCCGAGCCGCCCTTCCGGCCCGTCGGGTGCCCCCAGCAGGCCTGGAGCGTAGCCGAGCTCCTGCGAATCGCAGCCGAATGCTCCCGCCACTCTTGATGTACACTGTGGGCAGGAGGCGCGGAACATGAACACTCTGGAGGCGCTGGCGGGCAGCATCCTGTGCCGCTACATCGAAGACGAGGACGTCGAACTGATCCACTCGACCGGAAAGGTCGCCCAGGTACCGTCGGGTCAGGCGCTGTTCGCGGAAGGCGACGAAGGCGGCTCTCTCTACGTCATCCTGACCGGAAGCATCGACATCCGGAGGGCCTCCAACGGAGGCGACGATCGCAAGCTGGCGACCCTGCATCCGGGCGACCTCATGGGCGAGATCTCGCTGGTCGACGCCAGCCCCAGGTCGGCCGGCGCCATGACCACCTCGGACTGCACGCTCTTCGAGTTCAGCCGTCGGGACCTGATGGGCATCCTCCGCAGCCACCCCCAGATCGCGGCGAAGGTGCTGTGGGCCATACTGGAGACCGTGAGTCTGCGGCTGCGGGACATGAACGATTTGACGCTGCGATGGAACCTGCACGGGGGCCGCGACCTGCCGAGCAAGGCCGACCTGTAGGACGATCCGCTCGCCCGGCGCTCGTGGCGCTGGCGGCGGCGGTCGTGGCGCTCGGCGTCGCGCCGGCCGAGCCGGTGAACCAGGCCAGCGAGGGAATCCGGGTCGCCTGCGGGGCGCGGTTTGCCGAGGTCCGATTCTCGACACCGACGCCGTGCGTGGCGCGCATCGAACTTTCGTGCGCGGGCGAGAAGCTGGTGGTGCGGGGGCGCGAGACGAGCACGCAGCACCGGCTGATCGTACCGCTGGCGCCCGGCCGGCCCTCGACCGTGCGGGTCCTGACGCCGGACGGCACTCCGGGGCTCCAGGGGAGTCTCCGGGCCGCACTCGCAGCTCGCCCGGCGCTCTCGGTGGCGCAGCGCTCGGGACCCGACGGCACCTTGGAGGTCCTCGCCCGCTCCGACGTGGACGCGCTCTGGTCGGCCTTTCTGAGGCGAGGTGCGGAGTTGGAGCGCATTGCCGGGCCGGCCGAAGCGTCCCGAGTGGCCACGTTCACACTGGGGGCGCTGGCACCTGAGGGCGAGCTGCAGGAGCTTCGCATCCAGGCGCGATTCGTCGACGGCGCGCTCTCCGCGCGCACCGAGCGTGTGCTCGGTAACGCGCGCCTGGCCCGGGTGACGCGCGACGCTCTGGGCGGAGTGAACATCGCGCGCCTGGCGCAACTTCTCGTGGACCCGAGGGCCAGGCAGGCAGCCTTCGCCACCGCCTACACGTCGGAAGCCGCTCGGGTGGGGCTGGAAGCGCCGCTGGAGGGCGCCCTCACGCGCGCGATGGACCTCTGCTCCGACGGCCGGCTCGACGGCCCGGGACTGCGCATCCCCTTCAGCTACGCGCTGGTGCAGCTCGGAAACCTCGCGCAGCTCGCCTCACTGCGAGGCTGGCCGCTGCCCGGCCGAGGGGCGCGCGCACTGGAGTTCGCCCCGCTCTCCTACCCGAAGGCCCCGCCCGAGGACGCCTGGGAGCTCCACTCGTCGAAGCTCTGGCACGCCTGCGCCACCTGGCCCGGCCGCGCCGCCGGCGGTCCAGCCACCGCCACGATAGCGCGGCTGTCGGAGCCCGGCCGAGCCAAGGAGCTCACTGACGCGCTGGTCGAGGCCGTGCCGGGCGTCCTTTCTCTCGTCAACCGCGGCAAGCCGTTCCAGGGCACTACGCTGAACATTCGGGAGGAGTGGCTCCAGAGTCCTTCGGGCGCCGTCACCCTGCTGGTCGAGACAGCCGGGCTCGAGCCCGACGACGTGTTGAACATCAACCTGGGAGACCGAGTCCTCATCGCCCTGCGGAACCGGCGCGACACCTATCCCGGGAGCCCGCTCCAGAAGCTCGAAGAAGGCAAACCGCTTTCGCCTTCGATGGTCGTGGGAAACTGGGTCGGCTGCCGGCTGCCGGCGCGGCTGTTCTCCGCGGGCAAGAACCGGATCATCGTGACCGCGGAGAGCCTCGACTCGCTCAAGACGATGCTTGGCTTCGTCATGTTCCGCCAGATGCGGCTGGCCAGAGCGGATTGAGTCGGGACTGCACGCAGTTTTGAGAGCCGAGGCCGGCGAGGTCCTCGCGTCGGGGAGCTCCGGAGCCGTTCGCGGCGCGTTACAGCAGGAGCGAGCGGCTTACCTTTGCTGCTTCGCCGCGACTTCGGCCCAGGCGCGGGAGTACAGGTCGGCATGCACGGCGAGATACCCGGGGTAGTGGACGCGGGCAGACCGCACGGCGTCCCGCGAAAGTCGAGCGATGGCGACGGCGTCGGTCGTCTCCACCAGCACGCGACCCTCGGGATCGACGACGACGGAAGGGCCGCCGATCAACACGCCGTCCTCCGGGGCGGGGCGGTTGACGGAGAGCACGTAGGTGGTGCTGGTGAGGGCGTTGGCGCGGAAGACGACCAGCCAGCGAGGATAGGTGACGAGCTCCGTGGCGCGGGGAACGATGATCGCCTCGGCGCCCATCGCGCCCAGGAGATGGCTCCCCTCGGGGCGGTTGTTGTCCGAGCAGATCTGCAGCCCGAAGGGCATCCCGAAGGCGTCGATTGGCCTGGGCGGCTCGGTGCCGGCGGCATAGTGGTCGGACTCCCAGAAGCCGGGCTCGTCGGGGATGTGGAGCTTCTGGTAGGTGGCGATCAGCTTGCCATCGGCGTCGAAGACGAGCGAGTTATTGTGGCGGACGCCGGTCTGGGGATTTTGCACGATGCAGCCGCCGACGAGACCGATGCCTGCCTTGCGGGCGGCGCGCGCCAGCTCCTGGTGTCTGGGTCCGCCGGGGGACTCGGCGTCGGCATCCGCGGGCACGCGCTTGGAGGGGGCCCAGCGGCAGTGGGAGATCTCGGGGAGTACGGCCAGCTGGGCGCCGCGCTCGCGGGCCTCGGCCAGCCGGCTGTCGAGCCGGGCGGGGCCGTCGTCCTGGTAGAAGACCTCGCTGACGAGAGCGACGGTGAGCGTCGATTCCCACATACTAGATGAATCGCCTCTCTTTCAAGATGATCTCGAGCTCGTCGCGGGCGGCGGCCGAGAGCTCGTACTGCACGCGGGTGACGGGCTTGTCGATGCGGATGTAGCGGGCCAGGTCGATGGGGGTGGCGACGACCACGGCGTCGCAGTCGGTGCGGGCGATGGTCTCGGCCAGCTCGGTCATCTGGGCCGCGCCATAGCCAAGAGCCGGGAGCAGCCGGCCCATGTGCGGGTAGCGGATGAAGGCGCCGGCGATGGCGCCGACGGCGTAGGGCCTGGGGTCGACCAGCTCGGCGGCTCCGGCGCGCTCGGCTGCGACGACGCCCGCCCCCAGGCGCATCTCGCCGTGGGTAAGCGTGGGACCGTCCTCGATGACCAGGACGCGGCGGCCTCGAATGACGGAGGGGTCCTCGACGTGCAGGATGGAGGCGGCCTTGATGACGCGGGCGCGCGGGTTGAGCTGGTGGGCGTTGCGCTCGATGGTGGCAACGTCCTCGGGGCGGGCCGAATCGACCTTGTTGATGACGAGGACGTCGGCCATGCGGAAGTTGACCTCGCCGGGGTAATAGGCGATCTCGTGGCCGGGCCGCAAGGGATCGGCGACGGTGATGGTCAGGCTGGGGCGGAAGAACGGCGTGTCGTTGTTGCCTCCGTCCCAGACGATGGCATCGGCCTCCTTCTCCGCCTCACGGAGGATGGCCTCGTAGTCGACGCCGGAGTAGACGATGCTGCCCTGGGCCAGGTGGGGCTCGTACTCCTCCATCTCCTCGATAGTGCACTGGTGGAGTCGGAGATCCTCGAGCGTGGCGAAGCGTTGCAGGCGTTGCTTCTCGAGATCGCCGTAGGGCATCGGGTGGCGTACGGCGACGACCCGCTTGCCCGCCTTCCGCAGGAGCTCCACAACTCGGCGGGTCGTTTGACTCTTGCCGCACCCGGTGCGGACGGCCAGCACGGCTATGACGGGGCGGGTGCTCTCGAACATCGTTTGGCGAGCGCCAAGCATCGAGAAGGTGGCGCCGGCCGCGAGCACGCGGGAGGCCAGGCGCATCACGTAGGTGTAGGAGAGATCGCTGTAGCTGAGCACGCACTCGTCGACGTGTCGCTCGGCGATGAGCTGCTCGAGGTGGTCCTCCTCGATGATGGGGATGCCGTCTGGATAGGCAGGCCCGGCGAGGCTGGCGGGGTATCTGCGCCCCGAGATCCCGGGGATCTGCGTGGCCGTGAACGCGACGATCTCGTGGAGGTCGTCGTGCTTGTAGACCGAGTTGAAGTTCTGGAAATCCCTGCCCGCGGCACCGATGATGACGACCTTGCGCTTTTTCGACATGGGATGGGCCCGTGTACGCCGTCGTAGGCGCCCCGGGGCGTCGACACAATGCTCCGGCTTCGGAACCGGAGTCAAGCCGCCGGCGGCCGGGCAGGGACGCCGCCGTGACGCGCGTTACTGCGGCGGTGGTTCGCCGGGCGGATCGTCTTGCTGTTCGTCCACCTCGGGACGCAGCCAGCGGCGGATGCGGGCGCGCACGTCCTGAGGGGTGCTTGCCCGGCCGGCCCAGGGGCGCAGGGAGCGCGCGTACTGGCGGGTCGACTCGACAGAGTCCTCGGTGGACGGCGCGCCGAAGACGCCGGCAGGTCCCGGCGGCCCCGCGGTCTCGTCGGAGGCCTCGGCGCGCTCGGGTAGCTCCATCCACGGCCGCGGGGGCGGGCTCTCGTCGGCCATCTCGTCCTCGTCGGCGGGCGGCTCGTAGACCATGCCCTCGTGGCCTTCGCACTCCTCGCCGGGGGCGCGGCCCTGGTCGAAGGCGACCTCCCAGGTGTCCTCGCAGCCCTCGGAGGCGAGCATGCCGGTCTCGCCGCAGACCTGGATCAGGTCGACGGTCGACGGCCGCTGAAAGGGAACGGGCTCGCGGCCCTTGAGGTAGTCGTTGAGGAACGCGCCAACGATCGGGGCGGCGATCCGGCCGCCCGTGGCATTGCCGCCCAGCCGCTTGCGGTCATCGTGACCCACGTAGCAGCCGGCGGCGATCCGCGGGGTGAACCCGATGAACCAGGCGTCCACGTAGCCGTTGGTGGTGCCCGTCTTGCCGGCGATCGGGTGACCCTCGACGCGAGCGGCGCGTCCGGTCCCGCGCACGACGACTCCGCGGAGCATTTGAGTCATCGAGAAGGCGGTGACCTCGTCGATCGCGTCGCGCTGGTCGGAGCCCGAGAGCTGCAGCAGCTTGCCGTCGTAGTCCTCGACCTTGAGAATGGTCCTGGGCAGAGCGCGCATGCCGCGGTTGCCGAAGACGGAATAGGCGCTCACCATCTCCATCAGCGTCACTTCACTGGCGCCGAGTGCCAGGCTCAGGCCGTTGTGCAACGGGGTGGCGATTCCCAGGCGGCGCGCGATCTCGACCGTGTCGAGGATGCCGACCTGGTCGAGCAGCTTGACTGCGACGGCGTTGAAGGAACGCGCCAGCGCCTCGGCCAGCGTCGTCGGACCGTTGTAAACGTTGCCCGAGTTGCGCGGCTCCCAGAGCTGGACGTGGGCCTGGTCCTCGAAGGCGACCGGCTCGTCGTCGATGACAGTGTTGCCTTCCAGCCCCTCGAAAAGCGCAGCGCAGTAGACGAAAGGTTTGAAGGAAGAGCCGGGCTGGCGGCGCGCCTGGACGGCGCGGTTGAACTGACTGGTGGCAAAGCCTCTGCCACCGATCATCGAGAGCACGTCCCCGGAGGCGGGATCGAGCGCGACGAAAGCCCCCTGGAGGGTCGGGTCGCTCGATTCGGGGCGGTTCTTGAAGACTGCCGCGCCGAGGAAGGCCCGCTCGGCCTGCTGCTGGATGCGCCAGTCCAGAGTGGTCGTCACGCGAAGGCCTCCCGTGAAGGCGGTCTTGAATCCGTAAGTGTCGATGAGCCAGCGCTTCACCTGAGAGACGAAGTACGGCGCTTTCTCCGGGGTCTCTCCCGGCAGCAATCCCCGGACGAACCTGGGCGGCTCGGATGCGGCCTCGCGCGCCTGCTCCGGGCTCACGTATCCCAGCTCGACCAGCTTGCTCAGCACCAGACGCTGGCGTTCCCGCCAGGCCTCGTTCGGCCGGAACGGGTTGTAGCGGTTCGGCGCTTTGACCATCCCGGCGAGGATGGCCGACTCGCCGAGTGTGAGGGACGATGCGGGCTTTCCGAAGTAGGAGCGCGCGGCGGCGCCGATTCCGTAGACACCCTGACCGAAGTAGATCTCGTTCAGGTACTGGCAGAGGATCTCCTCCTTGGAGAAGATCCGTTCCATCTTCAGCGCCAGCAGGAACTCCTTGAGCTTGCGGTCGAGGCTGCGCTCGGAGGTGAGGAAGCGGTTCTTCACCAGCTGCTGGGTGATGGTGCTACCGCCCTCCACCAGGCCGCCGGCGCGCAGGTTCTTCACCGCCGCGCGGACGATGGCCTTGGGATCGATCCCGTCGTGCTGGAAGAAGCGCTCATCCTCGACGGCGACGAAGGCCAGGCGTGTCAGGAGGGGGATGTCGGCCAGAGGCACCAGCTCGGAGCGGGATTGCTCGTCGCGCAACGTGGCCAGGAGCACGCCATTGCGGTCCAACACGCGCGTCTCCAGCGCGGGCCGCCGCGCCAGCTCGGCGGAGCTGGGAAGCTCGCGCTCCAGGCGGTCCTTCCCGTGGATGGCGCAGAGCAGGTGCACGAAGCCGAGCACCGCGAACGGCATCAGGACCGACTGGACGAACGTCTGGAAGAGGCTCCAGAGCAGATGAGACATGATCGGGAGGGGCCAACTAGCGACGCGGGAGGACTGGATGGCGCCCAGCCTGGCCGCCCAAGGTCATGTAATGACGCGGACGGCCCCGGTTCGGCAACCTGCGCTACGCGGGCCGCTCGCGGCGCAGGAGCGCCCAGGCCGCCAGGCTCACGAGCCCGAGCGGCCCGGTCGCCCGCATCAGCTCCGTCGACCAGTCGTCCCGTTCCATGCTGTCGCTGGCCGGATGCTCCCCGATGGCGTTCTCCGCCAGCCACATCCCACCGAGCATCGTCGCCATCACGCAGCACGGCACCGCCACGATGAGACAGACCCAAGCCAGAATCGCTCGCATCTCGCCCCTCAATCTACGGTGCCCGCGTGCCACAGGCTCCCCCGCCCCTGGCGCCGCACCCCTGGGGCCTCGAGCCTCACCCCTCGAGCCTCATTCAAAGGTCAGCCTGGCGCCCGGCGACAGCGGAGGTTGCAGGTAGTACCAATCCTGATCCTCACCCGCGTCCGTGACGGGCAGCGGCTCCGAGTGGCCGGCGGCGTGGACGGTGAGCGCGCGTGACTTCTGATCGTCGAACACCGCCTCCTTGGGCACACGGAAGACTCTGCTTAGCCGTCCGACCTCAGTCCGTGATGTCGATCGCCGGGACCTGCACCCGGCCCAGCTCCCCATCCGCTACGCCGCCTGCTTCAGCCTCTTCCTGGAGGGCTTTGCCTGGGCCTCGGCGCGGCTCTCCAACTTCATCGACAAGGCCGTTCAGGCGACGCCGCTCGGCGACGTCTTCGACGACGCCGCGATCGGTCAAGGAATCATGACGCGGCCCGCGGGCGCGTCATCCTTTTCGGTGGAGCGGTGAGCGAGTTCGCCATCTCGGGGGACACCTGGGAGTGGGACGGGACCGCCTGGACCGAGCGGTGGCCTCCGCTCTCCCCTCCGGCCCGCAAGCTCCATGCGATGGCCAATGACGCAGCGCGTCGAAAGACCGTGCTCTTCGGCGGCGTTGCGGTGTTCGAGTCCCAGGCTCGCCTCGACGAGACCCGAGAGTGGGACGGCGCGATCTGGACCCTTCGCGCCCCGCGCACCTCGCCGCCGCCCCTCCAAGCGCACGCCATGGTCTACGACACGGTGCGCTCCGAGACCCTGCGCTTCGGCGGAGACGACGACAGCGGCGGGCAGCGGGGCTAGACCTTCGAGCTGCCGAGCGGGCCCTCCGGCACCGCCCTTGCCGATGTCCCGCAGATCGTCTCCGTTTCCCCCGCGAGCGTCTCCAACGAGCGCGGCGCCCCGATCATCCTCGCCGGTTCCGGGGTCCCCGCGACGGGGCTGCGAGAGGCCCTCTCGCCCTCGTGGCCAGCCAGGGCCGGTGCGTCGCGGCCCTTGGCGCGGCTCTCCAACTTCATCGAGAAGGCCGCCCTGCAAGTGGACAATGGTACGACCGGGGGAGCGGCTTGCAGTCGGTCGTCCTGTGCCGTCGAAAATGTCTTGGCGACCATTCACGGTGATTGCGTCGCGCTCCGCTCGATTGCCGAGTCGGCCGGCTTCCGGGGTGAAGAGTGGTCGGTGCTCACCTGCCAGCGGACTCGCGGGGTTCGAGTGTCCGTCTGGACCTCACGGATGAGGGCAGGCTCACTTGCAGCTCAGGCGACGGGACCCGTGCCCGCCTTCGACTCCTTGCCACCACACCCGTAGACGGCGCACTGGCCGGCGTAGCCCCAGCAGGCTTCGTGGTAGGCCGTCTCGCACTTCGCGCAGCAAAGCGTCGCCTCGGCTCCGGACTCGGCACAGATGGGGCAGAGGCCCTGCCCCGGGCGAAACACCAG
>JACPRK010000057.1 GCA_016190005.1 Candidatus Wallbacteria bacterium | reverse complement strand
GATCAGGGATCAGGGATCAGAACGTGGAGTGAACTCCGGGTCTTCTCAATTCTCGATTCTCTCTTCTCGATTCTCACTTCCCGCTCCTGTGCTAAGCTAACCGGCACCAGGAGGTGGCATGAACGGCGGCAAGTTCGGGCTCGCGCTGGGCGGCGGAGGCACGCGCGGGGTCTTCCACATCGGAGTTTTGAGAGCGCTCGAAGAGGAAGGCATCGTTCCGGACGTGGTGGCGGGGACCAGCGCGGGGGCGATCATCGGGAGCCTCTACCGGGCCGGGTTGCCGGCGGCGGAGATGCTGGACGTGGTCAAGAAGACCAGCATCCTGCGCGACGTGGTGGGGATTCGCAAGTCGTTCACGAACCTCTGCGGCCAGGTCTGGGGAATGGTGGCCAAGCGGTTCGCGCCGCGCTATGACGCGGGCTTGCTGGCCTCGCAGAAGCTCGAATACCTCGTCAACAAGTACGGCGGCGGGCGACGCTTCGGTCAGGTCCCGCCGCTCATCATCACGGCATGCGATATCGAGACCGGGGAGCGCATCCTCTTCGCCGGGGAACAGATGGCTTCCGTGCTGCGCAGCCGGCCGCCCTACGACGCCCGCTCCGAGACGTGCTGGACGATGCCGGGCGGCGAGGCGGTCCTCGAGTTCGAAGACCTCGGCATTGCTGCCCGCGCCAGCTCGGCCGTACCTGGGCTGTTCCCCAGCGTGCGCATCTTCGACGGTGTGCGCGAGCGGCGGCTCAACGACGGCGGTCTCCGGGAGCAGGTCCCGGTCAAGGCGCTCTTGCGGGCTGGCTGCGACCGGATCCTGGCGGTCTACGTGGGTTACGTCCCCTACTTCCCCAAGGCCCACGACGCGGCCCGGGTGTTCAGCAACTTTCTCCAGATCGCGGTCATCGGCCAGATCGCCAGCAGCCTCGAGCTGGCGCAGTGCGTCATCTATGATCCGCAGATCGAGAACCACAGCTTCGTCGCCCTGGAGCCCGAGATCGCCGACCGCGGCCATGCCGCCACCCGGCGCGCCATGGCCCAGATCCGCACCCTCGTCGGTGCCGCCCCCGCCTCCATCGCACCCGCCGCCGCCGCCAAGTGAGGGGGGAGGCGTCCTCCTTCAGGGGTCAGGCTTCAGGAATCAGGCTTCAGGCTTCAGGGATCAGGGGGCAGGGGTCAGGGATGACGCTCGAAGCCGGCCGAGGAACACCGGCCCCCCTACTGCCTCCCGACTACTCCCCCTTCTCGATTCTCGATTCTCGATTCTCGATTCTTCCCAACTTGACATTTCCCCCGACCCGCACTAAGGAACCCACGGGCACTGCGCCCTGGTTTGCCCTTGCGCGCCTTCCGAACGATGCCTCCTGAACGGCCGAGCTTGCGCCGAAGATGGGTCGCCTTCAGCTTCGTCGAGGTGATCCTCGGCTTGGTCATCCTCGCGCTGCTGGTTAGCATCACAATCAGCTTCTACGAAGAGGATGCCTCGCGCGCCCGCGAAGACAGCTCTCGGGCCCGGCTCGCCACCTTCTCCGAGGCGATCAAGCGCTGGGAGCTGGAGCACCGCCGCGAGTACCCCCACACGAGCCTGGGCCCGCTGGTCGGCAAGTACATCGACCACGTCGGGACCGATCCGTGGGGTTCCTCCTTCGCAGTCGACCCGGCGCGTGGCTACGTCTACTCCTTCGGGCCAAACGGCTCCGACGAACGCGGCGACGGCGACGACGCCCGTTACCCCTTCCGCACCCCGACCACCGTCACCATCGGCAAGGACGCCATTTCCGGGGGGCGCGAGCTCGACAACCCGGAGACGCAGCGCCAGAAGGTCTACGTCCTCCCGTCGGCGCCCTCGCAGCTTACCTTCGATCTCCAGCGCCAGCAGATCCGGTGGCGCGCCCCGGAGACCTTCGAGGACGGCAGCGTCCTCGACACGGCGACCCACCTGGCGGGCTACCGCGTCTACGTCCGGAAAACCACTTCGGCCGATGAACTGGCTCCAAATGGCGTCATCGCCTCCCCCTCCACGACCTCCTTCCAGGTCGACACCACCTCCGGAGCCAGCCTCGTCTACGTCGTCAAGGCCTTCTATTTGGACAAGACCAACAACCCGATCGAGAGCAAGCCTTCCAACCAGGCCGGCGTCTTCCAGCCCAAGACGGTCGGCCCGGTCGTCACCCGCTTCATCGCCAGCAGCTACTCCCCGCCTGTCGAGAACAAGGACAAGAAGTTCACCTTCAGCTTCGAGCTCTTCGACGCCGACAGCAACCTGCGCATCGTGCAGCTGACGTTGCCCGGCGTCTCCGGCTCGCCCTTCACTGCCTGGCCGCCCACGGGCATGACTGCCGGCCAGATGCGTAACCGCTTCCAGGTCTCCAACGGCGCCTACCAGCCCTCCGGCGGCTTCGTCCTGGCAACGACGGGCCCCATCAACGGCGTCGAGCTGCGCGCCACCGACGACTCCAACCAGACAACGGCCGTCGTCCTGCCTGGGCCCATCGTCGTCACCAACACGCCCCCCACGGTGACGCTACGCGCCGACCGCACTGCCATCATCCGCGGCAGCAGCCCCTCCACGAACTACCTCACCACCGTCCTCGTGACCGCCGAGGCAAGAGACACGGAAGACAATCTGGCATCATTGACCATCACGCGCGAAAACGGGCCCGAGACCTTCACGGTCACCGACGGCACCAGCTCACTATCCGGAAACGTCGCCATCAACACCTCCGGCCCAAACGTGGTCCTGCGCGCTCTGGCCAGGGACAAGGTCGGCGCCACCGGCGCCGACGAGCAGACGATCGTCATCGCCGCCGACGAGACTCCCCCCGAGACCGCCGTCGTCAGCATGAACGCCAGCAACCCGTACCTGGCCAGCCGCCCGCTGCGCTGCGAAGCCAACGACGCCACAGCGCTGGGCGTCAACAACTGGTACGTCACCGATCCGAGAAACGTCACGGTGACCTGGACCTCCTTCGAGGCCGAAACGCCGCCCGTCCACTACCGCGTCGCCATCTCCACGGCCCCCCCGCCGCTCCCGCCCAGCGCGCTCGGCTCTCCCAGCACCTCCTGGACCCAGGAGGTCGTCCCCGGCGCCGTCACCCGCGATCCCGTCGACGGCAGCGGCTGGGTCCGGCCCAGGCCGAGCGACACCGTCGAGACCTACGTGATCAGCATGGACTCGGCGCAGGGTTCGGAGCTCACGACTCCTTTGCGCGAGGGCGTCCGCTACTACCTGGCCGTCCAGGCCTTCAACGACGCCAATCCCCCCATCTACAACAAGAGCGCCTCCCTCCCCCGCAACCCCGCAAACGCCTGCCTCCAGCTCGGCTTTGCCCTCGACCAGACACCTCCCAACGTCGGCCAGATCGTCATCGACACGCCGCTCGTCTGCGCCGGACTGACGCCCGTCATCAACGGAACGACCGGCCTCTCTGCCCGCTGGCCATACGCCAAGGACAACGACAACGGCTCAGGTCTCAGCTCCTACTCCTACATCCTCGTCTCGCGGCCGAGCTCCGGCGCCGACCAGACTCTCTACGACGTGCAAGACTTTCGCGCCACGGAGCTGAACAACCTCCCGATTGGCGCCCAGGACGGCAACACCCTGCTGCTCTCCGTCCGCGCGCGCGACGCCGCAGGCAACGTCTCCACCGTCCCCAGCACCATCGCCATCAAGGTCGACAACTCCCCCCCGGGCTTCATCAAGCAACCGACCATCACCAATGCCACCAACGGCGTCATCACCGACCCCAACCACTTCGAGGGGCGCTGGGACAGCGTCTTCGTCGAGCCGCAGCAGCCCGGGCTCCCGCTCAGCTTCGAGTGGGGCATCTCCACGACGCAGCCCATCCGAGGAATTCCCGATCGCTCCCCGGGCGGATGGCAGCAGGCCGGCACCAACATCCAGGGTAGCTTCGACCAGTCCAACTTGCTGGCCAACGGCGACACGGTCTACCTGGTCGTGCGCGCCACCAATTGCGCCAACAGCACCAGCATCGAAACCTACTCCGCCCCGGCCATCGTCCGGACCGGATGCTTCAGCCGCATCGCCGCAACCCCCGCGGTCGGCTTCCAGCCCCTCACGGTCGACTTCAAGCTCGACATCGCGGGCGAGGCCAGCCAGGTCGTCGGCCCCTTCGACTTCTCCCTCGACTTCAGCGACAAGTCGGGGGACACGGACAACTTCTCCCAGAACGGCACGTCCCAGACCAGCGTGACGGCCTCGCACACCTATACCATCATCGGAAACCATCGCGCCTTCGGACAGGTCACCGGCGCGGGCGGGTGCAAGGCCTTCGCGCTGGCCACCATTCAGGTCCTGCCGCAGCCCTACATCCTGGTCCTCGGACGCTCCTCAGTCTCGGTCATCGACCTGGCCGCCCCGCAGCCGGTGCTGGCACGCTTCGACCTGCCGTCCACGAACCTGCGCCCCTCGCGACTGGAGGTCGTCGAGATCAGCGACACCCTCAAGTTCGTGCTCTTCACCGCCGCGGGGACTCCCACCACTCCCGGAGGGGTGTTCCGGTACAACCTGAACTCGATCTCGCTCTCCTCCGTCGCCACCGAGACTGCAAACGACCTGATCGACGACATTTCCGTCAGCGGCGACTTCATCACGGTCCTCGTAACCAACCTCAAGGGCGGAGACCGCTCCCTGCGCCGCTTGAGGCTCGACCCGGCCTTCGACTACCAGTCGCGCACCAACTTCGATACCCCTTTCTCGATGGGAGTCGGAAACCCGCCCCCGGCCGTCGGAAGCCCCACGGGCACCGTCATCACCCCGTCGAACCGGACCGCCATCGCCGTCGACGCAAACGGCGCACTCTTTGACAGCATCTTCGGCCTGGACCTCAGCGCACCGCGCGTCACTTCGGCCCAGCCGCTCGGGATAACAACTCCCGGGTACATCGACCTGAGCGCCGACGGGACCACCCTGGCCGTGCCCGACCGGGCCACGTCGACCCTGGTCCTGGCCACCGTCGCCGAGGTCGACGGCGAGCCCCGCATCACGGCCACGACCTCCGTAGCCCTGGGCGGGCTCTTCGCAGCCGACGTCGAGCTCGCCCCCGACAAGAAGAGCGTCTTCGCCGGTGAGGCCACAGGCGGGAAGGTGGCCCGTGTAAACCTGGCCGGCAACTCCGTCACGCAGGCCTCAGTCGTAACTGGCCCCGTCGCAGGCCTCGACGTGAGCCGCGACAGCTCACTCTTGGTCGTCGGCGACTCGGCCGGCAACGGCACGGTCAAGCTCCTGAAGGCCGCGACGATGGAGGTGCTCGGCTCAACGGCACTCCCGGACGGCTGCCGGGACGTGGCCTTCTTCGAGCGGCCGGTCTTCGGTAGGCCGGTTATCACTTCGCTCTCGCCCGCCACGGCCTCGCGCGGAGCCTCGGTCGACGCCCGCGGGTTCAACCTCGGACCCGTCGACGCCAACCTGCAGGTCACGCTCATCTCCGACAGCCCTTCCGTCCCCACCACCCTGGCCACCATCGTGAACGTCGCGCCCGGAACCAATGGATTCAGCAGCCTCCGCTTCGTGGTCCCGGCCACCTATGCCCTCGGGACAACCACCGTCGTCGTCGCCACGAAACAGGGCAGCACCACACCCTCCTCGGCCGCCAAGCTCACCGTGCAGTGAAATAGGGGCCACTCGACTTTCCCCAATTCCTACGAAATTGGGGAAAGTCGAGTGGCCCCTATTTTGGCGCCGAAGATGGCACTCCGGGGGATTGGAGGCAGCTGACCGGGCGCGGGGCTGTGTTACGATCGGTCGGTTTCCACGATGCCCGGAGCCGGCCCGTGCCGGTCCCTCCCCATGCTTCTCAAGAAGCGCCGTCCCAAGCAGCAGCGCCTCCCCGAGCCGGTCGAGCAGCGGCCCATCTTTCGCGATCCCCGGAACTTCTCGCTCGTCGTCGAGAAGTACCAGACCATCGTCTTCCGCTACGTCTTCAACATGGTCCACGACTATCACCAGGCCGAGGACCTGACGCAGGAGATCTTCGCGAAGGTCTATCGATTCCTGCCTTCCTACAACGCCAAGTACCCCTTCAGCGCCTGGCTTCTGCGCATCGCTCACAATCACGCTGTCGACTACACTCGCCTGCGCCGCCTCCAGACCGTGCCGTACGAAGCCGTAGCCAACGAGGATTCGGTCGCCGAGGATCATTCGGTCTTCGTCGCCCCGGAGTCGGTCGGCCCCGACGAGGTCTCGCAGAGAAAGTTCATCCAGGACGCCATTTACGCGCTGCCGGTCGACAACCGGGCGGTCATCGTGTTGCGGTACCTGGAGGGGGTGAAGCTCGAGGAGATTGCCTACATCCTGGGTATTCCCCTCGGCACCGTGAAGTCCCGCATCAACAGGGCTCGGCTGGTGCTCCAGCGAGCGCTGGCGCAGGCCTTTCTGGAGCGGAGCCGGCGATGATGCGAGCAAGGCCGAGGAAGAAAACTTCGACTTCGAGGGAACGTTACGCGCCCCGACCTCGTATTCCATGGTCGGAGCACAACCGGAACGGCACGGCTCGCCAGGGAGGGCGAAGGCGCCCGATGGCCGTTCCCAACCGAACCTGCCGGCCGAGCCGGTGAGGTGCACCATGTCGTGCATCGCGGTCCAGAATCTCATCTCGCAGTACCTGGACGGGCGTCTGGAGGGCGCCGAAGCAGAGCTGGTGCGCTGCCATGTGCGGGAGTGCGCCGACTGCGCCCAGGATTTTCAGGATTCTCAGTTCCTCTCTCGACTCCTCAAGGAGAATCTGGACCTGCCGGAACCGCCGAAGGACCTCCCCGAGAGCGTGATCCGCACCGTCGAGCGCGACAAATGAGTCGATTTGACGGCGCCCGCCGCCGGCGCCTATGATGGCGGGGCAAGCCCCCGCCCGTAGCTCATCCGGATAGAGCAACGGATTTCTAATCCGTAGGTAGCTGGTTCGAGTCCAGCCGGGCGGGCCAGCTCTAATGATGGCCGGGCCCGGGAGGCGGGAGCTTGGCGCCCTGGAGCGCGGCGCGCACGGCTTCGCGGCGAGAGGCCACGACGGGGCCGGGGATGATGCCGGTGAAGAGAAGTAGGAGCACGAGCGCCGTGAGCACCAGGCTCTCGCGCGGTTTCAGGCCGACGGCGACGGACGAGGTCTCCCGGGCCCCGCAGAAGAGCGCCAGGTAGGCACGCAGGATGGTGATACCGTTGAGCGCGGTCGCCAGCACGATCCCGATGCCGACGTGCGGATAGGTGCCGATCGCCCCGCGGACCAGGAGGTCCTCGGCGACGAAGCCGAGCGTCCCTGGGAAGCCGACGGAGGCCAGCCCCAGGATGAGGAATGCGGCCGCCAGGAGCGGCATCCGGTCGTGCCCGCCGGAGAGGATGTCGAGCCGGAGCGTGCCCCGGCGGACTTCGAGCGCCCTCAACGCCAGACCCAGCCCCGTGAGGGCCAGCCCGCTCGAGAGCCACATCGTCAACCCGCCCAGCAAGCCGACGCTGGTCACCGTGTCGAGCCCCACGAGCACCAGGGCGAACTGGCTCATGACGACGAAGCCAAGCGCCCGCATCGCCTCGCGCTGCCCGACTCCCACCACCGCGCCGTAGAGCGCCGTGGCCAGCGCTGCCGTGGCGATCGCCCAGAGAGGCCCGCGCCCCAGCGCCCCCGCAGCCGGCACCAGCAAGCGCATCACGGCATAAGCGCCCGCCTGGGGAAGCATGTAGGCCAGCGCCGTCCACATCGCCCCCTTCTCGAAGAGCACGGGCACCCAGGAGTGGAACGGCATCACACCCTTGTGCATCAGGATCGCCAACGCCACCAGCACCACGCCGGCCGCCGAGGGGTCGTCGCCACCGCTGCCGAGCGCCACGCCCGCCGCCAAGAGCGCCGCACTCGTCCCCGCGTAGATCGCGAACACCTTCGCTACAGGCCGCGAGCGCGTCCGGAGCGCCGCCCAGACCGGCACAGGCGATAGGGCCCAGAAGGCCGCTATCAACCCGGGCGACCGCGTCGAGAAGAGCGCCGCCACCAGAGCCTCGGCCAGGAGCAGCCGCGCAAGCGACGCTGGATCGCGGTCCCGGCGCGGCGAGGCCACGAGGATGCAGAGGAACGCGAAGGTCACGTACGGCAGCAGGACTCTCGACAACACGTCGATCGTGAAGTGGCCCCCATGCGACTCGGGCGGCGGCCCTAGCACCCACCCACCCACGGTCAGCGCGCACGCCACCGCCGCTGCACCTGCACCGATGCGGGTGGCCGAGCGAACCGAGAGACTCCTGTCGACGGCCAGCGAGGCGATCGCCAGTAGCGCGGGCACCAGTTCCGGGAACTCGAAGATAGACTCGATCACGGCTTCTTCCCTGGGGTCGGTTGCAGCGCCAGGTCGGCAGCCGAGGCATCCGTCCCGCCGAGCCTGTCGGTCCAGCGCCGTTCGAAGCGGTCCGCCGCCGCGGCCATCTCGCGGAAGGGTCCGACCGCGCACCGCTCGAGCAACGCGTCGAGATAGCAACGTTCCAGGGCCCAGCGGTACATCCAGCGCTGGGCCGTACTCGGGAGCAGCTGTCCGAGCACGATGCCCGATCGCGGCAGAATTCCGCCCACTGCAGCTTCCACTTCATGCACGTCGCTCAGCATCGAGGGCGCTCGCAGGATCTGCAGCGAGCGTAGACACGCGTGGCCGACGCAGTGCGCCAGCGGCAGCAATCGAAATCCCAGTCCGATCTCCACGAAGATCACGCCGACCTGGGTCAACGAGGCATACGCCAGCGCGCACTTGATGTCGGTCTGCACGCGGCCAACCAGCGTCG
The DNA here is from genome assembly GCA_016190005.1 of Candidatus Wallbacteria bacterium. GTDB lineage: Bacteria > Muiribacteriota > UBA6191 > JACPRK01 > JACPRK01 > JACPRK01. Next base: position 4,342 of record JACPRK010000057.1, on the reverse strand, counting down.
CGTGCAGGGCCGTCAGCGCTCCGACCACGACCAGGAGCGTCGCCGCCACCGGCGCCCGGTCCAGCAGCGGCGCCGCGCGCAGCAACAGGTACGGCCCCAGGTGAACCGAGAGCGCTCCATAAAAGATGGCGCTCGAGGGCGTCGGCCCCTCCATCGCCCGCGGCAGCCATCCGGAGAACGGCACCAGCGCCGACTTGCCCATCGCGGCCAGCGCGAACAGGATCGAGATAGCCGTCGCCTGCCCGATCGGCGCGGTGGACACGCCGTTGGGCCACGACCGGCCGGCGCCGAGCAAGTGGAAGCTGTCGGAGCCGACGGCGTGGTGCAGGAGCACGATCCCCGCAAAGAGGCCGACGTCGCAGAGGCGGTAGATGACGAAGACCCAGAGGGCGTTGCGCACCGGCGCGGGCCGCTCGTAGAAGAAGCCGACCAGCAGAGCGGAGCTGACGCCGACCATCTCCCAGCCGGCGAAGGCCATGTCGGCCGTGCCCGCCAGGACCACCAGCATCGTGCCGGAGCCGAGCAGAGCCAGGAGCAGGAAGAACCGGCCGTAGGACGGCTCCCGGTGGAGATAACGGTGTGAGAAGCTTCCGACGACGCCCAGCAAGAGCGCCGTGAGCACGACGAACGGGACCGAGAGCCGGTCGACCTGCAACGTCAAGTAAAGCGCGTGGCCCTCGAAGGCATACCAGGTGCCGAGCTCCACCTGGGCCTGCCGCGCGCCCGAGAGCAGCAGCGCCGGGATGAGTCCCAGCGCGGCGAACGTGGAGGTCAAGAAGCCGGCGGTCACCATGCGGCCCGTGATCTGCTCGGTCGGGGGGCGGCCGACGAGGCCCATCAAGCCCAGGCAAGCCAAGAGACACATCGGCGCCGTGAGCGCGACGAGCGCCAGCGCCTCCATCAGAGTCTGGGTTACCGACTCCACGCGGCGCCTCCTTCCTCGAGCTCAGGGCGCTCGACCAGGGCGGCAGAAAGTGAATCGCGCCGCATCCGGTACCAGTCGAAGGAGTGAGACACCCTTGCGAGTCGAATGGCCGGCGGCTCGAAGGGCTGGAAGCCGGTCTCGCCGAAAAGGTGCATCCGGCCGCTGTTCGGGTCGAGCGCGACGAGCTGGATCCAACGGTTGGCCACCAAGCGGCGCAGCGGGTCGCGAGGGCCCATCAGTCCGAGGATGCGCTCGGTCGGACTCTCGACGACGGTCAAGAGCCGCATGGGCTCGTGAATCTCGACCATCTGCCAGGGCAACCCTGCCCTCAGGTCGCTGGCGTGGCCGTCCATGACGCCGAGCATCGACACGATGTTGTGGGGCAGCTTCGTGCCACAGCCAAACCCGGTGGGGTCGACGCGGGAGAAGTAGTACTCGAGGTTGATGCCCGCGCAGACGGGGAGGACGGCGTGGAGGATGCGGCTCAGGACGGTACCGTCGGAATCGTGGTGCGGATCGTAGGAGGCCAGAAAGGCGCGCCGGTCGAGGAAGAGCCCGCGTGTGAGCTCGCGGCGCCCGACGACCAGTGTGGCGTTGGTCGCATGCCCCAGCTCGGGACGCGGCTGGGCCAGGTCCTGCGCCCGGCCCTCGACGTGGGCCAGCGCGTCCTCCCGTTCCAGCCAGAGGGGGGCCGATTCGAAGCGGCGGCAGCGCTCGTGGGCATTGGCGGCGAGCGCCCGAGCCATCGCGTGACGGGCCAGACGCAGCTCGGCGGCGTGCTCCTCGCCGACCCCGTCGAGGTCGTAGTAGTAAACGGCGTCCTCACAGGTGTCATGCTGGGCCCCGACGAAGCGGGTGTCTGCCGGGAGCGTCAGGCCGCGCGCGGCCAAGAGCTCGCGGACGCGAGGGTCATTGGCCATCTGCGCGAAGGCGCGGGCATTGGCACCGCCGCGGCCACCGCCGCACGCCCCGCAGTCGTAGGCCGCCTGGTGCGGGTTGTTCAGACTGGAGGAGCCGTGCCCGAGCACCAGCACCAGCCGGGCAGTCCGAGCCGGGCCAGGGCCGGAAGTCCGCAGCTGGCCGGCAATTCCGAGCTCCTCGAGCAACCGGCCGACGATGTCCGCTTGCTCGGCGACGGTGAACCCGACTCGCGTTCCGGGCAACAGCGCAGGCGCTTCGGAGGCATCGACCGCCAGGCGGGTGCGGCCGCGCGTCCGGGTCAGCAACTGGCCGCGTTTTCTGAGCCAGGCCGCAATGCGCGGGAACAGCACGCGCAAGACGAGCGGCAGCGCGGCCAGCGTCCCGAGCGCGGCCGTCAGGAGCGTTCCGCGCGCCAGGGTCCGGCTCGAGACCGCCAGCGCGCTCCGCAGCCGACCGAGCACGCGCCGCACCAGCGTCTTTCTGCGATGTTCGTCCTCGAGCGTCTCGTCGAGCTGTTCGGTGACCAGGTGTCCGGGCCGGATCACGATGGGGCAGAGCGGCCTGGCGAAGGCATCCAGGATTCCTCGGTAGTACATAGCGACCCCGAAGAAACCGGCCGTCCCGAAGGTCTCGCACTCAGGTTCGGCCTCCTCCAGATGCCGGCGGAGCGACTCCTCGCGCTCGTCCAAGCAGCAGATCACTTGCAGCCGCTTTTCGGAGCCCCTGTTCGCGCGGGAGGCAGGAACGCGGGCCGCCAGCGCCTCCAGCACGCCCTCCCGGTACCGACGTTCGTAGGCCAGGTGGAAGTGCCGTCGGCGTTCCAGCTCGTCGAACCACTCAATCTCGTCCAGAAGACTCACCAGCTCCGGTCGTTCCATCGAGTCGATATCGCCCGCCGCGAGACCGACCAGCTGCGCGACCTGGAAGAGCGCGAACGCCCGCTCCTCACGGGTCGGGCCGCGGGACTGGCGGCCGTCGAGGATTGCGAGGAGCCTGGCGGCCGAGTAGCCGTCGCCCAGCTCGGCTCCCGACACGTGCTCCGCGGCCAGCCTGTCGAGCAGGAGCCGCACGGCCAGGAAGTCGGCCAGCCTGGCCGGGGGCGCGTGGGCGGGCACGCGATCGGGCCGCTCCTCGAGCTGGTGGAACATTCCCGCCCATCCGCGCAACGGCAAGAGCGTCCGGGCCGTGAAGTCGCTCCACTCGGAGGCTTCGACTCCCAGCAGATCGAGGGACTCAATCGCCGAACCGACGGCATCGACTCCGGACTGGAGAAGCCGCGAGGCCTCCCCGGGCAGCGCTCGCTGCCAGCTCTCCGGCGAGCCCGCCGGCTGGGAGAGGTGGCCGAGCGCGCCGCGCCAGAAACCCTGGTCTCTGTCGGGCATCGGCCAGTAGGAAAGCCCCTGGTCGAGGAAGGAGGCCGCCAGCCGGATCATCAGCGGATCGACGAGCTCGTCGGGGTCCTGTCCCGTGGCGGCGTAGAGGAGGTCCCTCGGGCGGGGCGAGCGCGCCTCGTGCACCGAGCGGCTATAGGGGACCCTCCCGCAGGCCCGCACGCTCGCGTGCCATAAGGTCCGCGCGGCGACCTGGCCGGCCTGGAGCGCGATCAGCTGCTCGAGGTCCCCCCGGCGAGGCCCGATCCCTAGCTCCAGAGCCAGCGCACGGGCAGCCCGGCCGGGATCGGCCTCGCCCGTCAAAAGGGTCGCCATGGCCGCCGGGCCGCGCCCGGCCAGCTCCGCCAGGAACCAGCGGCGAGTGCTGTCGAGGAGCTTCTCGAGCGACTCGGCGTCAAGACCCGCCAGCGGCCGCCGGAGCACGTCGGTCTCCTCGAGCAGCCAGCCGAGCTCGCGCCCCCTGGGCGCATCCAACCCGTTGACCAGCACGGCCATGCGCAGCTCCCGCCGCGGGACGCCCGCTATCGGCTCGCCGGCAGCCTCCGGCCCGAGGTCGGCGTCCAGCACGGCCAGGAGATCGCGGCGCAGGATGCGTCCGCGCCCGAGCTCCTGGCGGTACTTGCCCTCGGGAAGAAACGGCGAAGTGCCGTAGAGCTCCGCGGCCTCGACGACGGCGGTGTCGAAGGGCATGCGCTCGAAGGCGTGTAGCGTGTTGTGGTGGACGAAGACCGAGATCGGGCCCTGGGCAGGCAACAGATGCGCCGCGTGCTCCAACGCGCTCTCCAGACGCGAGGCGGCCTGGGAGTCGTTCATCGGAGCGAGATGCAGCGGCGAGTCGGGAAGCTCCACCGACAGGCGGCGCCGAAAGGGACCCGGCGAGAGAAGTTAGGGCGGGCAGGCATGGGGGGAATCCTCGTGCAAGAGGCGTGCCCGCATGGCCGGGCTCCCCCAGGCAGGCGACGCTGCCGGACCGCCGGGCGCTGGCTGTTCGGTGGTATAGTGGCCCGGCCTCCCAGATGCCACCTGCCCCCAGCCGCGCCGCCACGAGCTCCACCGCTGGCGCCTCCGCCAAGCGAGCCGACGCGGTCTTCGAGCAGCTCGGTGT
>JACPRK010000005.1 GCA_016190005.1 Candidatus Wallbacteria bacterium | reverse complement strand
GTCCTCCTCTCGCGCACGGGCTACACAGGCGAAGACGGGTTCGAGATCTACTGCACGGACGCGGCCGCGGGCCCGCTCTGGGACCTGTTCATGGCCGACCCGCGCGTGAAGCCGATCGGCCTGGGCGCGCGCGACACCCTCCGCTTCGAAGCGCGCCTGCTGCTCTACGGCAACGATCTCGACGAGGAGACCACTCCGCTGGAGGCCGGGCTCGATTGGACCGTCAAGTTCGACAAGCCCGACTTCATCGGCCGCGCCGCGCTCCTGGCCCAGCGCGATGGCGGCCCCCCGCGCAAGCTGGTCGGCTTCAAGATGACCGGCCGCGGCGTTGCCCGCCACGGCTACGCGATCGTCGCCGGCAACGCCCCGATCGGCCACGTCGCCAGCGGCACCTTCAGTCCCACTCTGGAGCAAAACCTGGGCCTGGGATTCGTCCAGCCCGCCTTCGCAGCAGAGGGTTCCCGCTTCGCAGTCCAGATCCGCGCTCAGCAGGTCGAGGCCGAGGTCGTCAAGACCCCGTTCTACCGCCGCCCCCGTCCGTGAGGTGAGCCCTCAGGACGTCGACAGAGTCGTCGGAAATCGGACTCAGTCCCCGAACTCCCCCTCCGCTACTCCGACTTTGTCTGTAGCCCTGAGGGCTGCCCTTGCTGCCGCTTGACAGCCGCGGCTGCTCGGCCTATTCTCCGTCGCTCGACGCCGCCCTTCCCGAGGCCTCCGGCCGGAGGCTCGCCCGGGGCAGCGACGCCGGGGAAGCCAGAGGCCAGATCATGCAAGGACCCAGTCTGCGCGATGTCGATCCCGCCATCGCCGACCTCATCGACAAGGAAGAACGCCGTCAGGTCGAGAACATCGAGCTGATCGCCAGCGAGAACATCGTCAGTCGGGCCGTCCTGGAGGCGATGGGAAGCGTCCTCACCAACAAGTACGCCGAGGGCTATCCGGCCAAGCGCTACTACGGTGGATGCGAGGTTGTCGACCAGGTCGAGTCGCTGGCCATCGAGCGCGCCCGCAAGCTCTTCGGCGCCGAGCACGCCAACGTCCAGCCCCACTCGGGCTCCCAGGCCAACCTAGTGATGTACGACGCCCTTCTCCAGCCGGGCGACACCGTCCTCGGCATGAACCTCTCCATGGGCGGCCACCTCACGCACGGAAGCCCGGTCAACTTTTCCGGCAAGCGCTACCGGATCATCCCCTACGGCGTTGGCCGCGAAACCGAGACGGTCGACTACGACGAGGTGGAGCGGCTGGCCCACCAGGAGAAACCGAAGATGGTCCTGGCCGGCTGGTCGGCCTACCCGCGCATCCTCGATTTCCCGCGCTTCCGCGCCATCGCCGACTCGGTGGGTGCGCTGTTCGTCGTCGACATGGCTCACTTCGCCGGCCTGGTCGCCGCGGGCCTGCACCCCAATCCGTGCGAGACGGCCGACGTGGTGACGACCACCACCCACAAGACGCTCCGGGGCCCGCGCGGCGGCATGATCCTCTGCCGCGAGAAGTACAAGGAAGCGATCGACAAGGCGCTCTTCCCGGGCGACCAGGGAGGGCCGTTGATGCACGTTATCGCCGGCAAGGCCGTGGCCCTGGCCGAGGCTGCGACCGAGGATTTCCGCGCCTACCAGCGGCAGATCCTGGCCAACAGCCGCGCCCTGGTCGGCGAGCTGGCAAAGCGCGGCTTCCGCGCGGTCAGCGGCGGCACGGACACGCACCTGGGTTTGATGGACGTTTCGGGCCTGGGCGTGAGCGGCAGCAAGGCCGAAAAGGCGCTGGACGTGGCCGCCATCACGGTGAACAAGAATATGATCCCCTTCGACACCCGCAAGCCGTTCGTGACCAGCGGCATCCGCGTCGGTACGCCGGCCGTGACGACCCGGGGAATGAAGGAAGAGCACATGGCGCACATCGCCGGCTGGATGGCCGAAGCCGTGGCCGCGCGCGAGGACGAGAACGCCCTCGGCGCCGTTCGCGGGAAAGTGGTGAACTTCACGCGAGAGTTTCCCCTGCACGTGCCTGTAGACATGAGGCGGTCTGGAAGTCTATAAGGAGTTTCCCCGGAGGCCTGGCGACGATGAGCAGAAAGCCCAAGCGAGACATAGGGAGGACCGATTCGATGAAATCTCATTTCCCCGAGCAGCTTCGCTACACGAAGGACCACGAGTGGGTGGAGCTCCTCGAAGACAACCATGCGCGCGTGGGCATCACCGACTATGCCCAGGAGCAGCTGGGGGACATCGTCTTCGTGGAAGTGCCCGAGCCCGAGACCGAGTTCGAGCAGGGCGACACCTTCGGCGTCGTGGAGTCCGTGAAGGCCGTCTCGGACCTCTACATGCCGGTCGGTGGCAAGGTCCTGGAGGTCAATCCCGACCTCGAAGACCAGCCTGAGCTCGTCAACCAGGCCCCGTATGGAGACGGCTGGATGCTCGAAATCGAGCTGACCGACACCGACGAGTACGAGAACCTCATGGGCGCCGAGGAGTACGAAGAGTACGTCCAGAGCGAGCGCGACTCGAAGGAAGACGAGGCCGACGACGACGACGAAGAGGACGACGATCGCGGCTTCAAGGACGACGAAGACGATCGCGACTGAGTCTCTCTGGGCCCGCGCCGGCTGCCGCCCGGGTCGCGGCGCCGCCGTAAAGTCTGCCACCCGCGGCGGGCAGGTTGGCCGCCAGATCGTCGCCTGGCCCGTCACCGGCACCTCGGGCGGCTCGAGCACCGCTCCTACCGTCCGCCCCCCGGAACCGTGTGGGGCCGGCACGGCCTTCCTCAGTTTCCTCACACCTGCAGGAGTTTCGAAGTGACACATCCCTATATCCCCCTCACGGCCGCTGAAGAGTCGAAGATGCTCCAGGCGTGCGGTCTGGCGTCGGTGGAGCAACTCTTCGAGTGCATCCCTGAGCCGATCCGCAAAGCTTTCCGAGTCGAAGGTCTGCCTCCCGGGCCGCTGTCCGAGCCGGCGATCGTGAGCGAGCTGACGAGGCTGGCCGGCGCCAACTGGGCCTGCGATCGACTGGTCACGTTCCTCGGCGGCGGTGCCTACGACCACCACGTGCCGAGCATCATTCCGAGCCTGCTGTTCCGCTCGGAGTTCGCGACGGCCTACACGCCCTACCAGCCCGAAGTGAGCCAGGGGACCCTGCAGGCGATCTTCGAGTTCCAGACGCTGGTGTGCAACCTGACCGGCCTCGAGATCGCCAACGCCAGCATGTACGACGGCGCCACGGCTGCGGCCGAGGCCGCGTTGATGGCCTGCGGGGCGAGCGGGCGAGACAAGGTGCTGCTTTCTTCGGGCGTGCACCCGAGCTATCGCGACGTCGTCGGCACGTACCTGCGCGCCACGGATCGCGAGGCGACCCTCGTGGAGCTCGACACCACCGGGCAGACTCCGCATACGGCGGTGGCGGGGGCGGATGTCGCGGCGCTGGTCGTCGGCTATCCGAACTACTTCGGCGTTATCGAGTCGCTGGCAGCGTTGAGGCGCGCGCTCGACCCGAAGGCGCTGCTGGTTGTCGTTGCCAATCCGATCGCGCTCGGGCTCTTCGCGGCGCCCGGCGCCTGCGGGGCGGACGTGGTCGTGGGGGAGGGGATGCCGCTCGGGGCGGGCCTCAACTACGGGGGACCTGGGCTGGGGTTCATGGCCGTCAAGGAGTCGCTGATGCGGCGCATTCCCGGGCGGCTGGTGGGGATGGCGCGCGATCACCACGGCCGCTCGGGCTACGTGCTCACGCTCCAGGCGCGCGAGCAGCACATCCGCCG
>JACPRK010000056.1 GCA_016190005.1 Candidatus Wallbacteria bacterium | reverse complement strand
TCGTTGGCGTCGAACGTCCCGGTCAGGGAGTCGGGGTGGTCGTCGACCGCCGTTGCTGCGCTGGCCTCGAGGATCTCCAGACCCGCGACCAGCGCGCCTGTCTCGCCGGACTTCGTGAAGAAGAGGTTCCTGGGCCCGACGGCCGCGTTGGACGGGACCGTGAGCGGAAATCGACGGAAGCCCTCACCCGACTGGAGCTGTCCCGACGTCGGCGTCCCGAGGGTCACGTCGGAACCCGAGAGCGTGACGGTCGTGTTCTCGTCGATTCCATCCGTGTGCTTGACGACGAGCTCCTTGCCCGTCGTGCCGGCTTGCACGCTCTCCGAATTTCCAAAAGTGAAACTGGACGCTGCGGCGTCTGTAACATCGACGACGGCGTCCGGGTTCACGCTCGAAGCCCCCGCCGTCACGGTCAGATCGCCGACGCTGGCCGTGCCGCCGGCGGCGACCGTGAAGCTCCCCGCCGCTGCGAGCGTCTTGAAGGCCGTGTCGATCCCTCCGAGCAGGGTCTGCCAGAACCCGCCCAGGTTGTCCTTGGTCATCGGTCCGTCCAGCGGCTCCACGCCCAGCGCGTAGGTCCCGGCAGGCAGGCCATCCATCGAAAAGGTCCCATCCGAGCCCCGCGTGACCGTCGCCGCCACAACGCTGCCCGCGCCATCGACGGCGAACACTGCGGCCCCGAGAACACCGTTACCGCCCTTTCTCACACGGCCATTCAGAGTGCTGCGAGTGGCCGACGCCGGGTAGGTCGCCAGCAGACCCGACCGGTCGTCCTCGGAAAGCGTCCGGGCCCTGCTCTCGCCCTTTGTGGCCGTCGGGAACATCGTCGCAGCCAGGACACTGGAGTGATCGAGTCCAAACGCGTGACCCAATTCGTGCGTCAGCACTGACTGCAGATCGACCTCCGCGGCGCTTGGAAGCTCCGTGGAGAAGGAGAAGCTCGTATTGAAAACGATATCTGCGTCCGACATCTGCCCACTGGTCGAGTCGAACTGGGAAAAGGTGACCGCCAGCGCCCCGCCGACCGCACCCTGCGATGCCGCATCCTGGAACAGGATGCTGTTCTCCCCGTCCGACACCGACTTCGTCGCGACGGCCGTCGTGCCGCCGTCCGTGATCACCAGCGAAAGGCCGGGCACGCCCTTCCACGCTCCCAGCGCATCGCTGACGACTCTCTGGACAGCCGCGTTCGTGCCCGTGATGTTGGCGCCATGCGCAAGGTTGGCCTTTAGCGTCACGCTGCTCGGCGTCCACTCGCGCTGAGTGAACGAACCGTTGACCAGCGCCGGACTCCACCCAGAAACTTCCGACGCCAAGAAAACGGCTAGCAGGCTGGCAAGGACCCCTGCGCGCATATCCCATTCATTACAACACGCGGGATTGGGTGACACACGACTTATTCGGGGCTGCGCCAGCAACCTGCGTGGACTGCAACCAGCCCCGCTCGACGCCAGCCCGAGACCGCCACGACACGCCCCTGTCCCGGGCGAGCCGCTCTGCGGCACGTCCCTCCGTCAATTGCGACACGAAACAAAGTGCCCACCTCGTGAGAGATGGGCAGAAGAGATAGGACCAAGAAGCCCCAACGGGCAGGGAGTCGGTCAGTTCGGGTCGCTCTCGAGCTCCAGTCGCTCGAGAGCGGATTCGAGCAGCTGCGGCAGTCGCCGCGCGGCGTCGCTCCGGAAGATATGGCAGAGCGCGCCCTGCTCGTAGCCTTGCCTCAGTTCCTCCATCGAGTCCGATGAGCCGAGAAACACGACGGGCAAGTTCATGCGAGCGTCTCCGTATCGGAGCCGCTGCTCGCGGATCAACACATCCGCACCGGGAAGGTCGGCCGAGAGCAGCATCAGGTCGGGGTAGAACTCCTGAAGCCACTCGCGGGCCTCCGAAGCTGTGGCCGCCGTGAAGACCATGTAGTCGGCTTGCCTCAGCTGGTCACCGGCCAGGTCCCGTAGCTCTCGCTCGGGCTCCACGACCAGCACCACCCTCTGTTGCCTCTCTGACATAGCTTCTTCGACCACCGCCCCTTTCGGATGCAAGTTGGAGGCCAACACATAATCGCGGCGAATTTGCTCTCTATTGCACGGTGTCGTCACCGCACTGCGGCATCCGCGCTACGACAAAGGAGGAATTCCTCCTCGGGAAAATCGTCCTCGGCGGGCAATCCGCCCGTTTTGGAACCGAGCCCGTGCTCGGGATCACATCGCCCACCCCTCATCCCCCTCGACTCATTTCCATTTATCCAGCGCAGTCCGTGCGCTACGCTCCTTCCGTCAATCGCTTCTTCCCATGCCCAGGATCCTGATCACCGGCGGCGCCGGCTTTCTCGGCTCCCACCTCTGCGAGCACTTCCTCCAGAAGGGCTTCGACGTCGTCTGCATGGACAACTTGCTGACCGGCTCCATCGACAACATCAGCCACATCCGGGACCGGCGGTTCACATTCATCCACCATGACGTCACCGAGTACATCTACCTCTCGGGCCCCCTGCAGTTCGTCCTCCACTTCGCCTCGCCCGCCAGCCCTAGCGACTACTACCAGTACCCGATCCAGACCCTGAAGGTCGGTTCCCTGGGCACCCACAAGGTCCTCGGACTGGCCAAGGAGAAAGGCGCCCGCTTCTTGCTCGCGTCGACCTCCGAGGTCTATGGCGATCCGCTGGTCCACCCGCAGCCGGAGACCTACCCAGGCAACGTCGACACCCTCTGCCGTCGCGGTGTCTATGACGAGGCCAAGCGCTTCGCCGAAGCTCTCACCATGGCCTACCACCGCCACCACGGCCTCGACACGCGGATCGTTCGCATCTTCAACACCTATGGCCCTCGCATGCGACTCGACGACGGGCGCGCCCTTCCCACATTCATCCGTCAGGCCATCGAGGGCGAACCTCTCTCGGTTTTCGGCTCCGGTGAGCAGACCCGCAGTTTCTGCTATGTCTCCGACCTGGTCGAGGGCATCTTCCGGCTCCTCCACTCCGACGAGGCCTACCCCGTCAACATCGGCAATCCCGAGGAGATGACCGTGGTCCAGGCCGCGCGCCTGGTGCGCGACCTGCTCCAGAGCCGCTCCGAAATCGTGTTCAACGAGCTCCCCGAAAACGACCCCAAGGTCAGACGGCCCGACATCTCCAAGGCCCGGCGGATCCTGGGCTGGGAGCCGCGAATCTCCCTGGAAGAGGGCCTCCGCCAGTGTCTTCCCTACTTCCAGGAAGCCGTCCGGGCCCAGCACGCGCGGTCGGCAGGAGGTTGAGTGGCTCCGACGGCCGGCCAGCGCCCCCCGGGGCCGATGCTGCTCAGCCCGATCCTCAAGGAGAAGGTCTGGGGCGGCGACCGGTTGCGCCGATTTCCGTCCAAGGGCGTCACGCCGGGCGCCTCCATCGGCGAATCGTGGGAGGCCAGCGGCCTGGCCGAGGACCCAAGCCGCATCGCCTCAGGCCCCTGGGAGGGCGCCTCGCTCAGGGAGCTGGTTTCCGAGCTGGGCACGGCTCTGCTCGGCCCGCTTGCGGATAGACGGGAGTTTCCGCTCCTGCTCAAGCTGATCGACGCCCGCGAGCGGCTGTCGCTCCAGGTCCACCCTCCGCACAGGGAAGATAGACCCCAGGCCCCGCCGGGAAAGGCCGAGGCCTGGTACGTGCTGGAAGGCGGCCCGCTGGTCCTGGGGCTCGCCGCCAACGCCGATGCCGGCGAGCTCGCCTCGGCACTGCGGGAGTCGCGGGACCCGTCGGGGCTCCTCGAACACGTGGTTGCCCGGCCCGGCGACACGATCCCGGTCGCCCCAGGGACCTTGCACAGCATCGGCGAGGGAGTCCTGGTCGTGGAGCTCCAGCAGCCGGCCGACATCACCTACCGCGTCCACGACTGGGGGCGCCAGGGCCGGCAGCTGCACCTGGAGCAGGCCTTAGCCGTGCTCGATCCGCTCGCCGGCCACCGCCCGCGGCCCGGGCCGCTCGAGCTGGTGCGCGGAAACAACCAGTTCAGCTTTCTCACCGGATGCCGCCACTTCGGGATGGAGCGGGCCCGTCTGGTCGAGCACCTGCCCTGGGTGCGCGCCACCGAATCGGTGGAGCTGTTGCTGTGCCTCGAGGGACGCTTCACCATCGGCCCCAGGTCGGCGGCCCAGCCTCTCGCAGCAGGACCTGGAGACACGGTGCTATTGCCGGCCGCGTGCCCGGAAGTGTGGATAGAGCCGTCGGAGCCAGTGACTCTTCTTGTCGGTTATCCCTGCCGGCTCGAGCGGGAGCTCTACGATCGCATGCTGGCGTGGGGGTTTGCTGGCGAGGAGGTCGCCACCCGGATCTTTCCCGCCTGAGGACGTTCGCCGGCCCCAAGGGTCCGCGTAGCCAAGGCAGACCGTGTTCCAGCAGAAGGAGAATCGTCATGTTTTACGCCGTCGTGATGGCCGGGGGCAGCGGGACCAGGTTCTGGCCGGCCAGCCGCGCCGCCTTTCCCAAGCAGCTGATCAGCCTCACCGGCCGGACCTCGCTCCTGCAGGCGACCGTGCAGCGGCTCGAGGGCGTGCTGCCCTCCGAAAACGTCTACATCGTCACCAGCGAATCGCACTCGCAGGCGCTGCGCGGCCAGGTACCCCAGATCCCGGAGGAGAACATCCTCGTAGAGCCGGTGGGACGCAACACCGCGCCGTGCGTCGGGCTGGCCGCGCTGCACATTCGTCGGCGCGAGCCCGAGGCCGCGATGATCTGTCTGCCCGCCGACCACGTCGTGAAGGACGTCGCCGCCTGGAAGGAGCTCCTTCGCGCAGCCCACCAGCATGTGCGCGCCCGGGGCCGCGTCGTCACATTCGGCATCCCACCCACTCGGCCCGAAACCGGCTTCGGCTATATCCGCTTCGGCCCCCAGACCGGCACCGAGGGCTCCCTGTCGCTCCACTCGGTCGAGGCCTTCACGGAGAAGCCGAACCTCGAGACGGCCAAAGCCTTTCTGCAGGCTGGCAACTGCTACTGGAACAGCGGCCTCGTGGCGTGGCGCGCCGACACCTGCCTCGACCTCATGCGCCGCCATCTACCGGCCATAATGGACGGGCTCGAGGACATCGACCGCGCTCTGGGCACTCCCAGGTACGCCCAGGCCCTGGCCCAGGTCTACCCGCGCCTTCCCGCGATCTCGCTCGACTACGGAATTCTCGAGAAGACAGAGGGCATTGCCGGCATCCCGGCCTCCATAGGCTGGAGCGACGTCGGATCGTGGTCGGCGCTCCCCGAGGTGCTCGCAGCCGACGACACGGGAAACGTCGGCGTCGGAACGCACGTCGGAATCGACACGCGCGACTGCGTCACCTACGCCCCTGGCAGGATGCTGGCCACTATCGGCGTCAGCGACCTGATCGTGGTCGCCACCGGCGACGCCGTGCTGGTCTGCCACAAGGACCGCGCCCAGGACGTCAAGCGCCTGGTCGAACGCCTCGACAAGGAGGGCCAGGGCGGCTACCTGTAGGAGCCAGGCTCCAGGCGTCAGGGATCAGGAGTCAGGCTCCAGGCGTCAGGGATCAGGAGTCAGGCTTCAGTCAGGCTTCAGGAGTCAGGGGTCAGACTACTCGCTACTCGGTACTCACTACTCGCTACTTCTTCGCAACCACTTCTCGGCGCCGGCAAGCAGCGCCTGAACCTCGGACTGCTCGTGAGGAGTCAGGGGGGCGTCGCGGAAGCGGACGCGGTAGTAATGTCGAGTCAAACGCTCCAGCCAGTCGACGTCGCCGCCCTCGCGGGCCTGGACCTCGCGGGCGAACTCCATCGGCGTCTGGCCGGCGGCGCGCACGTAGCCCCGGTCGCGCAGCAGTTCCAGCATCCGGGTGAAGAAGCGGATGCGGCTCTCGAGTGGGAGCACCCGGCCCCAGCCCAGGCCTGCCCTCCGCGCCAAGAGCAACCCGGGCATCAGGACCACCACGAGCAGCGCCAGCCATGTCCCATCCCGCAGGAGCACGACGACTGAGGCCCTGCCCGTCGCCACGTCCTTCATCTGCTGGCGAAGGCCGTCGTAAGCCAGGTAGAGCGCCCGGCGCGCCTCCCGCATCGCCCCCGCAATTCGCCTCAAATGCTCCACCTGGTCCAGAAGGTGGTACTCGATGACGGAGCGCTTCCAGTAAAGACGGATCGTGTCGTACATCATCAGGAGGGCCGAGAGGAAGCTCGTCCCCTGGTAGCTGGAGCGGCCGGCCTGCGGCGTGGGATCGAACTCGATCCACCCGTACTTGTGGAAGTAGACTTCGACCCACGAGTGGGCTTCCCGGCGGCGGACTACGAAGTACTTCCCCACGTCGTTCCATTCCCCCTGCTGGTAGCCGTTGACGATGCGCGCCGGAACGCCGATCGTTCTCAACATCACGGCCATCGCCGTGGCGAAGAACTCGCAGTGGCCCGCCTTCTTGCGGAAGAGGAAATCCTCCAGCGGCCGCTTGGCGTCGACGTCGCCGAGCTCCAGCGTGTAGTTGAAACTCGTAGCCAGGAAGCTCTCGATGGCCACGGCCTGGTCGTAGGGGTTGGTCTTGTCCCGGGTCACGACCCGCGCCAGCTCGCGGACCTTCTCGATCCCGGGAGGCAGCTGCAGCCCCTGCGAAGCGACGCGCGAGGAGTAGCGTAGCGCCGACTCGCGCAGCTCCTGACGCGTTGCGCACTGCATCGCCGAGCGGACCACGTAGTAGAAGCTCGAGAAGGCCGGAAACTCCACTCGCACCGAGGTGTTCTCGTCGATCGTCAGCTTGCTGAACTTGCCCGTCACGGCGATGGGCCTGGGGGCCGAGAAGATGACCGCGGTGTTCGGGTGGTTCAGGAAGAACTGCTGTATCACCTCCAGCTGGCAGGGTTGCAGCTCCTGGCCCACCGAGAGGTCGTAGTTGCGGTCCTGGAACCCCTGATCGTCAGAGGTCAGCCGGCGCACCATCCCCCTGCCGCGCCGCCAGCCGGTGCCGTCGTAGATGTCCAGCGCCACGCCGCGCCAGTAGAGGCCTCGGGTAAGCGGCGGCTCCAGCCCCTTGAGAATCACGCGCATCACGATCTCGTCGCTGTTCTTCAGCTCCCCGAGCGAGCCCAGCCGGACCTCTTCGCTGAACCCGCTGACGACCGGCGCCTCCTCGCCTCGACTGAAGAAGTACCCGGCGCCATAGCGCGGGATGCCGAAGAAGAGGCCCACCGTGAGCGCGAACACGACGAGCGCCACCGTCGTCATCCGGCCCACCATCGCCCCCGCGACCATCGAGCGCCACTGGTTCTCTCCGTGGATGCCCGTACGCCGGATGCCCTGCCTCACCTGCTGCAGCACCAGGACCCAGGTGCCGGCAACGATGAAACCGATCGAGGCCACCAGGTACGCCATGTTCGTGGTCAACGCGGCGGAGGCCACCAGGTGAACAAAGCCGAGCGCGCTCATCAGCCGGAACCCCCACTCGCTTTCGGGAAGAAAGAGCGCGATCAGCTGCAGGTAGAGCACGACCCGCCCGGCGTAGCGCATGTTCGACACGGCCGAGGAGAGCACCAGTAGATCGGCGGCGATCAGCCCCGCCATCAGCGCGCCGGCCAGGAGCGCCAGGGCACGGGGAGGGCGGAACCAGCCGGCCCGCACGCCCAGCGAGCAGGCCATGCTGAGCGACACCAGAAGCCAGAAGCTCAATGGAAACTGGTCCGTCACCAGCATTGCCAGGAAGCCGGAGCCAACCATCGCGAAGACGGCCAGCCGGTACGCCGAGTCGACGTCTGACGAGACTCGCATCATCCAGCCAGTCTCCTTTTCGGCGCGGCCTGCGGGTCGAGCAGCCAGTCCCACTCGGGCCCGACCTCCAGCAGATGGCGGCCAGCCGGGGCCCGGGTCCCGGGTGCAGCCAGGTACAAGATGTGCTCCTCCTTGCCAACGAGGTCGCGGGAATCGCACGGCTCGTCGGAGTACAGCGCCAGTAGCCGGAGCGCCACGTCCAGGTGCCGGGGCCCTCCGTCCGTGACCGTCGACTCGGTCCCGCAGCGCACGGCGAAGTGGATCTGGCGCTTGGTCAGCAGGTTGCACAAGCTGGCCGCCAGCGCCACGGCAGGCTCCAGACGGGCCCCGAAGCCGCCCGCCAGCTCGAGCGTGACGCGGCCCGAAACCTCGCGTTCCAGATCCTTGATCATGACCTCCATCAGCCGCGCCGTCGATTTCCAGTGGATCAGCCGGCTGCTGTCTCCCCACCGATACTCCCGCACGGAGTAGAGGTTGGTTCCCTCGCCCCGAAAGGCCGTCCTGAAATCGCCGCTCCCCACGGCCTGGCTGCGGAACATGAAGTCGAGGTCACGCACGATCGGCAACACGACGATCGACTCGGCGCCCTCGAAGACCGCCCACTTGCGGAAGAACCCGAACGGGAAGGCCGTGTGAATGGAGGCGCGGCCGAACGTGTAGGCCCCCCTGCGCCGGAAGATCGCCTGATACCTCTGACACCCGACCTCGCCCGGGGGTACGTGCAGCAGGAAGGCCTCGCCGTCGAGTGTCTCGTCGCGCACGTGCAGACAGTAGGACGGAAACCTCGTCTTGAGGTTGGAGATCTCCAGCGTCACCAGCACCGGCGCCAGCGCGTGCACGCTGGCCGGCACGGTCCGCCTCATGTCGAGGCCCCGGATCGACACCTCGGAGAGCACACCCGAGATGGCCACGAAGCCGAGAATCATGGCGACCAGGAAGTAAAAGAGGTTGTTGGTGAAGAAGATCGCCAGCATCCCGATGAAGAGGCAGCCCCCGAGCACCAGCGCCCCCGGCACCGTGATCGTCACCCAGCGCGGCGTCAATGCCGGCCTGAGCCTCTCCGTCCAGATAGCGCGCGAGAACAGCATGCCTTCCCCCATTGTACCGGCCCCACCGCCCC
>JACPRK010000006.1 GCA_016190005.1 Candidatus Wallbacteria bacterium | reverse complement strand
TCCTGAAGCCTGACTCCTGACGCCTGACTTCTGAGGCCCGAACACTGCTAAGCCAGTTTCCGCCACTGCTGGGGCGGCGGACTCGTGGGCGGCGGCTGGGCGGCGCGCTCGCGGGCCTCGTGCTCTTCGCGGTCCATCTCGCGAAGTTCGTGCCCCACCAGCGCGCGAACGCGGGCGTCGGGGCCCGCGTCGAGCGTCCGGCGTGCGTACTGGCGCGCCTCCCGATTCTGGCCGCAGGCTCGCTCCAGCAACACGCGCTCGTAGAAGAGCGCGGCGCTCCCGGCCCCCAGCTCTTCAGCCCGCGCCAGGTGCTTGCGGGCGTTCTCGAGCTCGTGCAGCATCCGGTAGGCCCGCCCAAGCCGGGCGTGCACCTCCGGATTTCCGGGTTCCAGCATCATCCAGCGGAGGTAGGCGCCGACGGCCTGGTGGTGTCTGCGAGCTGCGAGCGCCATGTCGCCCAGCCTTTCGAATGGCACTGGGCTGGAGGGCATGAGCAGCTGGGCGGTCCGGTACTCGGCCTCGGCTTCCTCCAGGAAGTAGCCCTGCCGCAGCACCTCTCCGAGCCGGAAGTGGGCCAGACCGTCCTTGGGGTCGGATTCGAGGACCCGCCTGTACTCCGCAGCACTGTCCCGGAGGTCGCCGTTGAAGAAGAGCGCCTCGGCGTACTCGCGCCTGAGCTCCTGGGATTCGGGCTGGGCCTCTACCAGCGATTCGTAGGCCACGACGGCCAGCTCATACTCCCGGCACTGCAGCGCCGCGCGAGCCAGCAGCCGCCGCGCAGGGAAGCTATCGGGTGGCGCCACGGCGTCGAGCTTGCGTGCCGCGTCGAGGGCTGCCGGGTAACTCTTCTGCTCATACAGAATGCGCGCGATCGCCTCGCGAACCCGCGCTTTGCCGGGCGCCAGCCGCTCGGCCTCCGTGAGGCTCTTGAGGGCCAGCGGCAGATCGCCCGCGCGCAGGTAGAGCGCCCCCATTCGTTCGTGGATCCCCGCAGGGCGGTAGCCGGTCTCGATGAGAGTCCGATACTCCCTGAGCGCCGACCCGGGGCGACCCAGCGCCTCGAGCCATCCCGCCAGGTCGAGACGAGCCCGGTGCCGATCCGGGAAGCGCCCCAGGTAGGCGGCCAGCGCCCGGACGATCTCCTGCGGTTGGTCCATCGCTTCGAGACACTTGAGCTCCAGCAGGTAGGTCTCCTCCAGGCCGGGCATCGTGCTCTGCAACGACCGGCTGATGGTCAGCGCCCGCTCGGGCTCGCCGGCTTCTACCAGCACGCCGGCCAGCGCCAGCAGCGCCTTCAGATCGAGCGGGTCGGCCGCCAGCAGCCGATCGAGCACCTTGCGGGCCTCGGCCAGCATCCCCCCGCGCCGGTAGAGCTCCGCCATCCTCCGGAGGTAGACGGGCCTCTCCGCGGCCGGGCCTTCGCGGGCCAGCTCCTTCAACTTCTCGACCGCACGCAGGGCCCTCTGTTGACGGGTGCTGCTCATCGCTTTGCGCTCCTCGCCGCCGCCGTAAGCTCGCCGAACGCGGCGATCGGGTCGGGTTTGGCGAACACGGCGTTGCCCGCCACCAGAAGGTCGGCCCCCGCGGCCACCGCCTGTCCGGCCGTCTCCAGGTTGATGCCTCCGTCGACTTCCAGGTGCGGCGAGAGCCCCAGCGCGTCCAGCCGTGCCTTCAATCGCGCCAGCTTATCGATGCACCCGGGGATGAATTTCTGTCCGCCCCAACCCGGATTGACCGTCATGACGAGCACCAGGTCCAGGCTGCCCAGCGTCTCTTCAATGGCCGCCAGAGGGGTGCCGGGGTTGATGGCGACGCCCGCCTCGGCGCCCAGCTTGCGGATGGCACCCAACAGCCGGTCCAGGTGCGGTGTCGCCTCGGCGTGGACGATGACTCGCCCGCACCCGGCCTTCACGAAGTCCTCGATGAGATCGCCCGGCCGGTCGACCATCAGGTGCGCCTCGAGGAAGAGCCCTGTGACCGACCGCAGCGCCCCAGCCAGCATCGGCCCGAAAGTCAGCGGCGGCACGAAGTGGCCGTCCATCACGTCGAGGTGCAGTACGGCTGCCCCGGCCCCTTCGAGCCGCGGCAGCAGCGCCGGCAGCTGCATCAGATTGGCGTTCAAGATGGAGGGGGCGATGTGAATCATGGGGCGGCTCTAGTTACGCATCAGGACGGAAACTTCGGCCCTTTCGGGGGCATCCTGTCATGCGTATCGGAACATGACTTGGGCGCGATGACGCAGCTTGTCACAACCCGCCCCGCTCCTTATAATGAAGCCATGTTTGCGGCGCGCTCCGGACTCTCGACACATTCCCGGTTACTGCTCCTGGTTTTTGGCTTGACCCTGGGAGCGTTCGGCGTCGATGCCGGCGCCTCTGCCGTCAAGGAGGAGGCCGGAGACCCGGTCGTCTACGACGCGCAGGTCCGGTTCCTCCCGACCAGCCTGGTCAACGACGCACTCACGGGCGACGTCGACGGCCGCATCTACGCCGAGAGCAAGGCCGGCAAGGCCCTCGTCGCGCAGCGCAAGGGCTACGTGGTCGACACGCTGGAGACCGCGGACCTGGGCGGAGGAAAGGTGCTGGTGGCCGGCTGGGTGAGCGGCGGCAAGGCACGCTACCTCATCCCGGAGGTCTACCGCGTGGCGACGTCGGGCGAGTCCGGTGTGCGGCTGGTGAAGCTCTGGGGACCGTTCGAGGAGAGCCCGCTCTACGAGGGCGAGGTCCGGATCGAGGAGTCTCAGGGCAAAGGCCGCCTGACGCTGGAGGACTCGCTGGTCAGCCACAGCTTCGCATCACCCCATCTGCGCCGGACGATCCAGGTCGCCTGGAAGGACGGCGGGCTGGCCGCTGGGCCGCCTGTGTACGCCCAGCCGGAGTCGCCCCACCAGAAGGCGAACCTGGCTTACGAGCACTACACACGCGGCGAGCACAAGACCAGCCTGCGACTGTACCTGGAGGCCACCAAGGAGCTGGGGGAAGCGCTTCCCAAGGACGATCCCGAGCTGGGCGCTGCGCTCTACTTCGCTGCGGCCGCCAACTTCGAGAAGATGGGAGAGGTCAGGGAGCAGCGGGCCTTCCTGGGAAAGGTCGTTGATCTCTTCCCGGAGACGAACTTCGCTCGAAAGGCAGCCGACAAGCTTCTTCGGCTCAAGGGCGCGGAAGGGAAGGGCCGGTGACGAAGTGAGCTTCCTCCAACGTTTCCCCACCCCGGAGCTCCGTTGCCGAACGCTGGTCCTCTTCGCGGCAGTTCTGGTCGGGTCCTGGGGCCGCTCGCCAGCCGAAACGCCCACGTTCGAGGACCTGTCCACCGTCGAGAGCACCCCCGCCGCCCCGTCGACGGGCGACCCCATCGTCACGCGTGCCGACGGCCGTTACTACCGCTACGACGGGCGCGAGCTGTTCGGCGACATCGCTCGCAAGGCCTACGGCGATCCGAGCCTCTGGCTGCTCATCTACAAGCAGAACGTGAGTCGACTCGCGCCCGGCTCGACAGCCGGCACCGAAGGCGAGGGGCTCCTGCTGAAACTTCCCGAGCCACCCGAGAAGCGCGTTTTCACGGAGGACGGCCGGCGCAAGATCCGCGTCATCCCGGGAGATTCCCTGCTGACGATCGCCAAGCGCGTCTATGGATCATCCAAGTACTGGCCGGCGCTCTACCTCGCCAACAAGAGCCGGCTCCCGGACCCGGAAAACCCGTTTCGCGTCTTCGCAGCGGGTTCCCGGGAGACCAAGATCTTCGATCTGCCCTCCCAGTCCGAGGCCGAGGGGATGTCGGCAACGGCCCACCAGGAGTTCGGCTCGGCCTCCTCGCCCTCGGCCCCCACTTCCACGGCCGACCTGGGCGGCTCCGACCGCTCGAGTGGCCCGGGCGCCCCAGTCAGCTCCGAGCGCTCCCTGGGCAGCAAGCTCGCCGGCGAGGAAGGCCGCTTCAAGGGCAGCGCCGCCGCGGATCAGTCCGCCGCAGTCACCGGTGCCTTCCGCAAGACCACGAACCCGATCGCCTCGCTCGATCTGAAGGACGCCTCGCAGATCGGGCTGGACCAGGCCAAGACGATCCTCGAGGGGACCGGCATGCTCAAAGCCGGAGAGCCGCTCAGTCCGGGGTTGAAGCGCTTGCACAAGGGTTATACCTACAAGAGTGGCGGCGGTGTGCTCGACGCCGCGGCCAAGCAGCGGCTGTTCCGCGAGTACACGCTCCTGCGCGCCTCGCTCGACCGCTGGGCCGCCTACCCCGACATTGGTTCCAAGTCGACGCCCAAGCTGGTGGACGAGTGGGTCAAGAAGGCCGGCGCCAAGCTGACCGCGCTACCCGAGGGTCAGCGCGAGAAGCTGATCCGCAGCCTGCTGATGCAGGAGTCGAGTGTGCGCCACTGGCGCAACTTCAAGCCCATCGTCGGCCAGGCCGCGGACACGGGCTTCGGCCAGTTCCTGCCCGCCACGGCCAAGCAGCTCGGCATCAACCCCTACGACCCCGAGCAGAACATCATGGGCGTCGCGCTGTTCCTCAACCGGCTGATCCGCCAGAAGCGCGGCAACGTGCGCGAGGCGCTCGCCTCCTACAACGGCGGCTCCAGGCCCCCGCCTGTGAGCTACCGCTACGCCGACAGCATCCTCGCCCGCGCCAGGTGAGGCGGGGGGGGAGCCAGTAGTCAGTAGCCGGTAGACAGTAGTCAGTAGGCGGTGGCACAGCGCACCGCGTCGGCTCAGGGAAGCGGCGCCTTCGCTGGTGAGCTCGAAAATGGAGCACCGTGCGCCAGTTCCTACTGTCTACTGGCTACTTCTTTCTAACCTTTTCTCCCCCAACCTGCGTCCTCATGCGGGAGGCGGTACGGACCGCCGGGAGGATAACGAAAGATGCAGCTCGCAATTGCCATCGGAATGCTCCTGACGATCGGCTTCCTGCTCAAGGCGACGGAAGTCTGAGCGACTAACGACGCACCAGCATCGCCAGGAAGCGGACGTGGGAGCCTGCGATGGCCCGGGGCCCGGCGAGCGACACGAGCTGGAGGGTGAAGCGGTTGTCTCCGTCGATCAGGAGCCGCGGGTCGAACGTGTGAAACAGCGCCGCGACCGGCCGCCCCAGCATCGTGGCCGGCTGGCGGAACCTGAGCGTAAGTCGGCCATTGATCTGCACTTCGAAGACCGTCAGCGGGTCCTTGACGTCGACCGCCAGCAGCACCTCGGCTGAGCGGATCTCGCGCGCCCGATCGAGCTTCACCAGGACGAGCGAGGTCGAGGCCGCGGTCCCGGCCGGCGTGGCCTTCGGCGCAGAGACGCTGGTCGGAGTGAAGCCGAAGGGGTTGACCAGGTCGCGCTTGTAGATCTCCGAGGTCTTCACGCGCCCCTGCGCAGAGGGTGAGAATGCCTCGGGAAGACACTCGTCGGCTGGCGCATGGAAGGGGACGCGGCGCAGGTCGCAGTAGTGGTTGAAGTCGCCGATCGGGCCCAGGGCATTGAAGAGCTGCAGCTTCTCCACCAGCGGCACGTCGGGGCTGGCGAGGAAGGCGGGACCGATCTCCTGGAAGCCGCGGAGCAGCCGGGCGGCCGGCATGGCTTTCCAGAGCTCGTCCAGCTTCTGTGCGACGAAGCGCGGCTCCTTCCTTTCAGCCACCCACTTCTCGGCTTGCGCATACCAATCCCGTGCCGGGAACGCCTGCGTCGCGCTGGCGACGGCCCGAGCCAAAGCAATCGGAGCCGGCGCATCCATCCAATCTCCTGCCTTCTCGGCGCCGCTCTTGCCGATGGCCACCAGCCGTACGCGCACCGGCTTCTCCAGGTCCAGCCGGTCCAAGGCGAAGCGATGGCCGCGCGAGGCTTCCGCAGGGCCCTGGAGCGATCCCTCCTCGTCGCCCTTGCGGAACTCCAGCCGCGTCCGCACGTCGGCGGAAGTCTGGGCCGCGACCTCGACGGCGTCGAGCGCGGAGCGGCGCACCGAGGACGAGGTGAAGTAGAGGGCCGGTGTCTTGAACTCGAAGAGCTGCGAGTGGCGCCGATCGGGGAAGCCGATGCGGTAGACGTATTCGGTGCCTTCTTTCAGCCCCTTGACGACGACGGAGTGCGAGGTCCGCGCCTGGCTTTCGTCTGCGGTCACCACCGGCTGCAGCAGCGCCTCGTTCTCGCCGTACTCGAGCCGTGTGGGGTAGGGGGTATCGCTCGACCAGCGGATGCGGGCCTCCGTGAAGTCCGGCTCGCATCGCACTTCGCGGGCCGAGTAGTCGGGCCGCAAGCCGGGCCACATCGCCAGCGCCACGGCTCCGACGAGCACGGCCAGAAAGGCGAACAGCACCTTGGCCAATGTCGAGGCCAGGTCGCTCGTCGGCACCTCGATGGCGACCGAGGACCGGGAGCCCGGCAACGGCTGAGGCGGGGAAGCGGCCTCATCGCGCGGGGAATCGGCTGGCCGGAGCACCTCGCCGGAGGCGCCGCTGTCCGATGAGCCGAGCGTCTTGAGAGGTCTTGCGCCGGCGCGCCGCCCGATCCGACCGCCCTCGCGGATGGTGGTCAGGTCCTCGAGCATCTCGTCGGCGCTCTGGTAGCGGCTGTCGATGTTCTTGTCGATCGCGTTGGAGATGAGGTGTTCCAGCGAGACGTCGACCAGCGGGTTGAGCTGGCTGGGACGCTCGGGCTCCTCCTCCATCAGCTTCCGCGTCACCTCCTGGCGGTCCTTGCCGCGGAAGGCGGGGACGCCGGCGACCATCTCGTAGAGGACCAGGCCCAGCTGGAAAATGTCGCTGCGGCCGTCGATCGCGCCGCCGCGCAGCATCTCGGGCGACATGTAGCGCGGCGTGCCGACCAGACGGCCCTGGATCGTGATGCCGCTGGCGTAGAGTGCCTTCACGAGCCCGAAGTCCATCAGGACGGCCTCGTGCGTCACGTCCTTAACCATGATGTTCGCCGGCTTGATGTCCCGATGGACCAGCCCCATCGGGTGGTAGTACCTCATCGCCTCGAGCAGGTCGTTGGTGACCTTCATGGCCTGCTCGACCGGCATCGGACCCTTGCTCTGGACCAGCTCCAGCAGCGTCGTCCCCTGGATGTGCTCCATGACGTAGTAGAGCGTGCCGTCCTGCTCGCCGTTGTCGTAGATGCGGATGATGTTCGGGTGGACGAGCCCGCCGCAGATCTGCATCTCGCTGACGAAACGGCGCTTGACCTCCGGGTTCTCCGAGTAGGCCTTCGGGAGGATCTTGATGGCGACTTCCCGATTGAGGTTCTTCTGGAAGGCCTTGTAGACGACCCCCATGCCGCCTTGGCCCAGCTTCTCCAGGATTTCGTACTTCTTCATGCCGAAGGGCCACAATACCAGAGCGCCCGACTCATTTTCCTCGCTACCAGGCCGATAGGAAGATCGATGAACAGGTCCCTTCAAGGAGGATGTCCATGCGCAGTCGCTTGACGCTAATCCTCGCCGCGGCCGTCGTGGCGCTCGTTGTGACGAGCAGCATGAGGCCGGGCGGGAGCTCCACCCAGGGGCTGGATGCCCAGGGCGCGAGTCTGATGCAAGTGGTGCCGAGCGACCACTGGATCTACCCGGCGCTGCGTGAGCTGGGGGGCGAAGGAAACATCCCGATGGCTCAGGGCCTGAGCGGCTCCAAGCCGGTCACCCGGTTCGAGATGGCCGTCCTGCTTTCGCGGATCATGGAGAAGCTGGAGGCCGCCGGCGGCCCAGGCAAGCTCTCCGCCGAGAAGGTCGCAGTGCTCGACAAGCTCGCCCGCGAGTTCCGCACCGACCTCGACGCCATCGGCTCGGACATCAACTCGATGAAGGGCCGGATCGACGAGCTGGCCAAGAAGATCGAGAACGGCACGCCCGGCAATGGCGCGCTGGTCAAGCAGGTCTTCGACGCCAACCAGAAACTCGACGCCGTCACGGGTAAGTCCAAGGATCAGGATCAGAAGCTCGACTGGCTGACCAACAAGGTCACCGTCCAGTCCGGCCAGATCGCGGAGGGCCAGAAGCAGATCAAGGTCTACGCCGAAGTGCTGGCCAAGCTGCTGGTCAAGACGGCGCGGCTCGAGAAGTCGCCAGTGACCGGTGAGGCTTCGGGCGGCCTGACGCGCGCCAACCTGAACGACCTCCGCAGTCTCATCAAGGACGTGGCCGTCGACTTCGAGCGCAGGATTGCGCGGCTGGAGCGCCCGGTGGGTGCACCGGTCCACGTTCCCGCAGCCACTCGCATCCCGGCGCCCGAAGGTGACCCCGATCCCGATCACGTTCTCGAGAGCGAGCCAGCCGCAACCGAGCCGCCCGTTGGTCCGGGAGCCGGTTCATCCTCCCAGTCTCAATCCTACGTCCCCGACGACCGGATCTGAGCCAGGAACCTCTCGCGCGCACTGCGCCCCCAGGGCAGCACCAGCAGGACCAATGTCGCCAGGAGCGTCAGCGCGCTGACGCGCGAGCCGATGCGGAACGTCCAAGGGTCGTAGCGCATCAGGAGCCGGCGCTCGCCCCCCTCGACCTCCACGCCGCGAAAGGCCCCCGCCACTCGAAGCACGGGCCGCTCCCGGCCGTCCACGAAGGCCTTCCAGCCCGGATAATGCTGGTCCAGAACTACCAGTAGCCCCTTGCCCTCGAGCTCGAACGAGACGGCCAGCTCCTGGGTCCCGTAACGCTCCACCTCGCAGCGGCCGACGCGCGCCGGCCTCCGATCGGGACCGCCGACCCGGAGCTTCTCGGTCTCACCGCCCGGGTTTCCGGCCGTCTCGTAGACGGCGCGTTGCGCCAGCGAAAGGACCAGCTCCGTTGTGGTCCGGACCCGCCCCGCGGAGATCGGCATTGCGCTCTTGGCGATGAACGCTCGGCTGCTCGCTCCCGGGAGCCGCTGCATGACCACGGGGCCGCTGCGGGTCACCACTCGCCCCTCGTCGATTCGATCACCCGGTCCTGGACGGCAGAGCAGATGCTCCACTCCCGTCGCCGCCGCGACCGCCTCGAGCTCAGGGGTGATGGGTCCCAGCATCAGCCGCCGCAGCTGCTCGTAGCCGGCCAGCCGCACCGAGGTCTCTCCGGCCACGCCGTTGGCGCCATGCAGGACGCCTCGATTGCCGGTCATGGCAGCGGTCTCGAGATAGAAGCCGGAGAAGGCCGTGCGATCGAGCCGGATCGACATGTCGCCCAGGCCGGTCGTGAGGAAGCGGGGCGGAGCCATGGAAGTGCCGGCGAGGAGCTTCTGCGCGGTCACCGGCCGGTAGTCCACGAGCGCGTCGTCGGTGACGAGCACGTCGCGCACGGTGGTGGCCGCCAGGTCGACCAGGGCGACGATTGCCACGAAGGCCGCCGCGGCGCGCGCGGGAACCCGCCCCCCGAGCGCGAACCCCAGCACGGCGGCTGCTGCGCCAGCCATGCCCGCCAGCATCAGCAGATCGGCGCTCGAGCGACTGACGAGCGCCGCCGATACTTCGCCCAGGGTGCTCCAGGTAGCCTCGTCGCACCCCACGAACCGCCGGGCCAGAGTGTCGCCGCCGGTCGCGATCAGCCCCCAGCCGGCGGCCGCGGCGAGGAGCGCCGCGCCAAGCAGCAGGGACACGGCGCGCAGGCTCTTGCGGCGGCCTCGCCAGAGCTGTTCGAATCCGAAGGCCGCCGCTACGCTCACCGCCAGGTTCGTGAGCAGGAAGTACTTGGACGGATAGCGAAACGAACGCAGCGGCGGCACGAGCCGGTTGAGCCACTCGAAGAACGGAAGCGAATCTCCCAGGCAGAGCAGCAGCGCGCCGAGCGCCAACGCGAGCCAGGCGCCCGCGGCGCGCAGCCTTGGCGTCACGCGCCCGGGCCGGATGAGAGCAGTCGCAGCCAGCGCCAGGACGAAGACGCCCAAGTAGAGCTCGCCGTAGAGGGGAATCGAGGTTTTGTGATAGCTGAAATAGTAGTAAGGCGAGACAGGATCTGGAAAGGCGACGGGCACGGCCAGGTTGAGCAGCTCCACGGGGCGCACTGCGTAGCCGGCGACTTCCTGCGTGGCCAGGCCGGCCCGCCGGTTGGACTGGGCGATCAGCTCGGCCAGGGGAAGGAACTGGTAGGCGAGCAGCGCCCCCGCAACCGTGGCGGCGCCGGCGAGGCCGCCAGCCAGTCGCGGGGCGGAGACCGAAACAGGCAAGGGGCGCAGCCAGGGCGAGAGGGCGACGAGCAGGCCGCTGAAGAAGACGTACTGCGGATCGGTACCGCTGCCCTGCACGGCGAGGAGGAAGCCGGTTGCGGCCACCGCTCGCGCGCCGCCGCTCCGCAGGTACCAGTCGAACGCCAGCAGAGCAGCGGGCGCCCAGGTGAGCCCGCGCAGCAAGGTCGTCAGGCATGTGCTGCTGGCCGTGAAGCCCGAGAACATCGCCACGGCTGCCCCGAAGGCGGCCGCCGGGCCCGGCATCCGCCATCGTCTCAGCAGCGCGTAGAGGAGCGTCCCGAGCAGCGGTACGTGAACTACCGTGAAAATGTTGTACGCAAGCGGCCAGGGGAAGAGGAACAGGATCACCGCCAGCGGGTAGAAGACCATTGAGTGCGGGTCGGCCTGAAAGGGATAGCCGTAACCCAGCTTTGGCTCCCAAAGTGGAATCTGGCCCGATCGCCAGCCCTCCATCATGGTTCGCGCCTGCGGCATGTAGATCGCCACCGTGTCGCGGAAGTAGAGCGACTTGCCCTCGAACAGGACGGGCCAGAAGTAGACGGCAGCCGACATCCATATCAGGAGTATGAAGCCTGCCTCGCGGGCCAATCGATTGCGTCTCCCCGCCTCCGCAGGGACGCCCTCGACGGGAGCAGTTCTGCGCCGCATCCCGGGGATTCTATCAGTTGACGGACTCCCGGCCCCGCGCTAAGTTCGAGGACGGCGGCGATGCTATGGAGATCTTCTACGAGATCAAGAACCTGCTCGGTGAGCGTACCAACCGGACGGTCGCGTACGGGCGGTTTCACGAGGTGTTCACCGGCGAGGCTGAGAAGCGGCTCTGGCTTTCGGAGCTGCCATCGCTGGTGCAGTCCGATCCGGGCGAGCCGGCGGACGCCTGGGGCTCGCTGGCCTGCCGGGACAAGCTGGTCGACGCGGCGCAGCTCATCCAGATGCTGCTTGCCGTCAGCGCCCAGTTCCCTCCAGTGGAGATCCACCTGCGAGCCGACGAGTGCCCCGGGTTCGTTCTGGAAGGCAAGACCGAGATCATCAGCGCGGGCAAAGCTCAGCGCTACTCCCGCCAGTTCAGCCAGTTCTGCGAGCAGAACAAGGCCGAGACCGCTTCTTGGGACTTCCTCATCGATCCCCGCATCTGGACCGCGTTGCTCCAGAAGCACCAGGACCTGAGCGAGAACCAGATCCTCACGCTCAGGCTGGCTCGGGCGCTCGACTTTGCCCACAGCGCCAAGCTCAAGGAGCCCTTCCTGGGGTTCCCGGTCGATTACCCGGGAATGGACCGCAAGAAGAAAGAGCTGAAGGTGCCCAAGGAGCTGGCCGACCGCCTGCTCGCCGTCTGCCAGTCGCTCAAGCGCAGCAAGCAGGAGATGACCGAGCGGGCCATCTACGCCGGCTTGATGAAGTAGGGCGGCTTCAGTTGTTGGGGGCGCCGGCGCGAATCCAGCGCAGGATTGTCTGGTAGTCGGGGTCGGACGTCGAGGAGAAGATGATGACGCCGCTCGACATTCGAACGCGGCCGGATGGCTTGGCCAGGAGCAGGCTCGCCTCGGGGTCCTCGACGGCGACGACGCCGCGGTTCTGGATCGCAGAGAAACTCTCGGCGGCGCTCGATGCGGCCCACTGGCCGTTGCCACTGCCCGGTCCGTGGCAGCTGATGCACCGTCTGCGGAAGATCGGGTAGACGTTGGCCGCGAAGGCCGGATCGGCCGAGCGCAGCGTCAGGCGGGCGCTGCTGGTGCCGCTGGTACCGGCCGGGGTGGTGACGCGCAGGTCGTAAGTTCCCGGTGCGAGCCCGGCAGGAACCTGCCCGAAGATGCGCGTCGGGCTGACCAGTGTGGCGGCGTTCAGGAAGCTCGAAGCCGGGTCGGTGAGCTGGACCACCAGGAACCCCTCGAACCCCTCGCCGTCGAGCGTCAGAGATCCCCCTTGCGCGGCCGGCAACTCGGTCACGCTCAGCGCGGTCACGCGCGGGGGAGGGGGGCGCTGGGCAGCGTCGAACGGGTCGGTCCCGCGCAGTAGCTCATAACCGTCGTGGACGCCGTCGCCGTCGGTCTGCGCCCGCGCGGGATCGGTGCCGAGCGCTAGCTCGAGCAGGTTCGCGAGCCCGTCCCCGTCGGCGTCCCCGGCAGAGCCGCCGGAAAGGGCCGGCGCGCTGTCCGGAAGACCGTCAGAATTCAGGTCGGCGTAGAGCTCCAGAGTGGTCGTCGTCGCCCCGGGAGGCACTGACAGCAAGTATCCCGCCCCGGGTTCGAGCGGAAAGCCCGTTCCGCCGGTCGCGGGCGCGTGCGTCTCGAAGCGGGCCCGGCCGTCGGCCGGATCTATAGCCGTCCGGATGACGGCCGTGGCACTCGTCGCGGCGGCGAGCTCGGCCGACCCTGGGCGTGCCCGCGCGCCGGCAAAGAGCGGCAGTCCGACCGGCACCAGGCGCAGCCCAGTAGCGGGCTCGATGCGTGCGCGCGGAAAGGGCGAGAGCGGCCCGGTCGCTACCCGCAGGACAGCTCGCCGTCGGGCGCCGGTCAACACCAGCACTGCCTTGCCCGCCGGCAGCTCGAAATTCCGCGGGGCGATGCCGGGGACGTAGAGGACGGGTGGGGACGTGCCTGGCACGAGAATGGCCGTCGCTCCCGTGTCGCGCACCAAGTCGGACGCCCGGTACGCGGCAGTCGCCACGGCACCGGCCGGCAGCGAAACCAAGTTGGCCCCGCTGCCCAGCTCCAATCGCACGAACTGCGCCGGCGCTCTCCCCGCTGCCACGAGGAGAAGCGCGGCCGTCACCACCAGGCCACGCATCGACTCCCAGGATAGCAGACTTTTAGGCCAGCATCCGGCCGCAGACGGCCTCGACCTTGGCCCGGTTCGCCGTGTCGCAGTAGGTAGCGAAGATGGTGTGGGTCGACTCCTTCTGCGTCAGGGCCCGCGCCAAGGCCGAAAGCTCCAGCAACGGAACTACCTCTCCCGTCTTGCGCAGCACGCGCAGGTTGAACTTCTTCAGGCGCGGCTCGGAGAGCTTGAAGACGTTCACCGGGAGGTCGACAATCACCTCGCCCGCCCCGAGCCCGGCGCCGGCCGCGATCTCGTTCTCCAGCTCGCGCGCCGCCCTGGCTTCGATCAGCCGCATCACTCGCGCGGCCATCTCGTCGCGCCCTGCGCTGTCGACCCGGTAGGCGGTCTTGTACAGGTCCCGGAAGACCACGCGCCGGATCAGCGTGCGCGAAAGCTCGCCCGCTCCCTCGAGCCGCATGAGAACCTCGTGGTCGGTCATCTCCTGGAATCCGTCGACCGGCCGCTCGGCGAGCTGCATGGCCCGCAGCAGCATCATTTCGCCGATGCGCCCCGTCTTGTGACCGTAGACCGCGCTGTACATGTGGTCGCGCGCCACCAGCATCTCCTCGATGGCGTCGACGCCCTTCTCCTCGATGACGATCTCCTGGTGCTCACGATCCAGTTTCAGCGTGTAGAGGATGCGGTAGAGATCGATGTTCCCGTGGCTGATGCCACAGAAGTAGCTGTCGCGCAAGAGATAGTCGAGCTGGTCGCAGTCGACGTCCCCGAAGATGATTGCCTGCAGCACGCGGTCGCGATGCCGGCCTTCGATCAACGCGCCGACCTCGGATGGATCGATGCGGTGGAACTCCAACACCTGAGGCAGCCGCCCCGCTCCCGGCAGCCCCATCACCACGGTTCCGCCGACCAGGTCCCGCGTGTAGTGCATGTGGTCGCCGGGCAGCAGGCTCTCCAGCGCGTGCGAAAACGGAGTATGCCCGGCGTCATGCAGCAGCCCCGCCGCCTGCACCAGCAGCGTCTCCTTGTCGCTCAACCCCAGAGCCCGGGCCATCTCGCCCGCTACATGACTGGCACCGATCACGTGACAGAGCCGCGAATGCGTCCCCCCCGGAAACGACTGGAACGCAAGCCCCAGCTGCTTGATCCAGGACAGCCGCGCCAGCTCCGGCAGCGCGATCAGGTCCCGCTGCAGCTCGTTGAGCCGGATCAAGCCATGAATCGGATCGTTGAGTAACAATGCGACCTCCGCGCTTCCGCCCCCAGCCGCGGAATGTAGCACGAGACCCCACCTTCCCGTAGTACCGCTGTGCCCTCACCCCTCAAGCCTCACTTCCCAGGCCTTCCCCCATTGACGTTCCCCGACTCGTTCTTATAATTTCGGGCATGAAAAAGGCGCTGTCAGTCCTAGCGGCTCTCGTGCTCCTGGTTCATCCCGTCTGCGCTTCCGACGGTAGCGACTGGTTCGCTGTCTCGGGCGCCACGTTCGTCGAATCGATCGGCGCCGGAACCTCCTTCCTGCTCGTCGCGAAGCGAGCCGACGGGCGCTTTGCCCTGCTCGCCGAGGGCGAGGAAGCCGCTCCCGGCATGACGATCAAGAAGATCGGCACGGAGCAGGTGCTCGTCACCCGCGGCCCGGGCCAGCAGACCGCCGCCCCCATCCTGCGCCAGCAGGTGCCCGCCGACATCATGATCATGGCCATCTGCCGGCTCTACAACCAGAACCTGGTCATCGGCGGCGAGATCGACACACTGGTCAGCTTCAGCGAAGGCCTCCTCAACTACAAGAAGGAGCTGCCGGGCCTGGTCCAGAGCCTGGGGTTGGCCTACCACGCCGACGACCGCGTCGTCCTCATCCGCAAGGAAGGCATCGCCCGCCCCATCCCCGCTGTCTCAACCAAGAAGGACGCCGGCTTCTCCGGCGGCCAGTTCCGAGGCGGTCTGGCCGATCTGTTCACGGCCGTCGAGACCCAGTTCCAGAAGACCTTCAAGGCCAAGGCCGAGGGCTTGGTTGCCACCGTCCACAGCGCCGACCTCACCCCGGAGGAGCTGGCCGGCTACCTCTCTTCGGCGCTGGATACCGAGATCGCCGACGAGACCCCCAAGGCCGACCCCACCGCCGCCGCTGTGCCGGCCGTTCCCTCGGCCGCAGAAGCCGCCGCAACGGCCGATGCAGCAGGGGCCGCCGATGCCATCGAAACCGAGTTTCAGCAAGCCGTGCAGGTAGCTCGCGCGGGCGACTACAAGAAGTCGGCGGGCATTCTCTTGAAATCCCTCCGCTCCCACAAGGACGTGCCGGCCAAGGTCACCAACCTCCTCGGCAAGCTTCTCTGGTCGATTGGCAAACGCGAAATGGCTCGCAAGGCCTGGGCCCACACGCTCAAGCGCGAGCCCGGCAACGAGTTCGCCCGGAAGGCCCTCGCAAAGACCGCTCCCCGCGCCACCGGCGGCGCCTGAGAGAATCCGGTAAGAACACCCGGTACAGGTAAACGCCACGGGTTTCTCGGTGCAGGCGTCACCTTGGTGACGGAAGTTCCCGGTTTCGGGGCGGGAAGGCTCCTCAGGCGGGGGGAGGGACGGTCATGCTCTACAAAGGAGGTGGAGCATGGCGCAGCGGACTTCAGGCACGTCGCGGCGGGACGGATCGAGAGATTCGAGGGCCGGGCGCTCCCGACGGGGCTTCACTTTCGTCGAGGTCTTCGTCGCCATCGCGCTCTTCGCTGTTCTCCTCGGCGCATTGTACGAAGTCTTCTACTCCGCCACGCGGCTCAATCGCGATACCCAGGGGCGCGCGGACGCCCTGCAGTCGGCGACCTTGGCCCTGGCCACCGTCCAAGCGGACCTGAGGCGCCTGGTGACGACGCCGGTGGAGCGAGACGCGCAGGGCCGCATCAAGAACCGCTTCGGAGACCACCAGGTGCCGGTCTGGATCTCGCCCGGAGGCAAGCACCTCAGCTTCTATGTGCCGTCGTCGGACCCGGGCCGCCAGGATCGGGCCACCCGCGACGCCGAGACCGTCACTTACTCGCTGGAGCCCGCCCCGGTCGGCGGCCTCTACCGGCTCTGCCGGCGGCTGGGGGCAGCTGAAGGCGAGCCCGCTTCCGAGGTCGGCGAAGTCGGCGGCATTCAGCTGCGCGCACTCGAGTTCAAGCTGCGCGAGCCCAAGGCCGACGACGCCGAGCTGAAGTCGCCCGACGAATCCTACTACCTCGAAACCACCGTGACCGGCGCTGACTCCGATGGGCGCGAGAGCTTCACCCTGCGCAATCTCGCCCGGCTCGACTTCCCCGCCAACCACAACGTGACGGCCAGCCGGAACCTGAACGAGGAGATTCGCTACCAGCCCCGCTCGCCCCTCACCAAGCCGGTCGAGAAGCCGAACTACACGCGCGAGGACGCCGCGACGCTCGACAAGCTGCGCGACCTAGCCGAGCGCTGTGAGAAAGGAGAGCTGCCCGCGCCGCAGCTGGAGCAGGCCGTCGCCGAGGAGCTCAACCGGCTCGCGGGCCGTCCGGGGAAGAACCCTGTGCTGGTCAACCCTGGTAAGGCTACGCTGCCGCCCGTCGCCTCCGTGCGCGCGCTGCCCCCGCAACCCGGCAGGCCGGTCGAGGTCGAAACCGACGGCGGCGACCGGGTGCTATTGCCCACCTCGCCCGGCCCGCTCCGAGACCGGCTCCGCGAGGAAGCGGCTCGCGGCAACGGAAGCGGCAACGTCGGTTTTGTGATGACCGTGACGGAGCGCCGCTATGTGAACGGGCAGCTCGTCAGCTCCCGTTCCCACGACTCCGGCGGCAGCATCGGCTACAACTGGAACAACCCGGCCGACTACGACTCCGTCCACACCGCCGCCAAGGACGAGAGCCAGCGTCAGATCAGCACCTTCTTCCGCCGCTACGGCCTCGATTCGCCGTTCACGAACGCCCAGTAAGCCGGCTGACAGAGTCTTTCTCGAGTGGCGGAAGCTCCGTCTTCATTGACCCAGCCCGAGCATCCAGCCATCATGCCGGGTGACTTTTCGCTTACGGCGACCCGATCATGCACTCACGCCGAGGTCGGCGTGATGCACCCCTGAAGCAAGGCACCAGGCCTGCCCCCGCGCCAGCCCGCGTCCAACCTCGTCAGGGCTCTTCGGGCAAGGGGCGGCTGGCAACCGCGTGGCTGCTCATGAAGGGCATCAGCCGCGTCCGGCCCCGCATCGCGGTGGCCGTTGCCGGTCCGCGTCCGCGCTTGAGCGCTTTCTCGGCCTCGGCCAGCAGCGATTTCGCCATCTTCAGTCCGGGCTGGTCCGCCACCAGCGTCCGGGCGTGCTCCCGGGCCTGCACCGGATGCCCCTGCGTCAACAGGATGCGCGCCAGCCAGTAGCGAGCCAGATGGAACGCCGGCTCCCGCGCCAGCAGCTTCTCGAACCGTCCCCGCGCGTCTTGGAGCGCCTCCACCGTCCCGTCGGAGTAGCGCTTGTAGGCTTCCCGATAGACTGCCAGCAGCTCCTGCTGCTCTGAGGTCCGGGAGCTGGCCGTTTCGCTCGAGACGTCTCGCTTTGCGGGCGCGGGGCTCGCGGCGACAGGGGTTGGGGCCGGCGGCGCGACCTGGGCGCCGGGCGCGAACGCCACGATCGCCTCGTGGTGCTTGCGGATCTGAGTCCAGGTCTCGATCAGCCGCTGCCTGTAGTTGTCCCAGTACTTTCCGAAGTCTGGATAACGTTGTGATGAGGTGCCCAGGAATCCGACCGCCAGCCCCTGGATATCCCGGGCATTGCGGAAGTGCACCTCGCAGAGCCCCTGCAGCTGCGCCAGCTCCGCCGAGTCGCGCCCGAGTTCTCCGGCCCGGCGGACGGCCCCCTCCAGCAACATCCGCTTCTCCTCGAGCGAATCTCGCACGTCGGTCATCGTCGCCATCGCCACCAGGAGCGACATATCCGTGGTCGGCGCTGAGCCGATCAAGAGCGGAGACATCGCCAGGGTCAACCCGAGCAAGCTCGACAGCAGCGTCCTGCGCCAGCCCGAACGTCTCGGGGCGGCGGGCGCCTGGCCGCACGCAAATGCGGCCTCCATCTGGCTCGATGCTCTCGAAATCTGCTGACTCATCGACGGGTCGAGCGGACAGCCCGGACGGCCGCGCCCGCTCGACTCCTGTATCGGTCGTTTCTGGGACGCGATTTAGAACAACCTGTACGGTCGTTCAGGGGCGGCGCAGCTTCTTCACGATGGCCTGCTCCACGAGCTTGTCGTCGGCCTTGGTGACAAAGAACCGGACGCCGTGGAAGCTGGTTTCGTTGCCCACGGAGGGGATCTTCCGGAATAGCCAAAGGAGGAATCCGCTGAGCGTGTCGTAGTCTCCGGCGGGAAGCGCCAGCCCCAGACGCCGGTTCACCGTGCCGAGATCGAGCACGGCGTCGACCAGGAACGTGTCCTGGAAAAGCTGCCGGATGCCGGCTTCCTTCGGGTCGTGCTCGTCCTTGATCTCGCCGATGATCCGCTCCAGCACGTCCTCGATCGTCAGGAGGCCGATCGCCTTGCCCGGCTCGGCCTCGACGATCGCCAGGTGGCCTCGCGAAGACTTGAACAGCGCCAGCATCTCGACCAACGTCAGGGAGGGCGCCACTCGCAGCGGCTTTCGCAGCAGCGTTGACATTTCCCCTTCCTGGCCCGCCGCCGCCGGCAGCAGGTCCGTGGCGTGAACGACGGCCGTGATGCGATCCGCAGATCCGCTCCAGACCGGTATCCGTGTGAATCCGCTCTGCACCACGGTCGAGACCAGCACCCCCGTCGAGGAGGTCTCGGGGCACGAGACGACGGAGACGAGTCGCTGCATCAGTCCCGCCACGTTCTGGTGGCGCGCCTCGAGTATTCCGGAGATCATCTGGCGGCCCGCGGAACCGACCAGCCCGGTCTGTTCACCCCGCGCCAGCAACAGCTGAAGCTCCTCGCGAGTGGCGCGGATGGAGAGGGGAATCCTGGGGATGCCGCCGGCCCCACCTGGCTCCCAGAGAAGGTGCCCCATCAACCCGAGCAGCCAGCCGAAGGGCCGGTAAGCGACCGCCAGGGGCCGCTCCAGCCGTCGCAGCAGCTCTTCGGAGTGCTTGCGGAACAGGTGGCGGGGGAGCGTCTCGCACAGCACGAAAAGCACGGGCACTGTGACGACGAAGGCGACTACGGCGGCCTCCAGCTCCCGTCCCCGGAGTGCGCTGAACCAGAATCCGGCCGCCGAGAGAACCGCCGCGGTCGACGCCAGCACGCTGCCCGTCACGGCAAAGGCCAGCAGCCGCTCGGGGTCCGAAAGCGCGGCCGCCTGCAGGCGCGCCTTGAGCCGAGCCATCGACCCTCTGCCGGAAGAGCCGCTGAGCCGGACCAGCGCGCTCTCCAGCCCATTGAAGAGGAAGAGCAGCCCGGCGCTCAGAAAAAAGGCCCCTGCAAGCGCCAACGTCATTCGTCCACCTGCTGCAGGGCGATTGACCGCCACCGCCCCTTGGCCCCGGTGGCCGAAATCCGCACTTCCTGAACCCGCCGCTTCTCGACGCGAAGCACCTCCATCGAAAGCCCTTCGACCGTGCAGGTCTCGCCGGGCTCGGGCAGGTGCCCCAGCGTCTGGAAGACGACCCCGCCAATCGTCTCGCACCCCGTCTCCGGAAGCGTCAGCTTTAGCGAGGCCTCCACCGCGTCGATCGGTGCCCTCCCGTCCACGATCCAGGTTGCCCGTCCGACACGCCGGATGGCTTGCTCTTCGCGGTCGTGCTCGTCCTGGATGTCGCCGAAGATCTCCTCCAGAACGTCTTCGAGGGTGATCAGCCCCGCGGTGCTGCCGAACTCGTCGACCACGAAGGCCATGTGCGTTCCCCGGATCTGGAACTCCGCGAGCAGATCGTCCAGGGTCATGACACCTGGCACGTAGAAAGGCTTCCGGGCCAGTCGCATCAGGTCGAATGGCTCCGTGTTCAGCCCGTGAGCGCATGGCAACAGGTCCTTGGCGTGGATGACCCCAACGACATTCTCTGGCTTCTCCCGGTATACGGGAATCCGCGAGTACTGCGTCTCCCGCGCCAGCGCCACCGCCTGTGCCAGACCCGCTTCCACCGGCAGCGCCGCCATGTCGCGCCTGGGGATCATGACCTCCTTCACCAGCGTGTCGCCGAACTCCAGCACGCTGTCGATCATCTGCTCTTGCTCGTCTTCGAAGCTCTCGGGCGCCGCGCGCCTGGGTCCGGCGTCCGACCCGCTCCGGCCGGTCGCGCTCTCCAGGACCAGCACGCGTTCCGCCAAGGCCGAGATTCTCTCGGCCGCCCACTTCCCGCCCAGGGCCAAAGGCCGCGACACCCGCGCGAACGCCGCCAGCGGCAGCAGAATGGCCGCCAGGAACGAGCCGGGCAGCCGCCGCGTGATCAGGCGCGGCACTATCTCCGTCAACACCGCCACCAGCGGCACGAGCAGAAGCGGCGACAGCACCAGCCCGGCCCCGGGACCGCGGCTGCGCAGTGCCAGCAAAGTCAGACTGATTCCCGCCAGCGTCACGGATGCCACGCTCCCCAGCGCCAGCGAGTGCAAGAGCGGCTCAGGGTCACCCAGCATCCGTTCCAGCCTGGGTGGCAACGGATCGCGAAGCCGCCCGTGTGGCTCCTCCGAGAGCGCCAACAGCGCGGCCTCGGCGC
Organism: Candidatus Wallbacteria bacterium; assembly: GCA_016190005.1. Lineage (GTDB taxonomy): Bacteria > Muiribacteriota > UBA6191 > JACPRK01 > JACPRK01 > JACPRK01. The sequence continues at coordinate 36,147 of JACPRK010000006.1, read as the reverse complement.
CCGCGAAGAGCAGCGCCAGCAGCACGCTCAACGTCAAGAGCGCCAGCATCAGCGGCCTCCGCGGCTGCCCGGTCGTGCGATGACCTTGGGCAGCTCCCCCTGGCCCAGGCGGCACGCCGCCAGCAGTTTCTCCTGCTTCTGGAACATCGCCGCCCGCCGCCGCGGCGTGTCATCGTCCTCGCCCAGCAGATGGAGAAGCCCGTGCGCCAGCACGAAGAGGAGCTCGCCGTTGAGCCCCTTTCCGAATGCCAATCCGTTTCGCGCGACCATATCCGGGGCGATCCAGATCTCTCCCAGAAGCCCGGGGAGCCCGTCGAACCCGGTCGGAAACGCGATGACGTCCGTGGCCGCTCCGCGGCCGAAGTGTCGCAGCCCGAGCCGTGACAGCGTTCGCACGGGGCAGAGAACGAGCGAGACGACCGTCTCGGGCGGCAGAGCTAGCGCGCGCCCCATCCGGCCGGCCGCGCTCCTGAGACGGCCGGCGAAGATATGGAAATGCCCCGCGCGGTCGTCGATCAGCAATTGCATCGGATGAAGGTCCCCCTGAGGACCACGATTCGGGCCCGCTCCCTCACTTCCCGGCGACGGCCAGGCGCGGCGGGGGCGGTGGGGGCGGAGGCTCTTCCTCGACGGGCTGGAAGCCCTCCGGGTAGGAGACACGATTGTGGAACATGCTGGTCAGCGTCTTCGACATCCGCGCCTGGATAAGCTCCAGGTCGCGCTTGGTGATGTCGCACTCGTTGAACTGGCCGTCGGCAAAGTGGTCGTTGATGATCTTGGTCACCAGCGCCTCGACGTTTGCCGGCGTCGGCTTCTTGAGCGTCCGGCTGGCGGCCTCGACTCCATCGGCCATCATCACGATGGCCGCCTCGCGCGTCTGCGGCTTGGGGCCGCTGTAGCGGAAAGTCTGCTCCTCGACGTCGGTGCCGCCCGGTTCGCCGTCCTGACGCGCGCGATGGAAGAAGTAGGCGACCAGGTCCGTGCCGTGGTGCTCGAGCATCACGTCGGTGATGCACTTGGGGATGTTGAACTTCTTGGCGATCTCCACGCCGTCCTTGGTGTGGCTGTGGATGATGAGCCGCGACAGGTGCGGCGAGAGGTTGTCGTGGTAGTTGACGCCGCCGATCTGGTTCTCGATGAAGAAGTAGGGTCGCTTCGTCTTGCCCAGGTCGTGGTAGTAGGCCGCGACCTTGGCCAGCACCGGGTCGGCGTCCACTTCCTCGGCGGCCGCTTCCGCCAGGGCCGCGACATTGACGCTGTGGTGGTAGGTGCCCGGGGCTTCGCGGATAAGCTTCTGCATGAGAGCATGGTTGGGGTTGAGCAGCTCCTGCAGCTTGGTCGTCGTGATGACGTTGAAGGAGTTCTCCAGCAGCGGCATCATCCCGAGGACGACGATCATCGTCAGGACGCCGTTGGCAAGGCCGACGCCGCAGTCGCCGAAGACAGACAGAAACGTCACCGACGAGGCCGACGAGCGGGAGCTGAGAGCGAACGCCAGGATCGTGAGCGCACTGACCAAACCCACTCCGAAGCCTGCCTTCAGCACGTCGGAGCGCTCCGAGTCCTGCTGGCTCACCGCGTGAAGGCTGACCAGGCTGGCGACCAGCGACGTGGCCGCCAGCAGCTCCGTGTTACTACCCACCGTGCAGAGCATCACCACAGAGAGCAGGATGCTGACCAGCCCGGCCAGCTCCCGGCCCAGGAAGATGCTCACCAGCATCACAGCCGTCGGCACGGGATTGAGGGCCGCCAGCGCCGTGCTGCGCAACAGCGGCTCGACAAAGGTGGTGATGATCTTCAGCACCGTGACGGCACCCGCGAAGACGAACAGCAGCAGGCAGGCGTTGATGCGTTCGTGCAGCACCGGCTTGCCCAGATCGAGCACGGCCACGCCCAGCAGCAGGACCAGGACGAGCGTGAGGAGGAGGTTACCCGTGACGTTGAGCAGACGGCTGGGCCTGGGGTGGAGGTTGGCCAGGTAGCGGAGGACCTCCGCTTGCTGGTCGGTGATGACGTCGCCTGCGCGCACGAGTGCTTCGCCCTCCAGGATGGTGTGGGGCTCGGCGCCGGCCAGGGGGACAATCGTTTCGATGTCCGAGAAGACCGTGCGCGGGGCGACGGAGCCGGCCTCCCAGTGGGCGCTTCCCTGCGGGCGCAGGACGTCGAAAGACAGGACGGTCGTGGTCAGCAGCACACCCAGCGCCAGCAGGACCGCGGCGGCCGCGGGTGTCGTTCGCGCGCCACCGGAGACGCCGCGGGCGGTGGCATGGACCTGCTTCTTGGTCATCGGGATCGGGCTTCCTGGGACTCCGGGCGCGTCGGGGCCTGAGGTACTCTCTCCAGCGTGAAACGGCCCAGCTTGCCCGATGCGAAATCTACCATGATCCGGCGGGCGGCTGCAGAGCTATCCGGCCGGCCGCCGGGAGCCAGCAGTGAGAGGCGCCGGGCCAGGAGGTCGAGCGTCTCGAACGGGGGAGTCTGGGCCGCCAGGAGTTCTGCATAGGGGCCACTGGCCCGGGCCGAGGCCCTAGGCCTACGGAGCCACTCCAGGAAAGCGACCGCGACATCCTCGGGCTCCACTCTGCCATCGGGCAGGATGCGGCAGAGGGCCAGCTTGAAGGCTTGCTCCGGGAGGCGCCGCTCGATGCCGTCCGCCAGAGGCATGGCGCCCGGGGAGTCGAGCAGGTACGCGGCCGGCCCCAGCTTGACCCACTGCTTGCCGACAGTGATGCCGGGCCGGTCGCCCGTTGCCGATCGGCTGGCGCGCACCAGGGCATTCAGCAGGGTCGACTTGCCGACGTTCGGCAGGCCGATGATGGCAGCTCGCAAGAGCGCCCGTCCCCGCCGCGCGTCGCCGCGTTCTTGCAAGAGTGTCCGGAGCCCCGCGACCGCCTGTCCTGGGGCGATGGCGCTTGCGGTCAGGACGGTCTGCCCCTGGCGGCGCAGTTCCTCCACCCAGCGGGCGGTCTCGTTCGGCTCGGCGCGGTCCGTCTTGTTCAGGACCAGCACTCGCTCCTTGGCCTGGAAGCGCCGGGGCAGTGGCCAGGCGGCCGAGAGCATCGGGATGCGGGCATCTCGCACCTCCACCAGCAGGCTGGCCGAAGCCAGGACCTCCTGGAGTACGGGAACGTCGCGAAATCGGACCACGTGCAGCTCTAGCGGACCCATCCGCGCCGCTCCCAGGGAGCGAACGTGGCGATTGCCTTGCCCAGGACGGTTCGGTCGGTCAGGAACCCCCACCACGCGCTCGGCCGGCTGCCGGCAACCTGGCTCGTGCTCATCAGGAAGAGGGCGCCCTCGGGGATCTTCATTCGTGGCACCGGGTTGGGTAGCTCCTCGGAGGTGATGCCGGTAGCTTCCAGGGAGTCGAACGGACTGCCTAGGGGCCGGTCGTCCACGTAGACTCGCGCTCCTCGGGTCTCCAGGGTTTGGCCTGCCGCACCGACTACGCGTTTCATGACGAAGCGGGGCTGGCCGGGTTGCGAGTACTCGAGGACCGCCAGGTCGCCGGACGATGGACGGGAGAAGACGTAGTGGATGCGGTTCACCAGGACCCTGTCGCCGGCCCTGGAAGCCTCCATGGGGGAGGCGACGGGCAGTACGAAAACCTGAAGCAGGAACGTGCGGATGAGGAGAGCGAAGGTGAGGGCGTAGAGGAGCGTCTCGAGCCACTCCCGGGCCTGGGAGCGGTGGACGACGTCGAGCGTGAAGGTCTTGGAGGGTTCGCCCGGGGCGTAGCAGTTGAAGCGGTTCCAACCGCGCACCAGGCGGACGTTCCACTCGATCTTGCCGTTCTCCACGGCGAGCACCTCGGAGGACAGTACCCGGTCGTGGCCTGCGTGCTCGAGGATGACCTGCTGGACGGAGCGGGACCGCAGGGCAAGGCGAAGACAGAGCCGCTCCGCCGGGATGAACGGGTGGTAACGCAGCCGATGCCCCGAGAACGAGCGCCGCTCACCCGCGAGCTCGACGGACTCGAGCCAGGGTTCGAGTGGGGTTGCCCGCGCCGGATGGAGGCGACGGTTCATGGGGAAGGGGAGGCTGGAGGCCCGACGCCTGGGCGTCGAGCCTCACGCCTCGAACCCGGGGCCTCAAGCCTGCGCTTCGGTCTCGGGAGCAGCCTGCGGCTCGTCGGCCGGGACCGCGAGGTTCTTGCGTCCCCTGCCAGCGCCCTTCTCGAGGACGTTGGCGGCCTTGCCGACGCGATCCCTCAAGTAGTAGAGCCTGGCGCGGCGGGTCTGACCCTCGCGGGTGCGCTGGATCTTCTTGATGATCGGCGAATAGATGGGGAAGACGCGCTCCACGCCGACGCCTGCGGAAAGCTTGCGGACCGTGAACGTCTCGCGCTTTCCGCGGCCTTGGCGGCAGAGGACGATGCCCTCGAACACCTGGATGCGCTCTTTGCCGCCCTCGACCACTTTCACGTGGACGCGGACGGTGTCGCCGGGCTTGAACTCAGCCGGCTTCTTCTTGGCCATCTCGGCCTGTTCCAGCTTCTCGATGAAGTCCATGTTCGCTAACCTCCTGATTGGAGCCCTCCGGGGCCGGGACCTTCTCTTCGGGTCCTGCGCTCCTGCGCTCCTGGTACTTGGCCCAGAGGTCGGGTCGTCGCTCCCGGGTCCTCTCGAGGGCTCTGGCGTGTCGCCACTCTTCGATGTTGGCGTGGTGACCCGACAGGAGTACTTCCGGGACATCCAGTCCCCTGAAGCTCGCCGGCCGGGTGTACGCCGGATAACCTAGCAGTCCTTCGTAGTGTGAATCTTCCTCCACCGACTCAAAAGTGCCGACGGCGCCCTTGAGTAGTCTGATCGCCGCGTCCATCAGCACCATCGCGGGGACCTCTCCCCCGGAGAGCACGTAGTCTCCGATGCTCAGCTCCTCGTCGGCCAGCCGGTCGACCCGGGCGTCCACGCCCTTGTAATGGCCGCACAGCAGTGTGATCTGGGGCATCCTGGAGAGCTCCTTGACACGGTCCTGGTCCAGCAGTCGGCCCGCCGGACTGAGCAACACGGTGTGGGTCGCGATCGGCCCCGCAGCGGCTACCTCCGAGGAGATGGCCTCCACTGCCCTGTAGAAGGGCTCCGGCGCCATGACCATTCCGGCTCCGCCTCCGAACGAGTAATCGTCCACGGTGCGATGCTTGGTCGTCGAGAACGGTCTCAGGTCGTGAACCCGGATCTCCACCAGTCCCTTGGCGACCGCCCGCCCGACGATGCTGGTGCGGGCGAAGCTCTCGAAGAGCTCGGGGAAGATCGTGACGACGTCGAAACGCATTCTCGCCGGTCCGGCCGGGCTGCCGGAGGTCTCGGACCCGCTCTTACCGGCCCACCTCCTCCGGCGCCAGCAGCCGCTGAAACGCCTCGGTAACGGTCACGGTGGAGTGATCGAGATCGACTCCTGCCACGTACTCCGCCACGAACGGCACCGCCACGTCGAGGCCGCCGCTCAGGACGACCTCGAGCACGCTGCGCTCGCCGTAGAGGCTGACATCGCGCACCTTCCCAAGCGTGCCGCCGGCGCGATCGACGACCGATAGCCCCAGGAGCGTCTTCAACTTGAAACTCCCCTCGGGTGTCTCGGGCAGAAGCTCCCCGGGCACCAGCGCGTCCCGCCCCACGAGAGCCTCTGCGGCATTGCGGGTCTCGACGCCTTCGAGCTTCACGAGCAGGACCTGCTTGTGGGCTCTGGAGGCTTCGATCGTCCTCGGGACCTCTGCCTCGCCGCTGAGCGTGAGCTCTTCGAGCTCCAGCAGAAAGTCGACGTCGTCTATGAGAGGCAACAACTTCACCTCGCCACGGATTCCGTGGGCGCCGACGATCTTCCCTATGACGGACTGCTGCTCCACCTGTGCCTCGCTCGCGGATGCCTGGGGCCGCCGCTCAGACCTTTAGACCCTTCTGCTTGCAGAGCGACTTCACCGTCTCGGAGAAGCGCGCGCCGACCTTGGCGTAATGGCGCAGCCGCTCCTCGTTCAGCTGGACGGTCGCGGGCTTCTCCATCGGGTGGTAGATGCCCAGGTTCTCGATGAAGGCGCCGTCGCGCTGGTTGCGCGAGTCGGTCGCCACGATCCGGTAGAAGGGCTTCTTGTGAGTCCCCACCCGGCGCAAACGGACTGCTGTTGCCATGGCTCTGGTTTTCCTTTCCGGTGTCTCCGTCGGCCGGGCGCGGGGCCAGGCCGAGTTTCTTGCGTCTGTCTGGTGATTTCTCGATTGGGTGTCAGAACGGAAACGGAATCCGGAGGCCCTTGCCCTTCTTCTTGGCCATGGCTCCGAATTGCGACATCATCTTCTTGGTCTGCGCGAACTGCTTCAAGAGCTGGTTCACGTCCTGTACGCTGGTTCCGCTACCGTCGGCGATGCGCTTGCGGCGCGGGCCGTTCAGGATATCGGGCTTGCGGCGCTCCCTGAGGGTCATCGACTGGATGATCGCCTTCGTGCGACCCATCTCCTTCTCGTCGACCTTCATGTCCATCGCCTTCGACATCTCGCCGTAGCCCGGCAATAGCTCCAGGAGCTTGTTGATCGGGCCCATCTTGTTCAACATCTGCAGCTGGCCCAGGAAGTCCTCCAGGTTGAAATCGCTGGAGAGCATCCGGCTGGTGGCCTGCTTGGCCTCCTGCTGGTCGATGCCGGCCTGCGCATGCTCGACCAAGCTCATGATGTCGCCCATGTCGAGGATGCGGCTGGCCATCCGTTGCGGGTGGAAAAGCTGCAGCGCGTCGAGCTTCTCGCCCACGCCGACGAACTTGATCGGCTTGCCCGTCACGTGACGGACCGAAAGCGCCGCGCCGCCGCGAGCGTCGCCGTCCAGCTTCGTCAGGATCACGCCCGTCAGCTCCAGGCGCTTGTTGAAGTCCTCGGCGACGCGGACAGCGTCCTGGCCGGTCATCGAATCGACGACCAAGAGGATCTCATGCGGGTTGACGAAGGCTGCCACCTGCTCCAGCTCCGCCATCATCTCATCGTCGATGTGGAGCCGGCCCGCCGTGTCCAGAAGCACGATGTCACAGAGCGCCTCCATGGCGTGCTGGCAGGCCCGGCGGCAGATGTCGACTGCGTCGGGCGACTGGCGGTCCGAGAAGACCGGGACGCCGATCTGTTTGCCGAGCGTCTCGAGCTGGTCGATGGCGGCCGGGCGCTTGATGTCGGCGGCGACCAGCAAAGGCTTGTGCTTCTCGGCCAAGAGCTTCTTGGCGAGCTTGCCTGTTGTGGTCGTCTTGCCGGAGCCCTGAAGGCCGCACATCATCAGGATCGTCGGAGGCTGCCCCGAAAGGCGGAGCGGCTCGGCCTGCCCACCCATGATGGCGACCAGTTCGTCATGCACCACGCCAATGAACTGCTGGCCCGGGTTGAGGCGGACGTTGACCGTCTGCCCCAGGGCCTTCTCCTTCACGTGGTCGACGAACGCCTTGACGACCTTGAAGTTGACGTCAGCTTCCAGCAGGGCCATGCGCACGTCGCGTAAGGCCTCCTGAATGTTGGCCTCCGTCAACGTGCCGTAGCCACGCATCTTCTTGAAGGTGGCCTTGAGCTTGTCGCTGAGACTGGTGAACATCGATCTGAAGGGAAAGAAAGAGAGACCCGCTCCTGGGCGGGAACCCGCGCAGGGTACCATGACGCGGCCATGAAGTCAATGCTGGCGCGGGCTGCGGCGGCGCCGGCCGGGCGGCCCCGTCATGGGGTCATCGTGCGGCGGCGGGAGCGGGTGAAAGTGAGCGCAGCCGCTCGTAGTCGGCCCTGGCCTCCGAAGGCGAGGCGGTCCGCAGCTTCTCGACGACCTGACGGTAGAGCGCCCGGCTGTCGGCAGACACGGGTGCGCCGGGACCCGACGGCGGCGGACGCGCCAACACCGGTGCCAGCCCATGGCGCTCGCGTTCGTGGCGCCGGTCCAGCCAGACGCCGGTGGCGATGCCTGCGGCCGAAGACAGCAGCGCGGCCACCAGCCCGGCCGCCGGGAATCCAATCGATCTGAGTACGACGTTGGCCGCAAAGTGGGTCACCGAGGCCACGGCGATCTGAGCGCTCAGCGCGCCCCAGTCGCTTCGGGCGATCTCCCCCGAGCCCACTTCCCAGCCGACGAACCCGGCCGCCACCGGCAGGATCGACTTGAGGAAGCCCCCTCCGGGCAAACCCGCTGTCATCGCGGTCGCAAGCGCCGTGAATACCAGGTCGCCTGCGAGCCCGCCCAGGAACTTCCGATCCGAGGCGAAGTCGAAGAGCTCCCCCGCCGTCGGGTGCGGCCCGCCGGCCGCGTGCCGGGCATGCAGCTCCACCCCGCGCGTGATCGCGTAGATGAGCGGCGTCAGGAAGCCGTATCCGCCTGCCTTCTCCCGCACCCTCGCAGCCCACTCGGCCCGCTGCAAGGGCTCATGGGCCGGCAACGTCTCGACTGCCGCCGAAAACGCCAGAAGCACCGCAATGGCGCCTGCGACGCAGCGACTCGTCCGTGTCCTTCGTCCCATTGTCATGGAAATCCCCCGGAGTCGACGCGACTCACATGCAACTACGCAGCCGCCGGGCCGCGGTTGCACGCCGGGAAAACCGGGGACACACGACCTATCTTTTCAAAATAGGTCGTGTGTCCCCAGTTTTCACCGGCTGACGAGGAAGTGGGCGGTGGCACGGGACAGGGAGAAGCGGAGCTGGCCGTGGTCGGAACGGGAGGCGAGCTCCATTTTCACCTCGACCTCGACGGGGCCGGCGCGGAAGATGCCGGGGTCGAGCACGGCCACGTAGGTCGTGGGTCCGAGGCGCTCGAAGGCCTTCTCGAGGCTGGTCGTCGTCGCCGTGGCCTTGGCGCTGAGCTTGGCCTCGATGTCGAGCCCGGCCTGCAGACCGCCGTGGCGGAACGTGAGCGTGATGCGCTCTGCCTTGCCCTGGAAGTAGACGAGCTTGTCGGCCTCGAGCTCGGCCCGCATCATTGGCACCCAGTTCAGCACCGACAGGATGACGAAACCGACCGCCAGCGCCACCCACTGCAGCCGGCTCATCGGCGCGGGGTCGGTCGCCAGCCACCAGAGGCCGACCTTGCGGCGCATCCCCGTCAGCGCCCGCTCGAGCCGCTCGAGCTGCGGTCGAAGAAGCGTGAACTTCCATCGTCTCGCAACGGGCCTCACCAGGCTTGCCGGCAGCACCACCGCCAAGAGCAGCCACCCCAGCGAGGCCTGCGCCGTCGAATCGCTCGCCGCAAGGCTCCAGCCGAAGAAGACCGCTCCCCAGAACATGCCCGCGTACAGTATTCGAAAAGTGCGGAAGAAGAGCGCCTGGCAACCCCCATCGAGCTGCCGGATCTCCTCCTCCCACTCCTCGACCATCGCTCGCGTCGCCAGCCCCTGGTCGATTCGCGTTTCCACCAAGAGCCGCATCGCGATCCAGAAGCCGCGATACATGATGTGGAGCACCATCCCGGCCGTCACCAGCTCCAGCACGCTGGCGATGAAGGTGGACGCGTAGAGCAGCCAGACCCCCTCGAATCCCGTTTCGCCGCCGTAATCGACGATCTGATACGCCGCCATCAGCGTGCCGGCCACCACCCCGGTCGCATACGTGAGCTGCAGCTCCGCCGAGAGCCTCATCCCGGCCTCCAGCGACGACGGCCTCGCCAGCGGCGATCCCTCCGAGCTCGCCGCCTGGCCCGCGCCCTCCCCCTGCATGCCAAGTTCGCCCATGGCCCCAGTCTAGGGAAAAACCGGGAAAACCGGGGACACACGACCTATTTTTTTAAAATAGGTCGTGTGTCCCCGGTTTTCCTGCGCGCAGCTCGGCCAGCACTGCGGGGAGGAGCTTGCCGTTGGTGGCGATGACCTCGGAGGTGTGGGGTGTGGTGTGGCCGCTCCAGTCGGTGAAGGTGCCGCCGGCCTCCGTCACCACGGGGTAGAGCGCGGCCGTGTCCCAGAGGGAGAGCGACAGGTCGAGTACGACCTCGGCACGCCCCGTTGCCAGCAGTGCGTAGCCGTAGGCGTCGCACCAGCTGCGGTCCGCGCGGCAGGCGCTCACCAGCCGGTCGAAGCCGCTCTTCTTGTCGCCCGAGCCGAACATCTTCGAACCGCAGGAGAGCACCCGCGCCTCGGCAAGGTCACTCGTCTCTGAGACGCGGGCCCGGCGTCCGTTCCACCAGACCCCCAGCCCCCGGCCCGCCCAGACCGTCTCGTGCAAGGCTGGCATGTGGATGACGCCGGCCACCAGCTCCCCGGCCCACTCGTAGGCTACCAGCACGCTGTACAGCGGCACACCGCTGATGAAGCTGAACGTGCCGTCGATCGGGTCGAGAATCCATCTGCCCGGCGAGCGCCCGGGCGTCTCGCCGAACTCTTCCCCCAGCACGCCGTCGTCCGGGAAGGCCCTGGCGATCCGTCGCCGCAGGAGCTCCTCGGAGCCGCGGTCAGCCGCGGTGACCGGCGAGCGGTCCGCCTTCAGCTCGTGCGGCGTGCCGGTGTTGAAGTAGCCCAGGGTGAAGGCGCCGGCCAGCTGCGCCGCTTCGACCGCGAACTCGAGTGCCTCCCGAATCGCAACGAGCTCCAGCGTGCGGCCGCCGTGGGGCGCAGGCATCTCGGTGCTCACGGACCGCACGCCGGGAACGTCAGCACGAGGCTGTCGGGCACCGACAGCAGGTAGGCGCGACCCGTGAGGACCGTTGAGGGGTCGGTAACGCCCGGCAGATGGACGCGGAATCGCGTCCGCCCGGGTACGGAATCGGCCTCGGTCGAGACGACGAAGCTGGCACCGGCCCGGGTCGCCAGCGAGCTCGTCGTTTCGCCCGCTGGCGGGTCGCGTGGGTAGGCGACCAAATTCAGGCCGCGTCGCAGAAGGCGTGAGCGGTCTGTGCTGCCCCAAGGCCGTCCCTCGACGGTTCGAGGCGATTGCCGCCTTGGCGCCGTGACCAGGAAGCCGTCGTGTCCCCGCAAAGGGTCCGCGATCGAGCTGAACCCTGCCGCGATGGGCCGGAAGACGCCCGCGATCCCGCTGTCCACTGGCAGATAGGCTGCGAAGCGCGCTCCCAGTACGTCCAGCACGCGTGAAACCGGCGGCGACTCTTCGACCCCGCGCCGCACAGGGAGCGCGATCAGATTGGGTCCGCCCTCCAGCGTCAGCTGTGCCGAGCGCGTCGTCAGCGGATCGACGGCGATGCTGACCACTGCGGGCTCACTGCGGTCTTGGGCGTCGTCGACGAACAGCTGGAAGGAGTAGGTCCTCGAGGCGTCGTCGCCGAAATCGGGGACGACGAACGTAGTGATTTTCGTGAAGGGCGCCGACAGGACCACGGGTGGTCCTTGCACCTGGACCCACTGGTACGCGATGTCCGACGTTGCGTTGGGCCCGCTGTCTTCAGACTCCCCTCCGTCCAGGGACACGCGCCGGCAGACCTTGGCGGCCTCCTTCCCTTGGACGATTCGCGCGGCGGCGACGGGCACGCCGTTCGTCAGGGAGTCGACGACGACACGAATCGTCCTTTGACGGAAAATGCCAACCGGCGCGCCCGCGGAGTCGAGCTCTTCCACCCGTGCCCTGAAAACATGGACGCGCGAAGTCGTCGGCACGAAGCTCGCCTCGCTCACCAGCGTCGCCGTGGTCTCCGAGGAAACCAGCAGAACCGTCGGACCGGCCAGCTGCTCGAACGAGAACGCCAGCGATTGCGTTAGTGGCGCCACGCCCACGTCAGGGTCGGTCGCCGTGGCCCTCAATGTCACCGTGGTGCCCGCCGTGACCCTGAGCGATCGGGGCGAAGGCGCCGACGGGTCGTCCGGCACGGCCTCCCCGGGCTGCGACTCCCCGCCGGCCACCGCAACCAGGTCGAGCTCGGGCGGCGTGTCGCCAACATCGGCGGCCAGGAGCACGAGCTCCCTCGAGGCGTCCGAGGCTCCGTCGGGATCGGTCACGGTGACCTTGAACTGGTATTTGCATGCGGCCGCGGCCACGAACTCCACCCGGGCGTCCTCAGCCGACGGCGCCAGTACCACGGGCGGTCCCAGCGTCTGCGTCCAAGCGTACTTCAACCCCTCGGGATCTTCCCGGTCGGTGGAGCGCGAGGCATCGAGCACGATCCGCTCGGTCCCCGTCGTGAACGCCAGCGCGGGAGCGCCCTCCTCCGCGATCTGCCCGCGCGCCGGGTCAATCACCACGGCCTGCGCCACGGGCGGCGTGTTGGACGCATTTCTCACCCGGACCAGCACGCGCACCTTCGACGGCGCGCTCTCGAATCGCGCGTTCTTTGTCACTAGCTGGAAGGTGTAGACGCCGCCGACGACCGGCACGAAGGACGGTGTGGCGGTCGCCGCCAGCTGCGGCTCCGGCGCGGCGACGGGCGCCTCCAGTGCCGTCCAGACGTAGGAAAGCGGCTGTGGCGGCCGGTTGGAGTCGCGGCTTCCGCGGCCGTCCAGCCGGACGAAAGCTACGCGCGGCGCCGAAAGCGCCAGCACCGGATCGACCAGGTCGGTGGCGATCTCCGCCGGGTTCGTGCTCTGCACCGTCACGTCGACCGCGCGGTCCAGGCCAGCGTCCGCGTACGGCAGCAGTGTGTTCGGGTCCACCGCGACGACTCGCGCCGTATCCCGACTCGAAAGACCGTCCGGGTCCACGACAGTCAGCGACACCACGTACTCGCCCGCCGCGGGGAGCGCCCCGTCCAGGCTCGTATCTGCCGGGAACGTGAGCACCGGTGTCGGCGACGTCGTGCTCGAGAAGAGCGTGTCCTGGAACACGCGCGAATCGCCCGGTTTCGACAACAGCTCCCACTCGTACGAAAGCGTCTGGCCGTCCGGGTCACGCGACGCGCGGCCGTCCAGCGTCACCGCGTTGGTCGTACCCTTGGAGCCCAGCTTGCTCGTCGGATCGGGAAGGATGAGATAGCGGTCCGGCCCGGCGTCCGCCCTGGGCGCCGCTCCCGTGATGGCGATCGTCGCCGAGGCGCTCACCGGCGGTAGCCCGGTCTCAGTCGCCGAGAGCCCGAAGACGTAGGTCCCAGCGCGCAGCGCCTTGTACTTCACGACCGCCGCCGTCGAGGAGAGCGCCGGGGCACCCGCAGGCCCGGTCGTCAGACTCCACGCGTACGAGAGCAGCCGCTTTCGCGGCGAAACGCTACGAGTTGCGTCCAGCTCGACGATCTGCGGGCCACCATTGCCTCCCCGCACCACGATGCGCGCCACGGGAGGGCCGTTCTCGGTCAGTACGCCCTGCGCCAGCTGCCGCCCGGCCGGGTCGGTGACGGTGGCGACGTAGCTCGAGCCCCGCTCCAGCAGCACTCCCCCGAAGCTCGCGGAGCCGTCGGAGACCGTCTCCGCCACGACCTGTGCGCCGTCGCGGCCGGGCTGGACGAGCCCGAGCAGCACCCGCGCTCCGGCCGGCGCCAGCAGGCCGTCGAAGATGACGGTGGCGTCCACGCCCGTCGTCTCCAGGAGCGCGTCATTCGACACTCCGTAGCCTATGACACCGCCTTCGGGCGCCTGCAGCCTCAGAGGCGTCGCCGTGCTCGCTGTCCGCCGGGTCAGCCGGATGCGGTACGTCCCGCGGGCGAGCAGCTTGCCCCGCACAGAGGCGAAGAGCAGCCCGCGTGTCGGAGCGACGAAGTCGACGCGTGACGCCGGCGCCCCGGAGATGTCGTCGTTGTCCGCCAGTCGCGTCGTCCCGTCGGAGTCGAAGACCGTGAGCACCGAGTCCGGCAGGCCGTCGAGGACTGTGTCGAGGACGTAGGCCTCGCCGCCCACGAGCTCCAGTCGGAAGAAATCCAGGTCGCCCGCGGCTTCGATGGAGCCGACGACTTCGGCGGCCGTGTCGGAGAGCCGGTCCTGCGGAGTGCGCGTCGCAGCCGCCGAATCGGGGTGGTCGTCGAGCACGGCCAGCTCCGTCGTCGACTCGGCGTATCCCCCGCGGCCGTCGCGCACGGCCAGCTCGAAGCCGAAAAGGCCCGTGGCCGAGGTCGTGAAAGTAGCCTGCAAGCTCGTCGCGCCTGCCAGCGTGCCTGCCAGCGCGACGCTGCCGATTCGACTCCACGCGTACGTCAGCGCGACGCCGTCCGGGTCGGAGGCCGAGCCGGACAGCGTGGCGGCGCTTGCGGCCGTGGCCGTGCCGGACGGCCCGGCTGACACCACGTGCAGAGCGTTGGTCGGATCGGCCGCCAGCTCCCACGTGTCGGCGGTCCGGTCGAACGAGCTGGTCGAGGTCGAGCCGCCGAACAGCACGATGCGCCCGCGCGCGGTGTCGTAAGCCGCCGAGTGATCCGCGCGGCCCGCCGGCTCGACGCCGGGATCGAACGGCGTCCAGCTCGAACCGTCCCACTCCCAGGCGTCGGCCAGCGGCGCGCCGGTCGTGCCGATGCCGAAGAGCAGGACCGTGCGGCCGCGAGCGGCGTCGTAGGCCATGGCGTGCTGCGCCCGCGCGGGAGGGCTCTTCCTCGAGAAACGCCGCTGCCACACGGAACCATCCCACTCCCAGGTGTCCGAGAGCCTGCCGTCCGAGTTGGCGCCTCCGAAGAGCACGGTCCGCTTGCGGAGCGAGTCGTAGGCCATGCGCGCGTGCTCACGCGCCGGCGGTGAGACTGGTGTTGTCCGTTGAGTCCAGTTGGTGCCGTCGTACTCCCAGGTGTCCCCCAGGTAGTTGGCCAGCCGGCCTCCGAACAACACCGTGCGCTTGCGGACGGAGTCGTAGGTCATCGCGTGCCGCTTCCGGGTGGATGGTGCTCCGGCCGTCATCATCTGGACCCAGTTCACGCCGTCGAACTCCCACGTGTCGTTCTGCAGCCGCAGGCTGGGCTCGATTCCACCGAAGAGCACCACCCGGCCCCGGCCGGAATCGAATGCCATGTCCAGCTCCCGGCGCGCCCCGGGCAAGGTCGGCGGCAGCCGCCGCGTCCAGTCTCGCCCGTCCCACTCCCAGTGCTCGTCGACCGTGGACGAGCCGAGCCCTCCGACCATCAGCGTCACGTGCCGCCTCGAGTCGTGGACCATCGCGTGGTTCATGCGCGCCGTGGGTGTCGTGGGCGACGACCTCTGGCTCCAGGCCCCTACCAGCGCGGCCGCTCGTCCCACGAAGACCGCCACGGCCGAGGAGGTCGCGCCGCCAGAGCCGCCGGACGTCAGGCCAAAGAGATACTCTCCCACGGTCGTCGGCGTGAAGCTCGCCGCGGAGCTAGTGGAGCCCTGCACGGCCACCGACGGGCCGATGAGCAGATTCCACGAGAACGTGGCCGTGTCGGCGTCCGGATCGAAGGCGCCGCCCATCAGCGGAATCGGCTTGCCGACTGCACCTGTACGCGCCTCGCCGGCCAGCGCTTGCGGCGGCGCGTCCTCGGCGTCGACGTGCAGCTCCCAGGTGTCGGAAAGCCGGTTGATGGAGCTGGTCGACGTGGAGCCTGCGAACATCACCAACCGGCCCCGGTCGCTGTCGAACGCCACCGCGTGGTCGAGGCGTGCAGCGGGCAGCTCGGGCAGCGCCAAGGGGGCCCAGATCCGCCCGTCCCACTCCCAGGTGTCCCCCAGGACCCGGCCCTCGCGGTCGATGCCGCCGTGGACCAGGACCCTTCCGCGCACGGTGTCGTAGGCCATCGCGTGCTGGGCGCGCGGCGAGGGCGACCGCGGCGGCACCACGCGAATCCACTGGGCGCCGTCCCACTCCCAGGTGTCGCCCAGCCGCCCCGCGGTCTCGACGCCGCCGAAAAGCACCACGCGCCCGCGCACGGCGTCGTAGGCCATCTTCGCCGACTCCCGAGCCGGAGGTGAGACTGGAGAGGTCCGTTGAGTCCAGTTGCTCCCGTCGTACTCCCACGTGTCGCTCAAGCGGGGGCCGTTGGCGCCCCCGAAGAGCACGGTCCGGCGCCGCACGGAGTCGTAGGTCAGCGAATGGCGATTGCGCGCCGGCGGCGTCGCCGCGGTCACGATCCGCACCCAGTTCGTGCCGTCGTACTCCCACGTGTCGTCGAGGCGGTTCAGGCTGGGGGCCAGGCCGCCGAAGACGATTGTCCGTCCCCGGGCGCTGTCGAACACCATGTCATGCTCCCGCCGAGTGGGCGGCAGGGTTGGCCCGGACACTTGCGTCCATCGCCGGTCGAACCATTCCCACATGTCGCCCAGCGACGAGCTGCCGAAGCCGCCGAGGAGCACCGTGCGGTGGCGCACGGAATCGTAGGCCATCGCGTGGAACGTCCGCGCCGGTGGGGTAGCTGCGGACGATGTCTGCTCCGACCACTCGAGCTCGGGCGGCTTGCGCGTCGTGGCATACACTCGCACCGTGGCTGTCTGCAAGGCCCCGGCGGCGTCGCTGGCCGTCACGGTGAAGCCATAGTTGTCCAAAGCGGGCGGCGTGAAGGTCGGGTTCGCCGTGGCGGTCCCGGTCAGCGTCGCGGGCCGGCCCAGCACCTGGGTCCAGGAGTAGGTAAGGGTGACGTCGTCCGGATCGAAGGCGGCCGCCGAAAGAGTCACAGAACGGCCGGTCGACGCGAGCGCCGAATCGCCGGCATCGGCTGCCGGCGTCGCGTTGGCCGTGTCGGGTGCCAGCTCCCAGGTGTCGCCGAGCCGGTCGACCGAGGAGGTCGATGTGCTGCCCCCGAAGAGGACCATTCGGCCGCGCCCTGCATCGTACTCCAGCGTATGTTGCGCGCGTGCCGGCGGCAGGGGCGAAAGCGGCAGCGGAGTCCAGATCGTACCGTTCCACTCCCAGCAGTCCGCCAGTGGACGGTTGTCGGCGTCCAGCCCACCGAAGAGCACCACCTGCCCGCGCCGCGGGTCGAACGCCATCGCGTGGTCCTGTCGCGCCGCCGGTGAGCGGGCCGGCAACTTCTGCGTCCAGTTGCTCCCGTCGTACTCCCAGGTGTCCCCGGTCGGAACGCTCGAGCTGAGCGCGCCGCCGAAGAGCACCATTCGATTCCGGTTCGAGTCGAAAGCGATCCGGGCGTTGGAACGCGCGGGCGGGATGTTCACCGTGGTCACCTGTGCCCAGCCAGTCGCGTCCAGCTCCCAGGTGTCGTCGAACCGGCCAGCATTGAGCCCCCCGAACAGCACGATCTTGCTCCGCGCAGAATCGTAGGCCATGGCAGGCCGTCGCCGGTCGGGTGGCGACGGCGTGCCGGCGATCCGGCTCCAGTTGGTGCCGTCGAACTCCCAGGTGTCCCCGAGCACGTCCAGTGGCGCGCCGATTCCTCCGAACAACACCAGCCGCTTCCGAGCCGTGTCGAACGCCATGGCGTGGTCTCGCAAAAGACCCGGCTTGGTCGGCGGAAGGAGCTCCCGCCACTGCGAGCCGTTCCACTCGAAAAAATCGCCCTCGGTGCCGGACGAAAATCCCCCGAAAAGATAGGTCACCCGCCGAAACGGGTCAGCGGCCGACGCATGCGTCACCCGCGCGCTCGGGGCGCCCGGCGCCGCCGGCTGGGTCCAGGCCGGACTGCGGTCGCCTCGGGCCACCGCGAAGAGGGTCACCGAGGAGGATGTCGAGTTCC
Source organism: Candidatus Wallbacteria bacterium (assembly GCA_016190005.1). Lineage (GTDB taxonomy): Bacteria > Muiribacteriota > UBA6191 > JACPRK01 > JACPRK01 > JACPRK01. The sequence goes on along the minus strand of JACPRK010000006.1, from coordinate 18,723 downwards.
CGACCGGATCGGAAACGAGCAGGGTGAAGGCATACGGGGCCGCGACGGTCGGCGTGAAGGTGGCCGTAGCGCTGGAGGCGTTGCCGAGAGCCACGGATGGCTCGCCGGTCTGCCCCCAGGAGAAGGTCAGCGTGAGCTGCTCGGGGTCTGAGGCAGTTGCCGTCAGACTGACCGGGAGCCCGAGCCCGACCGTGCGAGACCCGCCGGCGAAAGCCGCGGGCGGCCGGTCGGCCGAGTCGATCGAAAGCTCCCAAGTATCCCCAACCCGGGTACCGCTGCTGGTGGTCGAGGAGCCGCCGAAGAGAATCGCGGCTCCGCGGGCAGTGTCGTAGACCACCGCGTGCTGGCCGCGGACCGAAGGCGAAAGTGCGAGCGCGGCCGGCCGCCAATCCGCTCCGTCCCAGGTCCAGACGTCAGTGAGGGCCCGTCCGTCGGTGTCGAAGCCGCCATGGAGCACGATCTTGCCCAGATTCGGGTCGTAGGCCATGACCGCTTCGGAGCGGGCCGACGGTGCCACCCGCTCCGTCGTCTCGACCCAGTCCGTTCCGCTGCGCTCCCAGGTGTCACCGAGCTTGCCACCGACGGCGTCGCCTCCGAACAGCACCATGACGTTGCGCCCGGAGTCGTATGCCATCGCCGCTCCGTCTCGAATGGGGGGCGGCGGCACGGTCGGCGTGATCTCGCCCCAGCTGGTGCCGTCCCACTCCCAGGTGTCGTTGAGGCGAGCCGTGTTGATGCCGCCGAAAAGAACGACCCGGCTGCGCGCGGTGTCGAAGGCCATCGCCGCCGCCCGGCGCAGAGGCGGCGAAGTCGCGGGGGTCACGGTTCGCCAGCTACCGGCCGCGTAGAGCCACGTGTCTCTGCGGAGCCCGAGCAACGAGTCGACACCGCCGAAGAGCACGGTCTCCTGTCGGACGGGGTCGTAGGCCATCGTGTGTTCCCGCCGGGCCGGTGGGAAGTTCGTAGGAAACCGCTCGACCCAACCGGTCCCGTTCCACTCCCAGGTGTCCGCCAGGTTGGAGGAGCCCAGGCCTCCGAACAGCACGGTGAGGCTGCGGCTCGTGTCGTAGCTCATCGCGTGCGACAGGCGCGACGGTGGCGCCGGCGACGGCTGCCGGTCGTTCCAGATCAGCACGGGCTCCAGCGTGTTGCCCAGCGCTGCAGCCCGCCCCAGCAGCAGCGCCAGAGCCGCCACCGCTCCCCAGCTCTGGCGGCCGAAGAGCCGGTTATCGAATGCGCCGTCGAAAATCCGGTGGCGTCAACCAGTACCGGGTTTTCTCGAAAACCCGGTACAGGTAGACGCCACCGGATTTTCGACCGTCGGTGCTCCGAGAGTTCCGGATTCCCATTGCGAGCTCATGTCCGGACATGGTATCAGCGATTACGCCAGGAATGGAGAAGGCACCGGCTTGCTTGGGGCCGGTGCCTTCGGGGGGGTATCCTGGACCCTGACGGGGGGGGCGCTTGCTCAGCCTGCGGCGGGCTGGGCGATCAGCTCGGGGGAGTGCTCGAGCTGTCGGCGCAGCGCGCGGGCGCTGAAGTAGATGTAGTCGTCCGCCTTGCCGCTGATCTGGACGTCGCCCTTGAAGAGCAGGATGCGGTTCTTGCGGAACAGGATGTTGAGCTCGGAGAAGGGGAAGCTGATCTTGCCGAGCAGCTTGCGCAGGTTGTCGATCGTCGCCCGCAGCTGCTGGATCGAGAACCCGTTGTTCCTTAGGATCTCGGCGACCTTGAGCTGGATCAGGTCGGGAAACGTGTAGAGCCGGTACTTGCCCCTACGGCGGTACGACGGGCTGATGAAATTGGACTTGTCCCAGTACTGGATCTGCCGGTACGAGACCTTCACCAGTTCCCGTATCTCCTTCGGCGTGAAGAAGCTTTTCACTCGAGATCGACCTTCCCTTGCTGCGTCAGTTTGCTGCGGCTGAATCGTCCCTGGTTTTCACGCATGCTATCGGCGGCGCTCACGGCATGGGTGAGGGCGAATTATGCTGATTACAGAACTGATGCGGAAAGTCGAGAATCTGTCCTTTCTCGAATATCCGCATGCCCCCGCATGTCGCAGCGCGCCGCCGCTGCCGGCCCCGCCCCTACGGTTTCACGCCATGGCGCTTCAGCGCCTCGGCGCTGAACTTGTGCACCGCCGACCCGGGCTCGCTCTCCACGAACGCCCGCCTGAAGGCTCCCACCGCGTCCTGCGGCCTCCGCGTCTCCTCGTAGGCCAGCCCCAGGTTGTAGTTGGCCCACGTATCGCCCGGCTTGGCCCGCAACACCTTCTCCAGGTGACGGATCGCGCGCGAGAAGTCGCCCAGGTCGAAACAGACCAGCCCCGAGTAGTAGTTCGCCAGCGTGTCGTCCGGGTCGATCCCCAGCGCCGCCGACACGGACTCCAGCGCACGCGTCAGCTGCCCCATCTCGTAGTACACGATGCCCAGATTGGTGCGCGCGTAGACGTCATGCGGCTCCAGCGCGATCGCTCTCTGGAAGTACCGGAGAGATTTCTCCCGGTCGCCCTCGTGCTTCTCGAGGATGCCCAGGCTGTACGCCGCGAACGCGTCGAACGGGTTGAGCGTCAGCGCCTGCTCGAAGCTCTTTCGCGCCTCGGCGAACTGGCCCAGCGCCCGCAGCACGACCCCCTGGTAGTAGTGAAGCAGCGAATCGTCCCGGCTGACCGCGATCCCCTTGGCCAGCGCGTCTCGCGCCCGCTCCAGCTCCCCCTTCTGCCGGTAGAGGATGCCCATGTTCAGATACGCCTCGCCCAGCTGAGGGTTCTGCTCCAGCACCTTCTGGTAGTGCTGCATCGCCAGGTCCAGCTCGCCCGCGTTTCGCGCCACCCGGCCCAGGAACAGGTACGCCGCCACGTTGTCCGGATAGAGGTGCAGCGCCTTCTTCAGCACCGCCTCCGACTCCTTGAGCTCTCCTTGGTCCAGGTAGAGCTTCCCGAGCGACAACAGCGAGTTCAGGTCCTTCGAGTCGATCTCGAGGTTCCTCTTCCAGTGCTCGATGGCCTTGCCCGTGGCTCCCCGGTGGCGGTACGCCTCGCCCAGCAGGAAGTGCACGCTCTGGTGGTTCGGCTGGATCGCCACCGTCGTCTCCCACTCGCCGATCGCCTCGTCGATCTTGCCGTACGTGTAGAGCGACTTGCCGTACTGGAAGTGGACCTGGGGATTCTCCGGCTCCCGCGCAATTTGCTTGCGCAGCGTCTCCAGTTCCTCGTTGGTGAGCCCTAGCTTCCGCGATAGCTCTTCGATGTTGTAGATGCTGAACGTGTCGTACGGGTTGAGCGAGAGGCTCCGCTTGAACTGCTCGAGCGCTTCCTCGTAGTGGCCCCGGTGTTTCAGCGCGCACGCCAGCCGGTAGTGCGCCTCGGCGTCGTCCGGGTTCTCGCGCACCTCGCGCCGGTGCTGGTCGATCGCCATGTCGAGGTCGTCGCGGTGGCTCATCAACGGCCGTACCGTCACGTCCGACAGCACCTCGCCGCCGCGCGCCGACAGCCGCTTGGCCTCCTCCCAGTGGCGAATCGCCTCGGCCGGCTCGCCCTTCAAGTCGTAGGCGTCTCCCAGCTTCTTGTGGTAGCGCGATTCCTCAGGGGCCAGGAAGAGCGCCTGCCGCAGCTGGTGGATGCCGCGGTCGAGGTGCCCTTGGTCGAGCAGCGCAAGCGCCAGGCCGTACTGCGTGCGGTGGTCGTTGGGTGCGGCCTCGAGCGCACGCGTGAAGCACTCGATGGCCCGGTCGAGCTGGCCCTCCTTGTGATAGGCCAGCGCCATGTAATAGGTGAGCCCTGCATAGTCCGGTTGGTGGTCGCGCGCGATGGCGAACTCCCGGAGCGATTCGGCCAGCCGCCCTTCGTGGTAGGCGACCAGCCCCAGCCCGAAGTGGCTTCCGGCGTGCTCGGGCAAGATGTCGAGCGCCCTGCGAAACTGGCCTCGCGCCTTCTCGTGCTCCCGGCGCTCCAGGTAGAGCAGCCCCAGTTGTGCGTGGGCGTAGACGAAATTGGGGTCCAGCTCCAGCACCCGCAAGTAGCAAGCGAACGCCTCGTCCAGCTCGCCCATCGCGAAGAGCGTGTTGCCCAGGTAGTGGTGCGAGTAGAGGTCGTCGGAGTTGATGAAAAGCGCCTTGCGAAACTGGTTGATGGCGCTCGGGTGGTCGCCCATCGACAGATAGACCTTCGCCAGCGAGTAGTGCAGGAAGGCGTAGGAAGGCGTCATCGCCAGCGCCTTCTGGAACTGCACGCGCGCCTCTTCCTGCAGGCCGCGCTGGTGCAGGATCAGCCCCAGGTTCGCCAGCGCCGCCGGGTTCTCCGGGTCCAGCGACAGCGCCTTCTTGAAGCGCACGATCGCCTCGTCGTAGAGCCCCTTGACCCGGTAGAGCGTCCCCAGGTTCGCGTGGGCGTACGAATAGTTGGGGTCGAGCACCAGCGCGCGCTTGAACTCCAGCATCGCCTCCTCGTAGCGGCCCAGGTTCTTGTAAGCGAGCCCGAGGAAATTGTGCGAGTAGGCGTCCTCCGGGTTGATCGAGATCGCCTTCAGGAAGGCGCCGACAGCCTCCTCGTAGAAGCCGAGAAACTCGTAGGCCTTGCCTAGGTTGTAGTAGCTGAAGAAATCCTGCGGATTGAGCCGAACGGCCTTGAGGTTCTCCTCAATGATCTCTTCGTAGCGATGGGGCGCGGCGGTGGCCATGGCGGCGGTCAGGCGGGTAGGCCGGCAGTCGTCCGGCGGCCCGGAAGGTTTCGCCCGGTCAATGCTTCCCTGCGCGCCAAGTCACACGCTCCTCGACTCGACGAAGAACTTGATGCCGGTCCGCTCGCTGGTACCACCGTCGGCCGCCTCGATCTCGATCGAGCTGAACGCGATGATCGTCACCAGGTCGAGCCCCCGAGGCGCCACGAAGCCGCGCGCGATGGCGATCGCCTTCACCGCCTGGTTCACCGCTCCGGCGCCGATCGCGTGCAAGACCACTTTGTGGTCGCGTTCCACCACGGTCGCCAGCGCTCCGGCCACCGCCTTCGGCCTCGACTTGGACGAAACCTTGAGAATCTCCGTGACGTCCCGACGGGCGAAGGGGTCGCTCGCTCCCGGCTGCACCGGGCTCGGGTCTTCGGAGTGGTCCATCGCTGTCCTCTCGGGCTTCGGCTGGGTCGTGACGGCGGCTCCGGGGCGACCGAGCAGTCGGTTGGACGCTCTCGTGGCGGCCCGTGGGTCCAGTGAGGGCGCGGGCCGCGCCGGGGGAGTCGCTAGCTGGACGATTCGGAGTTGAGTTGCTTGAGCGCTGCGGCGGCCGCCTGTTGCTCGGCGGCTTTCTTCGACTTGCCAGCTCCGAGGAACTCGAGCTGGCTCTTGAGGACGACCTTGATATGGAAGCGCCGGTTATGGTCGGAACCGGTCTCCTTGACCATGACGTAGCGCGGCAACGCATTGTACTTCGAGAGCGACACTTCCTGCAACAGCGACTTGGGGTCCTTGGTGTGCGCCTTCTTGAGCACCGTGCGGATTCGCCCGTAGAAGATGCGCTTGCAGAACCGGAAAGCCGCGTCGAAGGACTGGTCGAGATAGATCGCCCCGACGACTGCCTCGAAGCAGTTGGCGTTGAGGGACGGTTTGGAGGCGCCGCCCGCTTCGCGCTCCCCGTAGCCGAGCATCAGAAATTCGGCCAGCCCCAGCCGCCGCGCGATCTTCGCCAGCGCGTCCTGGCGGACCAGGAGCGACCTCAGCTGCGTCAGGCCCCCTTCGTCTTTCTGGTCGGCCATCCGGTAGAGCAGGTGGCTGACCGCCAGCTCCAGCACGGCGTCTCCCAAGAACTCCAGTCGCTCATTGTCCCGGCCGCCCCGCAACACCGACAGGTGCGAGCGGTGGGTCAGCGCCGCCTGGAGGAGCGAGCGGTCCCGAAACGTGACCTTGAGCCGCGCTTCCAGCAGCGCAAGGTCCGGATCGGGAGTCAGGTGGCGCGCGGCGCCTTCCGGGCTTCGGCTGCCGCTCTCAGGCCGCGAGCTTCCTGAAGATGAGCGTCGCATTCTGTCCGCCGAACCCCATGGCGTTGGAGAGCGTGACGGGCAGCTCGCTGCGGCGCGACTCGTTGGGCACGTAGTCGAGGTCGCACTCCGGGTCCGGGGTCTTGTAATTGATCGTCGGCGGGATGATCGAATCTTCCATCGCCTTGATGCAGAACATCGCCTCGAGCGCGCCTGCGCCCCCGAGGAGGTGGCCCGTCATCGACTTGGTCGAGCTGATCGGGATGTTGTAGGCGGTCTTACCGAAGGCGGCCTTGTAGGCGATCGTCTCGGTGCGGTCATTGTAGGGGGTGGAGGTGCCGTGGGCGTTGACGTAGGCCAGCTCTTCGGGCCGAACCTCGGCCTCGTCGAGCGCCAGCTTCATCGCGCGCACGATTCCTTCTCCGCCCTCGGTCAGCGCGGTGATGTGGAAGGCATCGCTCGTGGCGCCATAGCCGAGGAGTTCGGCGTAGATGCGGGCGCCGCGGTTTCGAGCGTGCTCGAGCGTCTCGAGCACCAGGCAGGCAGAGCCCTCGCCGATGATGAAGCCGTCGCGCTCCTTGTCGAACGGCCGGCAGGCTCCGGCGCCGAGCTCGTTGGACGTGGAGAGTGCCCGGCAGTTGGCAAAGCCCGCGACCGTCAGGCGCGTGATGGCTGCCTCGGTGCCGCCTGCGACGACCACGTCGGCGTAGCCCCAGCGCAGCGTGCGGAAAGCCTCGCCGATGGAGTGGTTGCCGGTTGCGCAGGCAGAGACGTGGGCGAAGCTGGCGCCCTTGAAGCCGTGGCGGATCGTGATTTGGCCCGGCACCAGGTTGGCGATCAGCATTGGGATCATGAACGGGCTGACGCGGCGGTGGCCCTTGTGGAAGTAAATCTCGCCGTTTTTCTCGAGGCTCTGGATGCCTCCGATGCCGCTGCCCACCATGACGCCGACGCGCTCCGGGACGAAGCTGCCCGGGAACTCCCGGCCCAGCTTGGCGTCGGCCAGCGCCTCGTCGGCCGCGACCATGGCGAACTGGCAGCTGCGGTCGAGGTGCTTGGCGACCTTGTCGCCCAGGAACTTCGCTGCGTCGAAGCCCTTCACCTCGGCGGCGATCTTCACCGGGTAATCGCCGGTCACGTCGAAGGTAGTGATCGGGCCGATGCCCGACTTGCCTGCCACGACGTTTTTCCACGCCTCGGCGACGGTGTTTCCGACGGGGCTGACCGTTCCCAGCCCTGTGATGACGACCCTTCGCGGGTCCCGGGAGTTCGTGCTCATGATCCGAAAGGTACCGCGGGTGCAGGTCAGGAGCTGACTTCTACACCCTTCTCGGCGGCGCGCTTCTTGACGTAGTCGACGACGTCCTGCACCGTCTTGATCTTCTCGGCGTCCTCGTCGGAGATCTCGATGTCGAACTTCTCCTCGAGGGTCATGATGAGCTCGACGGTGTCGAGGCTATCGGCGCCCAGGTCCTCGATGAAGGAGGCCTCTGGAGTAATCTGCTTGTCGTTGACTGAGAGCTGCTTGCTGACCAGATCCTTGACCTTCTCGAGGATCTCGGCTTCGGTAACCATTTCGAAGTGACCTCCTTAGGGATTGCTCACATCACCATGCCGCCGTCGACCGTGAGGACCTGGCCCGTCATGTAAGCCGAGTCGTCGCTGGCGAGGAAGGCGACCACGGGCGCCACGTCTTCGGCGGTGCCCAGACGCTTCATCGGAATCAGACGGGAAAGCTCTTGTTTCATTTTCTCCGGGAGACCTTCGGTCATCGCCGTGGAGATGAAGCCGGGAGCGACGGCATTGACCCGGATGCCCTTGGCGGCGAACTCCTTGGCCACTGCCTTGGTGAAGCCGATGGCACCGGCCTTGGCGGCGCAGTAGTTCGACTGCCCGGCGTTGCCCGTCAGCCCCACGACGGAGGTGATGTTCACGATCGAGCCCGACCGCTGGCGCAGCATCTGCCGCACCGCCTTGCGGGTCGTGTGAAACATCCCTTTCAGGTTAACGCTCAAGACCTCGTCCCATTCCTCGTCGCTCATTCTCAGGATCAGGTTGTCGCGGGCGATGCCGGCGTTGTTCACTAGCACGTCGATCCGGCCGAAGCGCTCCACGACTGCGTCGAGGGTCTGATCGACCTGTTTGGCGTCGCTGACGTCGCATCCGAAAGACCCGGTCTCGGTGCCGAACTCTCTTTCCAGCTCCTGGGCCGCTTGTAGGGCCGTCTCACCGTTGGTGCCGATCACGACGACCTTGGCGCCCAGCGCCGCGAACCGTCGCACGATGCCCTTCCCGATCCCCCGGGTGCCGCCCGTGACGATGGCAACCCGGTCCTTCAAAGTCATTGTCTCACACCCGTTCGAAGCTTGTCAAACTAGGTCAGGAGCCGTGATATCACGCGCCTGGTGACGCTGCAAGCCCCTCGGAGCGGAGCGACCCCAGTGACTTCTCCAGGGAGGCCACGTCCGACACATTCAGGACGCGCGCGTCACGGCGGATGCGCTTCATCATGCCGGCGAGCACTCGTCCGGCTCCCAGCTCGATGAAGAGCTCGACCCCCAGCCCCAGCATCAGCTCGATGCTCTTCTGCCAGAGGACCGGACGCGTGAGCTGGCCGATCAGGTTGCGCCTGAGCTGGGCCGGGTCGGTGTGCGCGGCAGCGTCTGTGTTCTGGACCACCGGCACGGCGGCCGGATGGAAATCCGCGGCCTCCAGGCTCGACTTCAGACCCGACTCGGCCGGCGCCATCAGAGAGCTGTGGAACGGACCGCTCACCTTCAGCATCGTCGCCGAGCCCGCTCCGGCCAACTTGGCGCGCGAGCAGAGCTCCGAGAGCGTGCGGATATGGCCCGCCGCCACGACCTGGCCCTGACAGTTGAGCCCCGCGATGTCGGCAACGCCTCCGACTGAGGCCACCGCCTCCCGGCACAGGGCCCGAACCGGCTCCTCGTCCATTCCCACGAGCGCGGCCATGCCGCCTGTTCCCTGTGGGCAGGCCGCTTCCATCAGCTGCCCCCGCAGCTTCGTCAGCCGGATCGCATCTCGCAGCGACAGAGCGCCCGCCGCCACGAGAGCCGAGTACTCGCCGACAGAATGCCCCGCCACTATCGAGGCTTTCACTCCATGCGCCTCGAGCACCCTCAAGCACGCCGTGCTGGTCGCCACGATCGCCGGCTGCGTGATGGCGGTCTGCTGGAGCCGATCCTCGGGGCCCTCGAAGCAGAGCGAGGAGAGCGAGGTCGCGTAGGCCTCGTCGGCCTCCCGGAAAACGGCGCGCGCCTCGGCGAATCCTTCGGCCAGCTCCCGGCCCATGCCAACGGTCTGGGAGCCCTGGCCCGGGAATAGCAACGCGATCTTCATACGCCCCACCTCAACACGATGCCGCCCCAGGTCAAGCCGGCGCCGAAGCCGACCATCAAAATGTTGTCGCCGGCGGTGACGCGGCCGTTCTGCTGTGCCTCATCGAGCGCCAGCCCGATCGAGGCGGCCACCGTATTTCCGTAGCGGTCGATGTTCACGGCCACCTGGTCCATCGAGAGACCCATGCGCTGGACGGCCGCCTGGATGATGCGAATGTTGGCCTGGTGCGGGACCATCAGATCGACGTCGGTAGTCTCCAGGCCCGCCATCTTGAGCGCTTCGAACGCCGCCTGGGTCATCGAGCGCGCGGCTTGCTTGAAGGTCTCGCGGCCGTCCATCCGGATGTAATGGAGCCGGTTGGTGATCGAATCGAGCGACGGCGGCATCTTCGCGCCGCCCGCGGGCTGGTAGAGATACTTGCAGCCGCCCCCGTCGCTTTTCAGGTAACACGAGAGAATGCCTCGGTCGCCAAAGCCGGGTCGCAGCAGCACGGCGGCGGCACCGTCGCCGAAGATGACGCAGGTGTTGCGGTCCTTCCAGTCGACCAGGCGGCTGATGGCGTCGGCGCCGATCACCAGGACGTTCTTGAAGGTGCCCGACTGCACGAAAGCCGAACCGGTCGACAGCGCGGCGATGAAGCCGCTGCAGCTGGAGCCGATGTCGAAGGCGCCTGCGTTGGTGAGCCCCAGCTTCTCCTGCACCACGCATGCCGTCGATGGGAAGACGTAGTCGCCGGTCACCGTGGCCAGCAGCACCAGGTCGACCTCGGAGGCCGGACAGCCCGCGTGCCGCAAAGCGCGGCTGGCGGCCTCGACCGCCATATCGCTCGTGGTGAGATGGTCCTCCAAGATGTGCCGTTCGTGGATACCCGTGCGGGTGACGATCCATTCCTCGCTGGTGTCGACGACCCGCTCCAGGTCCTGGTTGGTGAGGACCTTTTCGGGGACGTAGGAACCGATGCCCGCAACCACCGCGCGTCGGGTGCCTGGGTTCATGAGCAGCTACTCCAATCGGGACACGACTCCCGCATGAACTGCAGGGCGCCGCTGGCGGAGTACCGGTTCGCCAGGGCGATGGCGTTCTTGACGGTGTCGGCGCGGCTGGCGCCGTGGGTGATGATGACGCAACCCTCGACGCCCAGCAGGGGGGCACCGGAGTTGGCTGGGTTGGAGCAGCTGAAACGCTCCAGGCGCCTCGTGACGCCCTTGGCGAGCTCGCTGGCGGCGCCGGCTGCGGCCAGCGCTTCCCCCATCGCGTGGAAGAACATGTCGCTCAGCCCCTCGCAGGTCTTCAGGAAGATGTTGCCGACGAACCCGTCGGTCACCAGGACGTCGACGCCGCCTCGGAAAATCTGGGTGCCCTCGACGTTGCCGACGAAGCCCGTGTCTCCACCTCGGAGGAGCTTCTGAGTCTCTTTGGCCAGGGCATTGCCCTTGCCCTCCTCAGTGCCGTTGTTCAGAAGACCGACGCGGGGGGCGGCTATGCCCAGGACGTGGCGCGCGTAGAGGCTGCCCATGCGGGCGAACTGCACCAGCTGAGAAGGCTTGCAGTCTACGTTGGCGCCGCAGTCGATGGCGATCATGGAGCCCTCGAGGGTCGGAAGGGTGGTGGCGATGGCGGGACGGTCGATGCCCGAGATGGTCCCCAGCTCGAAGAGCGCGCACGCCATGACGGAGCCCGTGTTCCCGGCGCTGACCAGCGCCGAGCCCGCAGAAGCCTTGAGGAGCTTCGTGGCGACCGAGATGGACGAGTCGGGCTTTGAGCGTAGAGACCTGGCCGGGTGCTCGTGCATTTCCACCACCGACTCCGCGTTGTGAATGCGGATGTGGGGATTGTGGATCGCATACTTGGCCAGCTCGGGCTCACGGCCGACCAGAACGATCTCGATGCCGAGCTCTTGCGCGGCGCCGAGTGCTCCCTTGACGATTTCGTACGGAGCATGGTCGCCACCCATCGCATCGACGATGACGGCCATGTCTCAGGACGCCCCGGGGCCTGCGGCCCGGTCGTCAGCTGGTTCGGTCACGGAGCGCCCGTCTCAGCCCTCGAGCTGCAGGACGTCGAAGTCCTTGTAGTAGCCGCAGGATTTGCAGACCCTGTGGGGAGGCTTCACCTCGTGGCAGCGGGGGCATCGGGACTCCGCCGGCAGCGCCAGCTTATCCTGGGCCCTGCGGGTGTCCCTGCGGGAGCGAGCGGTTTTTCTCTTCGGTACTGGCATCTCTGTATCGGGCTCCTTGGTGCGGAAGCCGGAAGGCCGCGATCGACGCGGGCGCATGAAAAGTCAGCCGGCTTCTGGAAAAGCGAGAGCGCAGTATATCCGCGTGCCCGTGGGAAGTCAATCACGGGGGAGCCGGAAAGGCGGAACATCCTGGACTGCCCAGGAGTCGGAGACCATAATGTGAGCATGTACGAGAATGACGCATGGCGAGCTGCGATGGGGGTGGCGCTCGGCGTGGCGCTGCTCGTTACGGGCTGCGGCGAGGGCAGCTCGACGGGCGGAGCCACGAAGCCGGCCCAGTCTTCCGAGAACGAGGACGCGCAGCCCAGGGCTCGTGTGTTCACGACGCTGGAAGTCGGGCAGGGCAAGGCTGGCGAGGTGACGGCGCTCTGCTGGGACGCCGGCACCCTGCACATCGGGACCCGGGCCGGGCTGAAGGCCGCGACGTACTTGTCGCGGCCCCGCAAGCTCTTGCTCAGGGAGATCGCGTCGCCTTCCGGCAGGTTCGAGGGCCAGGAGGTCCTTTCTTTGACCGGCCAGAAGGGCGAGCTGCTGGCCGGCACCAACATGGGTTTCGGGCGGTTCGTCCCTGGGCTAGGCTGGTCGAGCGAAGAGACCGGCCGCATCAATGGAATCGCCTCCGCCAAGGGAGTCATCTACGCTGGCCGGACCACCGGAGTGGAGCGCCAGGACGCCTCCAACAAGGGCTGGGACCGGCTGCTGATCGACCCTCCGCTCACCCGGAACCAGACCTCTGCCCAGCACGTACTTTCCTTGGCCGTCGGGCGTGATGGCGAGCTCTGGGCCGGCACCCGCTTCGGCCTTCTCCACTTCCTGCCCGCCACCGGCAAGTGGGAGCACTTCTACGGCACCTACCAGGACATCAAGAGCGAGAAGGTCGTCACCGACGAGCTGGGCAACGCCGACCTGGGCGGAAACTACGTCAACTCGGTCCGTTTCGACGAGGCCTCCGGCAAGCTCCTCGTCGCCACCGACATCGGCGTCTCCATCTTCGACGGCAAGTGGACCGTCTACACCGGCGAGCACACGAAGTATGTCGTCAAGGACGACAACCTGGCCCGTGTTGCGGTCAAGGGGAACCTGGCGCTGCCCTCCTGCGAGGTCCGCGACGCGCTGCTCGAGGACGCATCTGTCCTCTGGATCGCCACCAAGGCCGGCCTGGCGCGCCTGGCCGGCCCGCAGCTCGACGTCTTCGACACCGAGCGAGGTCTGCCCGACGACACGGTCAACGCGCTGGCGTGGGACGCCGCGAGCAAGACGCTCTTTGTCGGAACAGCCGCCGGAGTCGCCGTGGTTGGTTACGAGGGAGTAGCGAGTAGCGAGTAGCGAGGTGGGGGAGGCGCTCAGACGTCGCTGGTCATGATGAACAGGGGCTGGCGGGCGAACGATTCGTAGATGGGGCGGAGCCGCTCCGTGTTGTAGTACTTGCTCACGTTCACGACCTTCTTGCGCCCGGTCACGACGTCGATCGGGACGTCGTCGTAGCAGCCGTTGCGCAGGCTCACGAGCCGCCCCGAGGCGCCCTTGAGGATGAGGTCGAGCGCGAGGTTGCCGAAGGCCATCGGGACGATGGAATCCATGGCGTCCGGATCGCCGCAGCGCACCAGGTAGCCGAGCCGCTGATTGACCACGTTGACCCGGCGGCCCTGGTTGAACTTCGGGGAGCGCTCCTTGAGCTCACGGGCGATGACGTCACCGATGCCGCCCAGCTTCTTGTGGCCGTACTGGTCGGTCTCCTCGGCTTCGAACGTCATCGAGCTCTGATGGGACATCGTGGCGCCCTCCGAGACGAGTACGACGGAGTACTGGCTCGGGTGCTTGTCCCGGTCCCGGCTCATGAGCTCGATCAGCTGGTCGATGTCGAAGGGGTGCTCCGGGATGACGCATCGATCTGCCGCGCCGGCCATCGTCGGCAGCAGTGCCGAGTATCCCGCGTAGCGCCCGAAGACCTCCAGCACCAGGAAGCGCTCGTGGCTGCCCGCGCAGGTGCGCAGCTTGTGAGTCAGCTCGATGGTGCGCGTCACGCAGGTGGAAAAGCCGATGCAGTAGTCGGTGCCCGGCACGTCGTTGTCCATGGTCTTGGGAATCGCCACGACCTTCATGCCGGCCTGGTGCAGCCGCTGGCCGTAGCTGAGCGTGTCGTCGCCGCCGATGGGAATGAGGCACTCGATGCCGAGGAACTCCAGGTTCTTGAGGACCTGGTCCGTGACGTCGTTGACCTCACTGGCGTAGTGGTCGCGCAGGTGCGCCGGCACGTTTGAAAGTGGAAGGTGGCTCGGGCGCGTCCTGGACGTGTGGAGGAACGTACCGCCCGTGCGTCCCGCGCGGTTCACCACGTCCTCCGTCAGCACCTGGAAGTGGCGCCGATTGTCGGCGTCCTTGTCGGGTATCAGGTCGACCAGACCGGCCCACCCCCGGCGGATCCCGATGACCTGGAACCCTTCCCGTAAGGCGCGCACGGTGACCGCCCGGATGGCCGGATTCAGACCTGGGACATCGCCGCCGCCCGTCAAAATTCCGATGGTTCCCCTGCTCTTCGCCATGGCGCCTCACCCTCTCTGTAAGGAAATCGATCCGCCGGTCCGTATCACTGGCGGGACAGGTTCGAAGGAACTCCTGCGCATCTGCCGACATACTAGTCTCTCCGGCCCCTCCATGGAAGCTCCCCCTCGTCAGGCTACTCACTACTCGCTACTCACTACTCCCCGATGCTAGTATGTCGACGTGCCGGCCAGCACCGGCGCCGGGAGGACCGCGAGAGATGACGACGACCAGGCGACGCTCCATCGTTTCGAAGCCGACGTTTCAGCTGAAGCTGACCATCATCTTCATGCTGATGGTGACCATCGTCGCGAACCTCGTCGGAGGGCTTTGCTACTTGCTGATCAGCGAGAAGGTGCAAGACCTTCTCGAGCACTCCAGCGAGCGGCTGGGCCAGACCGATCTGACGATGCGCGACATCGCCAATTTCCTGATACCGAGGATCTTGATAGCGGAAGGGTTCAGCCTGTTCTTCGTGTTCTTGTTATCAATTCTCGTGACGCACACCATCGCCGGGCCGGTCTACCGCATGGAGAAGGTAGCCAAGGAGATCGGCACGGGCAATCTGGCGATCGTCACCACGCTGCGCCCAAGGGACGAGCTGAAGGAGCTGGCCGATGCGTTCAATCTGATGACGCGCGGGCTGGCCGAGAAGATCGGCGCCATCAGCAAGGAAACCATCGCCCAGGAAAAGCTGGAGCCCGACAAGCGTGACTTCGCCCGCCTGCGCGAGCTGCTCTCCCAATTCCGGCTGCCGGAGCACCTGGGCCGGCCGCTCGAGGAAGACGCCGACGGCGGAGACGTCGGGCCCGACGAGGGTGAGCGGGTCTGAGACCCGACTTCCGACGGTTGGTCGGGCGTGCCTGACATGGACGGTTCCTCGCATCTGCCCAGGCGCGGCTCTCCCGGCCGGATTTCGGTGTCACGGGCGTTTTCGAGTCGGCTGCTCGATTCAGTCTGGTTGACCTTCCTGCTCCTCGTCTCGCTCGCGGCCGGCGGCGGCTGCGGGCCCGACGACCTGCCGCCCGGCATCCTCCCAGGCCAGCTCGTCAGCTACGAGCCGACCAAGTCGACCTCGACCACCGCCACCACCTCCTCCTCGACCCCGACCACCTCGACCTCCCTCACTCCTCTGGAGCCGGCGCCAAGTACGCTCTCCTCGGTGCTGGTCGAGTCCCAGCCCCTCAAGTTCTCGACCCAGGAGCTCGAAACCGTCAAGGCCGCGCTCCGCCAGGTGCCGCTGCCCTTCCTGCAGCACGTGCAGATCCGTCGCGCCCGCCAGGATGCCGTTCAGCCGGACTTCATCGCCGGTCTCGCCACCCAGCTTTCGGACGGCACCCGCACCCGGATCACCTTCTTCGATCTCACCTTCGCAACTTTCCCTTCGGGCTCCGAGCTTTACCCCGCCCCACCCTACTCGACCCTCGAGGCCACCCGCCTCACCGCCCAGCACATCGTCATCCACGAGTTCACCCACAACTTCCAGTTCACCCGGGGCACTCCCGCGGTCGACAGCTCCGTCGACTTCCTCAACAACACACCCCTCACCCAGGACTGGGCCAGCCAGTTCGGATGGACCGTCAAGCCAGACAAGAACTGGGCCTTCGATCGCTCCCGTTGCGCCGAACGGCCGACCTCCTACGCCATCAGCTTTCATCCCATCGAGGACCAGGCCGAGAGCGTCGCCCTCGTCTTCGGCGACCTCCCCCGTCTGCGCGCCGCAAGCGATCCCCGCGCCACCTTCGCCGTCCAGCGCTTCGGCGTCACCCCGCCAGCGACTCCCGCCGTCACCGTTCCGCCCGA
This sequence comes from Candidatus Wallbacteria bacterium, assembly GCA_016190005.1. GTDB lineage: Bacteria > Muiribacteriota > UBA6191 > JACPRK01 > JACPRK01 > JACPRK01. Next base: position 2,812 of record JACPRK010000006.1, on the reverse strand, counting down.
CCGCGTCCGATTCGGCCCCGAGTGCCCTCCCGACGTCGCCACCAAGGCCGCCCGCCGTACCTTCTGTCGCGTGGAGTGATCCCAATCCTGGCGCCTTGCCGCGCGTCGCACTGGCCCGCCCCGCAGATCATGCTTGACAGCGGAACGCTGCGATGGTACACTCGGCGCACCTGTGAAGCCGTTCCCCAACGGACTTCGCCGGGGTGGCGAAACTGGTAGACGCGGGGGACTTAAAATCCCTTGGACCTCACGGTCCGTGCCGGTTCGATTCCGGCCCTCGGCACTGGAAACGCGCGTTCTCGGGTCCCACTTCAATCGCAAAACGACGCGGGGTGGAGCAGCTGGTAGCTCGTCGGGCTCATAACCCGGAGGTCGCAGGTTCAAATCCTGCCCCCGCAACTCGAAATAGGCCGGTCAGCTAGAGACGCGGCCAAGCTGGAACCGGATCGCTTCTAGAGCGATCCGGTTCTGTCATTCCGGCATGTCCCGGGCCGCGAAGCAGCAGGGAAATCCCGTGGCGTCTACCTGTACCGGGTTTTTCGAGAAAAACCCGGTACAGGTAGACGCCACCGGTTTTCCGAGGTACGCTGTCGCCGTATGGAGCGAGACGACGCCCTCGGATTGATCGAGACCAATAGCCTGCCGGCGATGATCGCGGCTTCGGACGCGGCGGTGAAGGCCGCGTCCGTCGAAGTCGTCTCCCTGGAACGGATAGGGTGCGCCATGCTCACCGTCAGCTTCCGCGGGGACATCGCCGCCGTGCGCGCTGCAATCGACGCCGGCGCTCAGGCTGCCGCTTCCTTGAACGGCTTGGTCGGCTCCCACCTGATCCCGCGCCCCGACGCGCAACTCGAGCGCGTCCTCCCCGTCTCCGGCCCCCTCTCCGAGGAGGAGCCCGGCGTCGACATCGACTGCGGTTGCTGAGCCGCCGGTCCGGCGCGGCCCGCATCTCGTGCCCCAACCCGCGCGCCCGGCTTGTCATGCGGCCCGAGCGCTGCTATACTCCCGCGCTCCTCAGACACGGTCCCAAGGAGGTCCGGCCCTGCTCCGCTCCAAGCAACTCCTCACCCTGGCGCTCGCACTCGGATTCACGGCCGCACAGGCCCTCGCCTTTTCCGAAGGACCTCAGGTTCGCGTCGCACTCGCGGCACGCCCGACGGCCTCCGGCCTCGCCCTGGACGCCGTGGTCATGAACACTTCTGCGCAGCCCGTTCAGGGCAGCCTCGAGTTGCAGCTCCCCGCAGGCCTGGCGCTGACCGGGGGGTCGGTCCGGGTGGTCGTCGCCCTGCAGGCCAACCAGAGCCGCACGGAGCGGTACCTGCTGCAAGGGACTCCCAGGGGACGCCAGGCCGCGCAGCTCATCTACAGACCTTCCGACAACCCGGACGGCTTCAGCCGCGGCCGCATTTTCCTATTCGAGCGGGAAGGCCGCATCGAGGGGCTCACCACGGCCCAGGCCATCGAGGCCGACTCCGGCTCGAGCAAGAACCTCTTTCGTGCAGCCCGGCTTCCGGGCGTGCTCGACGGCCCCGTCCCCACGCCGGACGGAAGCTCCGCCATCAAGGGCCGCCTGGCCTGGTACGACGCGGCGGGCGCCCTGGCCGCGGGCCGCTACGTGACCGTCGAACTCGTCCCCGCCGGCGGCGGCAACCCCGTCGCGAAGGGCGCCACCGACCTCGACGGCAACTTCCAGCTCACGCTCCCGGACGCATCGGCCGAAAGGAAGGCGTTCCTTCCGCGCTTCACGCTCGGAAACGAGCGCTGGGTGGTCAAGACGAGCGACAAGCCGTACGTCTGGGAAGCTCCCGAGGTGACGGCCGTGGCCGGAAGCGTCGTGGACGCAGGCGATCTGGTTCTGCCCAAGGGACTACCCAGCTCAGAGGCTGCCTGGATTCACGGGACGGTCTCCAAAGCGCTCGACGCCTTCGCCTCGCGCAACATCGACATCGGCTGGTGGAAGCAGATCGGCATCGAGTGGCCGTCCGGCGGCGACTATTACTCCTGGGGAGAGGTCAACCTGACCGAGCCCCACCAGTGGGACGTCATCGGCCATGAGTTCGGTCACGCCATCTTCTTCACCGGCACCAGCTCGCAGGCCGGCGGCGGGCAGCACAAGATCGATGAGTGCTACACCTCCTCGCTGGCCTTCTCCGAGGGATGGGCCACCTTCTTCGGCGGCGTCTGCCACCTGGATCGCGCCGACACTGACGCCAAGTTCCAGTTCCTGGTCCCCCGTCGCGCCCCGATCCGCATCGAGAACGTCCCCGCGGACGTCTGCATGACCGAGAAAAATGAGTGGCGCGTCTCCGCCGCTCTCTGGGACCTCTACGATTCGAACGCCGACGGCGCCGACGGCGTCGCTTACGACTTCGATCGGATCTGGGGCTGGATGCGCAAGGGGAACCGGATGGGCAGCCTCACCAATTTCTGGTCGGTCATCAGGAAGGACTTGACCGCCGACGAGCTCGCCGCTGTCCGCACTTCGATGCAGCAATCCGGCGTCGTGTTGAAGTAGCCAGAAGCCAGTAGTCAGTAGCCAGTAGGACTAGGGCACTGTTTCGTCGTCTTGGGGGAGGCTGCTGAGGGGAGGTTGGTCTCTGTTCTCGCTGAGGAAATGGTGAGCCGTGAGCGCGCCGCTTCTCCGCAGCCACCTACTGACTACTGTCTACTGACTACTGGCTACTCTTTTCAAAGGGAGCGACGCCGGATCATGGTGAACCTCCGATCGCCTCGGCCGTAGTGGGTTCGAGCGGTGCTGGCCCGTGACTGGACCTGAGGATCTGTAGCCGCTTGCGGTGAGGGATCAGTCTCT
>JACPRK010000052.1 GCA_016190005.1 Candidatus Wallbacteria bacterium | reverse complement strand
CTTCTGCTGCCGATCAGAATCGCCCTGCATGCCGCTCTCCTCGCTGTCGAACCTCCGCAGCGATGATCCCACGCCGAGCGGATCCTGTCCATGGCCCGGCTTGAGAAAGGGGCGATTTTTTCACAGCCTCTGAGGCCTGACTCCTGACTCCTGAGGCCTGAGGCCTGACTCCTGACTCCTGAGGCCTGAGGCCTGACTCCTGAGGCCTGACTCCTACTTCGGGGCGGGGGTGCTCTGAATAAAGATGTAGTCCTTGGACTTGTCCTGGAACTGCATCTCGAAGTCGGAGTTGACGTTGATGTTTCGCGGGATGGCGGTCCGCTTGCCGTCCTTGAGGATGTGGTAGCGGCCGTTGCGGTCGAGCTGGATCTCGTAAGGCGCGGCCAGGCCCTTGATCTTGCCGGCGATGCTCGCGGGCTTGAACTCGGGTTCCGCGGCCTTCTGCGGGCCGGGTACAGGCGGGGCGATGACCGGCGGCGGGACCACGGGGTTGCCCGGCGTCCCGACCGGAGCGCCGCCCTGGTTCCAGACGACGGCCCCGTCGACGATGCGCACAATGCTGCCGTTTTCTTTGATGTCGAACTGCATCCGGAACGCGAACGGGTTGGTGTGGTACTGGTTCACCAAGTCGATGAACTGCCGGGCGCGGTTGAACAGGCTGAACCCGCGCCGGTCGTAACCGCCTCGGTCGTAGCCCCACGGGTCGAACCCGTCGCGGCCGTAGCCCTGGCGGTCAAAACCCCATGGGTCGAAACCTTCCCGATTGAGCCCTTCGGTGTCGAAGCCCCACTGGTTGTAGCCGGTCTCGTCATAGCCGAAGCCGATGTAGACGAACTTGCCTCGGCCCTGACCCACGGGCTTGTTGCAGTACGGGTTCTTGGGCGTCGGCCGGTAGCGGAACCGGTCGGGCGGCGGCGGATTGTAGTTCGGGGGAGGATAGTAGGGGATGTCCTGGATCGGCGGCGGCATCGGCTCCCAGCGCGGCGGAGGGAAGTACCTGTCCGGTGGCGGGAGGCGAGGCGGACGGTTGCGCGGCGGCTTGGCCCATAGGTCCGTCAGGCCGCGGAACATGAGGTCGACGGACCAGTCGAGGCCGGAATCGCCCTTGCCCCGGCGCGGCGGATACCCCTGGTCAGGGTATGGGAACTGGTCCTGCGGATAGGGGATGCGCTCGTCCCAAACCGGCGGAGGGGACGGCCGGTAGCCGGGATCGTTCAAGTCGCCGCCGGAGAGGTAGCTGGCGAAGTACTCGTAGACGCGGCAGAGGTTGGGGACGATGAGGACCGTAACCGGGTTGCCCCACCGGAAGCGCCTGTTCTCCAACTCGGCCCTGTCGATGAACTTGTAGCCGACGTTGCCCGAGGGAACGGCCCAGATGACGTTGCGATTGAGGGTCTCGCGGTCGACGCGGCGGTTGGGCGAATCGGAGGGCCGCCAGTACATCATCGCGCCCAGCCCGTCAGAGCGCTCCACGATGCGGTAGACCAGCACGGCGTCGCGCTGGCGCGGAAGCAGGGTCAGCACCGGCAGCCGCTTCGTAGAAAGGAGCTGCTTGATCCGGCGGTAGGCCGTCGTCGAATCGGGGGCCATGTAGGCGTTGGAGTAGAGTCGCTCGTAGCGCGAATCCTGCGCGGCACGGGTGAGGAAGTTCTTCACCAGGTCGGTGCGGTCGCGGCTGAAGTCGTAGAGGCCGTTGTAGCCGCCGACCACGTACTTGTCGCGCCGGAAGACCGTGAAGTCGCCGTCGTCGATCAGCACGGGCGGATCGTCGACGAAGTCCCAGCCGCGGGAATCGCCGTAGGCGCCCGGGTAGCCGCCGTTTCCGGGGCCGACCCGCTCGTCCCAGGCGTAGCGGTCGTCGGTGCCGATCCCCAGGTTGAAATCGAACTCGGAGCCGCTCGACGTGCCGCCCTTGAAGTCGGCCTCGACCCGGGCGCCGGGCCCGCTGTCATAGCCGCTGAAGCCGCCCTCGGCGTAGATGCCCTTGCCGCGGTGCACCGGCCTGTTGCGGCGGCAGTGGTCGAGCGCGGTCCCGATGAAGGTGTTCAGAGAGAAACCGGTCCGGCGCCGGTTCGGATCGAAGTGGACCACGTCGGCAAACATGACGGTCACCAGCGCGGCGCCTTCGCCTTGCGCCTCGCGGCTGCGGAAGCTGAGGGTGTCCCAGTAGACGTCGAAGTGGCTCTCGTAGAAGCGGTAGGAGCCCGGATAAGTGCGAATCCGCTGGCGGCTGGGCTTGCGGTGCTTGGAGACGTCGTGGAAGTCGACGAACTCCTGCTGCATGACGCCCAGGAAGTCGGCGTCATCCAGCGCCGGCCGCTGCTGCTGGGCCTGGTTCAGGTCCCCGAAGAGGTCCTCTTCGCCGGGGCCACCCGCCCAAGCGGGCGACACCAGGCAGACCAGCGCTCCCAGAACGAGCAGGAGCAAGGTCGAGTGCTGCTTTCGGTCCATGGGTCCCTCCGGTGCAGTGCGCATTCTTCGTCTTCTAGAGGCAAAACAGGCAGGAAGCCAACCTGAACGGTCTTGCAGTCTACTACCATGACGAGGCGCCGGAGGTTGCGGATAGTAGTGAGCCTCGAGCCTCAAGCCTGCCCCTCACGCCGATGCGCGGGCCAGGGCGAGGCGAGGCTGCGACTCGTCGGAGACGACGCCGTCGCGGATCACGAGCAGACGAGGGCAGATCCGGGCCACTTGCTGCGAGTGGGTGGCGATGATCAGCGTGTAATCGCCCTTACCGAAGAGGGACCGGAAGATGGCCAGCAGGCGCCGGCTGTTCTCGCTATCGAGGTTGCCGGTCGGTTCGTCGGCCAGGATGAGATCGGGATTGTTGATCAGGGCCCGCGCCACGGCGACGCGCTGCTGCTCCCCGCCGGAAAGTTGGCGGGCATGATGGTCCAGCCTGTTCTCCAGCCCCAGCGCCGAAAGCAGCTTGGCCGCCTTTTCACGGGCGTTCTTCCAGCTATCCCGGCCTGTCAGAATCTGGTTCAGCGCCACGTTTTCGAGCGCCGTCAGCTCCGGCAGGAGCAGGTGGTGTTGAAAGATGAATCCGATTCGCCGGTTTCTCAGGTGGCAAAGCTCCCCCTCGGAGAGGTGCCGCGTCGGCCGGCCGTCAAAGTAGTACTCGCCGTCCGAAGGGCGCTTGAGCAGCCCCAGGATGGCCAGCAACGTCGATTTTCCCGAGCCGCTGGCCCCGACGAGCGCGATCATCTCTCCTCGATTGATGTCGAGGTTCACCTCCCGCAAGGCCGTGACGGCGACCTCGGAAGGGTAGGTGAGCGACGCGTTGCGGAGCGAAAGCAGCATGATCGGAGCCTAACATACAAATCGGCCCGTCCCAGGCGCGAAGTTAGCCCGGGAGCCGGCCGGTAGCAGCCTCAGATCAGGCGTACCTTGTCGTAGGCGATGGGCGCGGCCGCGTGGCGCAGAATTTCGAACGCCCTGGGGATCTGACCCAGAATGTCGGTCGGAGGCACCGAGGGGCCACCTACGGACTCCAGAGCAAGGTCTCCGGCCAGGCCGTGCAGGTAGACGGCCAGCCTCATCGCGTCGAAGGAGGCCATCCCGGGCAACCCACGCAGCGCGAGCAGCATCCCGGCCAGGACATCGCCACTGCCGCCGCTGGCCATGCCCGGGTTGCCGGTCGGGCTGATGGCGAGCCGGCCGTCGGGGCCGGCTACCTGGGAATAGGGCCCTTTCAGCACGAGCGTGGCGCCGAGTGTGCGAGCCGCTTCGACGGCGATCTCGGCGCGGCGCGCCCGCACCGCGGTCGACTCGACGCCGAGCCATCGCGACAGCTCGCCGGCGTGCGGCGTGGCCAGAAAATCGCCCACGGGCAGCGGTCGGCCCGGCTCCAGGGCGTGCAAGGCGTCGGCGTCGAGAACCATCGGCCCGTCTGCCGTCGCCACCAGCTCGCGAACGAAGGCGTCGATCTGCGCTCCCCGCCCCAGTCCGGGGCCGATCAACGCCACGTCGGCCCACTGCGAGAGCTCGCGGCAAGCCCCAACGGCGTCGCGACTGAAGGTGCCGGCCGTCGTCTCCGGCGCTGCGTAGGTCATGACCTCCGGCGTCATCGAGGCAGCGACCGGTTGCTGCGACGCCGGTACCACCAGCTTGACGAGCCCCGCGCCGGCCCGCATGGCGGCCCGTGCCGCCAGCACCGCCGCGCCGACCATCCCCCGGGAGCCTCCGATGACCAGGACTCGGCCATAGTCTCCTTTGTGCGAGTCCTCCTTGCGTGCCGGATAGAGCCCCGCCAGGTCGCATCCGAAGAGCAGCTCCCGCTCCAGTTCCCGGTCGGCCAGCAGCGTGGGCGGAAATCCGATTTCGGCGACGTAGAGCCGCCCCAGGTACTCCGGCGCCGGCTGCTGGAAGAAGCCGAGCTTCGGCAGTCCCATGGTCACGGTGAAGGACGCCCTTACGGCCGGGCCCTGGACCTGGCCGGTGGCAGCATCCAGCCCCGTCGGCACATCGATCGCCACGACCCGCTTGCGGGCCTGGTTGATGTTCTCGACGGCCTCCCGGTAATCCCCGGAGAGCTCGCCCCTGGCGCCCGTTCCCAGCATCGCGTCGAACACCAAGGTGGTATCCGCCAGCACCGACCGCAGCGGATGGCCGGGCCGCGCGTGGAAGACCTCGATCCCATAGGCCGCCAGCGAATCGAGGTTGGTCCGGGCGTCGCCGTGCACGTTGCCGTCCCCCCGCACCAGCTCCACGCCGACCACGGCGCCTGCGCGCGCCAGGTTGCGAGCGACGACGAAGCCGTCGCCGGCGTTGTTGCCCGTTCCCGCGACGACCAGGTAGCGCTGCGACTGCCAGTCCGGCACTTCACGCTTCAGCGCCTCGAGGACCTTCAGGCCGGCGTGCTCCATCAAGAGCAGGGCCGGCAGCTTGCGCCCCTCGATCGCTTGCCGATCGATTGTGGCCATCTGCGCGGGCGTGACGACTTTCATGGCGGAACCGGCCCCACAGTACGCCGGTCTCCCGCCGGGAATCAATGGCCCCGGACGTGCCTCTGCACCTCAGGCGGACTGAACGGCGAGCAGCTCGGCGGCGCGGCCGTAAACCATCTCTTCGGTCACGACGTACTCTTTCATGTCCTTGCGAGAGGGCAGCTCGTACATCGTGTCGAGCATCAGGTCCTCGATGATGGACCGCAGCGCGCGGGCTCCGGTGTTCTTTTTGTTGGCCTTTTCGGCCACGGCCCGGATGGCGCCCGGAGTGAAGTTGAGCTTCACGCCCTCCATCTCGAAGAGGCGCTGGTACTGCTTGATGACGGCATTCTTCGGCTCGGTGAGGATCTGCTCCAGCGCCCGGACGGAGAGCTCGTGCAGGGTGACCACGGTGGGGAGGCGTCCGATGAACTCGGGGATCAGCCCGAACCTGAGGAGGTCCTCGGGCTCCACCTGAGCCAGGAGCTCGCCGACGGTTTCGCTCTTCGACTTGCGGGTCGAAGTGGCGCCGAAACCCATGGAACTATTGTGCAGCCGCTTGGCGATGATCTTGTCGAGCCCCTCGAAGGCGCCGCCGCAGATGAAGAGGATGTTGGTCGTGTCGACCTGGATCATCTCCTGGTGCGGGTGCTTGCGGCCGCCCTGGGGCGGGACGTTGCTGACGGTGCCCTCGATGATCTTGAGGAGGGCCTGCTGGACGCCTTCGCCGCTGACATCGCGGGTAATGGAGGTGTTCTCGCCCTTGCGGGCGATCTTGTCGATCTCGTCGATGTAGACGATGCCACGCTCGGCCTTGCTGACGTCGTAGTCGGCGTCCTGGACCAGCTTCAGGAGCACGGTCTCGGCGTCGTCGCCGACATAACCGGCCTCGGTGAGCGTGGTGGCGTCGGCGATGCAGAACGGCACGTCGAGGATCTTTGCCATGGTCTTGGCGAAGAGCGTCTTGCCGCTGCCGGTGGGGCCGACGAGCAGGATGTTCGACTTCTCCAGCTCGACGTCGTCGGCCTTTACCTTGGAATTGATGCGCTTGTAATGATTGTAGACGGCCACGGCCAGGACTTTCTTGGCACGGTCCTGCCCGATAATGTAGTCGGAGAGCTGCTTGTGGATGGTCTTGGGGTTGGGGAGCTTGGGTCCGCCTGCAGTTTGGACGTCCTCCTCGAGCTCCTCGAGGATGATCTCGTTACACAGGTCTATGCAGCCGTCGCAGATGTAAACGTCGGGCCCGGCGATCAGCTTGCGGACCTGGTTCTGAGTCTTTCCGCAGAAGGAACACTTGTAGTGCGTCTTGTTGAACATGCTTGGACCCTTCAAGGGGCTAACCCCTCAGCCCTTGCTCTCGGCGCTGCCGATCTCTTCGCTCCTGGTGTAGACCCTGTCGATGAGCCCGTACTCCTTGGCCTGCCAGGAAGTCATGAAGAAATCGCGTTCCGTGTCCTTCTCGATTCGCTTGAGCGGCTGGCTCGTGTGTTCGACCAAGATGTCGTTGAGCAGGCGCTTGATCCTGAGGATCTCATGAGCCCGAATTTCGATGTCCGACGCCTGTCCGCTGGCGCCTCCGAGGGGCTGATGGATCATCACGGTGGAGTGTGGCAACGCGTATCGCTTACCTGGCGTCCCCGCTGCGAGGAGCACCGCAGCCATGCTGGCTGCCTGCCCGATGCAGATAGTGGAGATGTCAGGCCTAATATAGTTCATCGTGTCATAGATCGCCAACCCGGCGGTCACCGATCCGCCCGGGCTGTTGATGTAGAACGAGATGTCGCGTTCCGGGTCCTCGGCCTCCAGGAACAGCATCTGCGCGATGACGAGATTGGCCATCTCGTCGGTCAGCTCAGTCCCCAGAAAAATGATGTGGTCCTTGAGCAGCCGCGAGAAGATGTCGTACGCCCGCTCGCCGCGGCTGGTCTGCTCGACCACCATCGGGATCAGCACTTCAAGACCTCCAGCTCCTTCATCTCCGATCGAACCTTACTGTCTTGGGACGCCGGCGGCTCTCAGTGAGAGTGTCCCTCGTGATCGTGATCGTGATCGTGATCGTGATCATGGCTCTCGTACTCCGAAGCGAGACCGAGCAGCTTCACCTTGAGCAAGTCGAGCGCCCGATCGCGCGCGATGTCCTGCTTCGTCAGGATGCGGCTACCGGTGGTGTCGAGGATGTCGAGCACCTCTTGCGGGTCCTTGTCGAGGGCCCGCGCCATCGCCCAGATCCGCTGTTCCACTTCCTTGTCGGAGACGTGGATCTTCTCCAGCTCCGCCACCGCGTCGAGAGCGAACTCCAGCTTCATCTCGAGCACGATGTTCTTGAGCGCATCGGTCTCGAGCTCCTCGCGAGACTTGCCTTCTTCCTTGAGCCAGGCGTCGAACTCCATCCCGCGCGACTTCACGCGCTCCTCCATGCGGGCCATGTGCTCGGTGAGCCGGCGGTCCGCCGTCGAGGAAGGCGGCTCCTGACCGACCATGTCCGAAAGCTTGGCCTTCAGGACGCTGACTGCATCTTCCTCGTGCCGCTGCTGGCGTTCGCGCAGGATGTCGCCGGTGACCTTCTCGCGCAGCGCCGCCAGGTCCCGGAAGCCCCGGTTCTTGGCGAACTCGTCGTCGATGTCGGGGAGCAGGAACGTGCGGATCGACTTCAGCTCCACCTTGAAGGCGGCCTCCTTGCCAACCAGGTGCTTCGGCGCGGTGTCGCCCTCGAGCGGCATCGTGAACTCCACGGTTTCGCCCTTCTTGCGGCCGATCAGATGAGCGTCGAAGCCGGTCAGGTACTGGTCCTTGCCGACCTCCATCGTCACGTTCTTGCGGCCCAGCGTCTGAAAGACCTCGCCGTCGATCTTCACTTCGATGGTGACGAGGGCCAGATTGCCGGCGGTCAACTCGCCCTCGGCCAGGTTCTCTGTGCGGGCGACTCGGCGCGCCATGTCGCCGATGCGCCGGTCGATTTCGGCATCCTCGGCCTGCGGCTGAGCCGGCTTCTCGACGGACAGGGAATCGTAGCCCGCAAGCTCGATGCGCGGAGCGACGGCCACCGTCGCGCTGAAGCTGAACGGCTCGCCCTGGGCGAGCGAGACGTCCTCGTACGTGACGTTCTCGATCGGGCGCTGCGAGAGGCTCTCGACCGCGCTGTAGTAGTACTGCGGGAGAAGCTCGCGGCGGACTTCCTTCAGGAAGTTGTCCTTGCCGACGTAGCGGACCAGGACCGGCATCGGAACCTTGCCCTGCCGGAAACCCGGGATGCGGAGCTGACCCGCGATCGCCTTGTGGACCCTCTTGAAGGCGCCTGAGACGACCTCTCGGTCGACCTCGACCTTGAGCGTCAGGATGTTGTTGTCTACCTTCTGTTCCTTGATCGAGAATTCCGTGGGGTTGGCCTCGGACATACCACTCCTCCGGCGAGAGGAACGGCGGATTCGATGGCTCGCCGGCACTCCCGCGTCAAGCTGAAAACCGACCAGGACAGCACGTGAGGCAGACAGTCGACAGTGGAATCATCGAGAGGCTCCACCAGAGGCCGCCTACCTCACGCGCTAGCCTTGGAAAAACTCTGGAGCGGAAGACGGGGCTCGAACCCGCGACCTTCTCGTTGTCAACGAGAAGCTCTACCACTGAGCTACTTCCGCTCGATCTTCAAATCTTTTTCTGGGCGAGGTCCTTCGGTTCCGGACAGTGTGCGAAGGGGGGGACTCGAACCCCCACGGGTTTCCCCACTAGATCCTAAGTCTAGCGTGTCTACCAGTTTCACCACCCTCGCAGGCTATGACGAGGTTGGAGCCTTCGTCCCCGTCGGGTCTGCGACCCTGGTTCCGAAGTCGGCGGCACTATACCAGATATCGGTCCGGAATGGAAGAGGGTTGTGGCGAGCATCCGCCGGCAGACCCAGGGGGTTCGGGACCGGAAGCGCGGCTCGATCCATGGACGACTCCCGGCACCCTGAGGTGAGCGCGAAATGGCAGCCTCTCTCAGCCGCCGACCAGCCGCCGCCTGGGAACGGGCAGCTGCAGATAGTCGATCTTGAGCGGGCCGGAGAGACCTTGCGCCGTGTCGATCTCGGGCGTCGGGTTGCGGGTGCGCAGCGGATTGCGCCGGGTCGACGAATCGCGCCCGAGCTCGTCGGCATCCCGATCCAGCTGCGTCCTGCGGACCACTCGCAGCTCCCGCTGGATCTCCAGGTAGGTCGCCTGCACGGTCGGCAGCTTGCGGCGGCTGTACGAGAGGTTGTACGGATTGCGCGCGAAGTCGGGCTCGCCGAGCTGGCCCTGCACCCGGATGCGCGAGGTCGCGCGCACGCGCGGATCGATCGGCAAAGGCTTCGGGGTGACCACCCGGAACCAGTTCGTCATGTCCGTGTTGGTGCGGTACGACTGATCGAACTCGCCGCTGCCTCCCCCGGATTCGCGGAAGAGGATCTCGTTGGGGTTCCGGGTCACGAGGATCTCGCTGCCGTTACCCTCGGCCGACGTGGCCACAATGTAGCCGCTGTACTCGACGTAGCGGCCCTTGGGCCAGATCGTGGGCGAGGTCTCGACTTCCGGGTAGAGCAGTCGCTTGTCGATGCGGCCGGTCTGCTCGGCGCGACGGGTCTCTTGCAGCTTCTGGATCTGCTGCGAGACGCGCGCAGCGCTGAACTCGGCGATGACCAGATACTGTTGCGCCAGCGCCGACTGCTCCGGCGAGAGATTGCCCTCGGCGAGCGCCTGAGTGAGCTCCTCCTTGGCCTTGGCCCAGTCCTGCTGCTGGAAGTAGAAGAGGCCACTGTTGTAGTGGAGGAGCCCCAACTGCTTCGCGAGCTTCTCGATCTGCGCCTTGCTGATGTCGTCCTTGGGATCGAGCCGTACCGCCTCGGTGAAGTAGGCGTGCGCCTCGACCGGCTTCTGCTTGCTGAGCATGATCAGGCCCAGCACGCGGTGGGGCAGCGCCAGCGCCGGATTGAGCGTCAAAGCTCGCTCGGCCTCCTCGGAGGCCTGGTCGAAGAGGCCAGCCCGGTAGAGCAACAGCGAGAGACGGGTGGAGACGTCAGGCGAGGCCGGAGAGACGGTCCGGGCCTTCTGCATCGAGGCGAGCGCGCCGGCGATGTTGCCGGCCTGCTCGTCGAAGAGCGACTGCAGCATCAGGAGCGGCACGGCGTCCGGATGGGTGGCGAGCGAGTCGGCAAGCCGCGTGCGAGCGGCGGCCTTGTCGCCCTTCTTCCAGGCGGTCTCGATATCGCCAGCTAGCTTGGCCAGGTCGGCGTCGGTGGCGGCAGGAGTTTGCTGAGCGGGAAAGCCGGGGGCCGGGGCTGGCTGGCCCTGCAGCCGCTCCACCGCGCGCAGCGCCTCCTCCATCGCGGGGTCGAGCTCCAGCGCCTGCCGGTACTGCTCGAGCGCCTCGCGGAACTTGGCCTGACGTTCGAAGAGCCGGCCCAGGTTGAAGTGAGGCGCGGCCTGGCTCGGATCGAGCTCCAGCGCCTTCACGAACTCCTCGTAGGCCTGGCTGTCCTTGCCCTGATAGTAGTAGGCCAGACCCGTCGTGTTGTGGAGCTGCGCCGTATCGGCGACGACCCGGGCCGGACCCGCCAGGGCCAGCACCAAGACAAGGGCGTTGAGACCTCTGCGAGCTGCCGGCGAGCCGAGCACGTCGATGCCTCCTGCGGTCGGCCCCGTCACGGGCGGTGCCCCGAGCCGGGTAGCACTTTCACTACCTTACTGCATTCGGCAGGCCCGCGTGGAACCCGAACCGGAACGGGCTTTCCCGGAGGATCACCCCTTATCACGCGAGAGAGTGTGCGCCCGACAGGAATCGAACCCGTATCCTCGGTTCCGAAGACCGATGCTCTATCCTTTGAGCTACGGGCGCGGAGATCGCGTGCGACGGCCCAGAGACTGGGGCGGATGACGGGATTTGAACCCGCGACCCCTGGAACCACAATCCAGTGCTCTAACCAACTGAGCTACATCCGCCATGCCGGTCCAGGCCTCGACTTATAGCATTGGACGAGCGAACGAGTCAACGTGGGCCGCCGGCCGGCGCAGGGCAACGGCAAAGTCGTCGGAAATCGGGCACAGGCACCGGAAGCCCGGCCGGCCGACCGGACGACTGCCAGGTTTTGAAGCGGGCTTCCGGAGCCAGTCCCCGTTTTCCGCCTCCGGGCTCGAGACTTTGCCGGGACCCTGCCGGCCGGCGGTGCGTGCGCTGAACGTATGTCCCTCCATTTCCATCCGCCTGCTAGGATGATTCCGCCATGGAACCTGTCAGTCGAGGCGCACTCCACGTCCGGAAGTCCCATCCTGCCGAGGGAGATCTTGCGCACATCCTGGGAAAGAACCAGCATGGGTACTACTCGGCGGCCTGCGCGCGTCTGAAGGCGGCGGGGCTCGCGGCGGAGTGGGCCTGGGCCGGACAGACCATGGGCTGGGTGGTCGCCTTCAAGCACGGCAGCGCCTCCGTCTGCCGGCTGGTGCTGGCGCGCATCCCGCTCGCAGGCCAGGTTTCCGTCGGCCGGCAGCTCCACGATGCGCTGCTGGCGAGCAGGCTCCTGCCCGACTCCGTGATGCGCAAGCTCGAGGCCTCTCCGCTCGAAGGCAGCCAGCGCACCCTGGAGCTCGCGCTCGACACGGGCACCGGGCTCAGTCAGCTCATGGCGCTGGTGACAGCCAAGCTGAAGTTACTGACCGGCGCCGCCCCAGTCGCCGAGTAGCCATCGACGGATTCGGCTCTCTGGAGCCTCAAGCCTCGAGCCTCAGAGCTCCGGCCTCCTGTGGGGTCCGCAAGGCGACAGCCTGCACGGCCTCGACGACGAGCGCCAAGGCCAGCAGGATCAGAATCGAGGCGAGCCCGCAGATCGCGATGCTGGGCGACGGCGCGGTAGCCGCCCACCAGGCCTGCAGCACGAGGGAGCCAAGGGTCATGAGCAGGAGGAAGGCCATCGGCGCGGCAGCGATCCAGAAGTTGCGGCCCTCGCGCCTCAGCCACGTGGCAATGCCCAGCAGGCTCAGGGCTGCAACGAGCTGATTGGAGGCGCCGAAGATGGGCCAGAAGGTCTTCCAGGCGCCCCCCGGCATCGTGAGGATGGCGGCTGCGGGCAGCGCCAGCGTGGTCAGCGTGGCCACGTGCAGACCCACGGAGCCCTCCAGGCCGGTCAGCTCCTGGAAGATGTAGCGGCCCAGCCGGGTGCAGACATCGAGGGTGTCGAAGATGAAGGTGGCGAACGCGAGAAGGCCGAACGAGAGCGCCATCGCCCGATCGACTCCCGTCAGCGCGTTGGCGAAGGCCGCCAGCCCCGAGGCGTAAATCCTGTCTGGGCTCGGGGTCGTGGCGAGGAGCGGATCGGTCTTCGCCAGCATCATCACCGTCGCCAGCGAAATGAGCGCGACGACGCCCTCGAGCAGCATGCCGCCGTAAGCGACCGGACGGATATCGCTCTCGCGCGCGATCTGGCGCGACGTGGTGCCACCGCAAACCATGCCGTGGAAGCCCGAGCATGCGCCGCAGGCGATGGTGATGAAGAAGATCGGAATGAGCGGCTCCACGTGGTCCTTGGCCTGGTGGGTCCAGCCGACGAACGCCGGGTACTGCACCTGGAACCCGCCGGCGAGAATGCCGAGGAGCCCGACGCCGAGCGCGCCGTAGAGAAAGTAGCCGCCCAGGAAGCCGCGCGGCTGCAGGAGTAGCCAGAGCGGCAGGACCGATGCGAGGTAGCAGTAGGCCAGGATCGCCAGCCCCCAGAACCGGGCCGGGGCGCCGAACGATTCCGGAGGCACGAGCGGCATCCTCGGACCGGCCCAGATGACGGCGATCAAGAGCGGCACGAAGATCGCGGTCGCCAGCCCGAGCGACATGCCCCGGCGCAGGCAGACACCCAGCACCAGCGCGAGCACCAGGTAGAGCATGCTGCTGGCGGCGACGCCTGGGCCGGTGGCCGCACCCTGCGTGTCGGCGAACGTGGAGGCCGTGAGATCGGTGAAGGCGATCGTCACGTAGTTGAGCGAGAACCAGATGAAGAGGAGGAAGAGAACCTGGCCGCGTGGGCTGATGTTGTCGCGGACCACCTGGGCCATCGAGCGCGCGCGATGGCGAACGGATGCGAAGAGCGCCTGGAAGTCGTGCGGCGCGCCGATGAAGACGTTTCCCAGGACGATCCAGGCGAGCGCAGGCGCCCAGCCGAACCAGAGGCAGGCCATGATGGGCCCGACGATTGGCCCGGCGGCGGAGATTGCGGCCAGGTGCTGAGGCACCAGGATCGCGGCTCGCGTGGGGATAAAGTCGTTGCCGTCCTCGAGCTCGCAGGCCGGCGTCACGCGAGCGTCGTCGACGCCGAGCTCGCGCTCCAGGAAGCGCGCATAGAGCGCGTATCCCAGCGCGAAACTCGCGAGCGCGAGCAGGGCGACGAGTGCGATCGGCATGGCGGCGAGCGCATTCTAGCCGGTCGGACCGCCACCGCGCAGCTAGCTGTCGGCCTTCTCGAGGGCCGCGGCCTCCGGCATCGTTACCGCAGGCAGCGCGGCATCGCCGCCCGGCTTCACGGGCGTGGGCTGAAGGTACTCCTTGGCGACGGCCCAGATGCCGGGCAGGATCGAGACGAAGATGACGCCGGCGACCACGTAGTGGATATGGCTGCCGATGTTCGGGTCGAGCTTCCCGAGGAAGAACCCGCCGAGCGTCATCGAGGCGACCCAGCTGATTCCGCCGACGATGTTGTAGGTGGCGAACCGGGCGTACCCCATCGTGCCGACGCCGGCGACCACGGGAGCGAAGGTGCGAATGATCGGAATGAAACGCGCCAGGATGATGGTCTTGCCGCCGTGACGCTCGTAGAACTCGTGGGTCTTGATCAGGTGGGAACGGCGGAAGAAGAGCGAGTCCTCCCGTGTGAAGATCTTGGGGCCGGTCCGCAGGCCGATCTGGTAGCCGACCGCGTCACCGATGATGGCGGCTAGCATCAGCGAGACATTGAGGACCACGATGTCGAGATGGCCCGCGGCAGCCAGCACGCCGGCGACGACCAGCAGCGAATCCCCGGGCAGGAAGAAGCCGATCAACAGCCCCGTCTCGGAGAAGACGATCGCGATCAGGACCGTCAGCCCGCCCCATTTGATGAGCTCTTCCAGGTTGTACAGGTTCTGGAAGAAGTTGTGGATCAGGTCAATCATCGAGCGTTTCCCATCTCCGCATGCGCGGCAGTCGAAGCCCGCAGGATACCAGCGAATGGCTCCAGTAGCAAGGTATTGGCCATGGAACGGCCGCGCCTTTGGCCTTGACTTGTGGGCGCGGAGGGCGTAGGGTTCGGGCTCGCGGGGGCGTGTGACGGAGGTCACCAGAGATGGAACCCGATGAGATCAAGAGCTTGCTCGAACAGGGGCTGGAAGGCGCACGCGCCGAAGTATCGGACATGACGGGGGGCGGCGATCACTTCGAGGTGACAATCGTGGCGCCGGCCTTCGAGGGGCTGAGCCTCGTGGAGCGTCACCAGCTCGTCTACCGGCTGCTGAACGTCGGCGGAAGCGAGGCGATCCACGCCCTGTCGCTCAAGGCCTACACAGCCGAGGAGTGGGCCCGCGTCTGAGACCAGA
Source organism: Candidatus Wallbacteria bacterium (assembly GCA_016190005.1). Lineage (GTDB taxonomy): Bacteria > Muiribacteriota > UBA6191 > JACPRK01 > JACPRK01 > JACPRK01. The sequence goes on along the minus strand of JACPRK010000052.1, from coordinate 8,192 downwards.
CGGCCGGGCCGAAGGAGAAGAAATCCCGATGGATGCGAAGTTGAAAGAACGATTCGACGCCGAGACCAAGGGCAACAAGGTCGTGGTTTACATGAAGGGCACGGCCATCGCGCCGATGTGCGGATTCAGCGCCGCCGTCGCGCAGATCCTGCAGAGCATGGGCGTGAAGTTCCACGACGTGAACGTGCTGGCCGACCCCGAGATCCGGGAAGGGATCAAGGAGTACACCAGCTGGCCAACGATCCCGCAGGTCTTCATCGACGGCAAGTTCGTCGGCGGCTGCGACATCCTGACCGAGCTCCATCAGAAGGGCGAGCTGGCCAGGATGCTTGGGCAGGGGTGAGGGAGGAGGTCTCAGGCTTCAGAAATCAGGCTCGATCTTGGGTCGCAAGCCTCAAGCCGGCCTCCTGACTCCTGAGGCCTGACTCCTGCGGCCTGACTCACGCCAGGCCGCAGGCGTGGCGGGCGGCGTCGAGGGTTTTTCGGGCTTCGGCGCGGGCGCGGCGGGCGCCGTCGGCGAGCACGTCCTCGATCTCGTCGGGGTGAGCCAGCAGCTGGGCGCGCTTCTCGCGATAGGGGGCGAAGTAGGCGTCGACCTTGGCCAGCAGCTCCTTCTTGGCGCTGCCGTATCCGTAGCCGCCCCGGCGATAGTTGGCGCCCATCGCCTCCATCTCCTCGGGGGTAGCGAAGAGCCCGTAGAGCGCGTAGACCGTACACCTCGACGGGTCTTTTGGCTCCTCCAGCGGGGTCGAGTCGGTCACGATCCCCATCACGGACTTCTTGAGCTCCGAGCCCGCCGAGAAGATGCCGATCGTGTTTCCGTAGGACTTGCTCATCTTCTGGCCGTCGGTACCGGGCACCTTGGCCGTCTTGTTGAGGCGGAACTCCGGCCGGCGGAAGACCTGGCACGAGAAGGTGTTGTTGAAGTACTCGGCCATGTCCTGCGTCATCTCGACGTGCTGCACCTGGTCCTGCCCCACGGGGACGACGTCGCTCGAGTAGGCGAGGATGTCAGCGGCCATCAGCACCGGGTAGGTGAAGAGACCCACGGAGGCCTGCAGGCCGCGCGCGATCTTGTCCTTGTAGGAGACCGCGCGCTCCAGCAGGCCCATCCCCGTGACGGTCGAGAGGAGCCAGGCCAGCTCGGTCACTTCCGGCACGTCGGACTGGCGGAAGAAGGTCGCCTTTTTCGGGTCGAGGCCCAGCGCCAGGTACGTGGCCGCCACGTCGCGCGTGTTCTGGAGCAAGAGTGCGGCGTCGTGGATGGTGGTGAGAGCGTGGTAGTTGGCGATGAAGTAGTAGGACTCGCCCTCGTCCTGCAGCTCGACGTGCTGGCGGATGGCCCCGAAGTAGTTTCCGAGGTGCAGCTTGCCGGAGGGCTGCACCCCGGAAAGGAACCGCTTGGGCCTCGCCGTCGGGGCCTCGGCGGAAACGCTCACGGGAGCTCCGGCTTCGAAGTGGTCTCCGGATCGTCGGCGCTGTCGAGCGAGAAGAGGAACTGCTGCAGGTCGGCCTTCTCGGCGTCGGTGAGCTTGACGCCGCCCTTGGCGATCGGGTCCAGATTCGGGCTGTCGAAGGGCGACTCGAAGTACTTCAAGAATTCCAGCACGCTGCGGAACTGGCCCGTGTGACCGAAGGGGGGGTGCGACATCACGTTGCGGAGAGTCGGAGTCTTGAAGGCGCCGTTGTAGCTGGGGTGGTTGGCGACCTTGCCGTAGCCGGGGTCGTCCTTGGGGGTGCCGCCGCCTACGCCGATGTTGTGGAAGCCCTGATCGGTGAAGAGGCCGGGAGGGTGGCAGACCGCGCAGCGGCCCTTGGTGCGGAAGACGGCGAAGCCGCGCTTGGCCGCCTCGGTGATGGCGTCGGCCTTGCCCCCCGCGTAGGCGTCATAGGGCGAGTTGCCGGACAGGATGGTCCGTGTGAAGCTGGCCAGCGCCTTCACGATGCGGTCGGGCGTGGCGTCACCCTGGAACGCCTCCCCGAAGAGCTTCTTGTAGCCGGCGATGTCGTCGATCTTCTTGGCCAGCTCGTTGACCTTGTCCTTCGCGCCCATCTGGGCCTCCCAGGCGGCCAGGATCTGCTTCTCGAGCGTTTCGGCGCGCCCGTCCCAGTAGAAGGCCTTGTTGTAGGCCACGTTGTAGAGAGTGGGCGTATGGCGAGTGTTGATGGAGCCATCGGCCTTCACCGAGAACTGCGTGCCGTCGGTCCAGCCCTTGTCGGGAAGATGGCAGGTGACGCAGGCGTGGGTGCCCTGCGGCGAGAGCCGCTTGTCCCAGAATAGCTTCTTGCCGAGGACGACCTTCGGCTTGGTTATCTGATTATCGTCCGGCGCGGTGAGGCCGACATCCTCCAGCCCCAGCGGCGTCTTGGCGCTCCAGAGCTCCCGGTTGACGGGCGACGGCGCGGAGGCCGTGGGCGTGGCGGGCTGAGGCGCCGGCGGTGCAGCCGCGTCCTGGGCCGAGGCCATGCCGGCCAGGATGATCGTCAGCAGCGAAGCGGTCCTGAGTTCTCGGATTCTCGACATGATCGGGGGCCTCCTGGAGATTCCCGTCCACCGGTCGTTGGCTTGCCGGGACCATCTTATCAAAACCGGAGGGCAGCGACACGATCACTGCGCAACTTCCGGAACCGTGGCGTCGTCGACGGACATGAGGAAGAGCACGAGCGAGGCGCGAGCCGCAGGGTCTTCGAGACGACCTGCGATTCCGGCGTCCTTGTGGGCTTTCGAGTTGAGCACACGGGTGAGGATCTCGTCGACGGTAGCAGCCTGGCCGTTGTGCAGATACGGCGGAAATGCCCAGAAGCCGAGCAGCGACGGCGGATTGAAGCCGGCTGCGCCTCGGGCGGCCGTGTTGCGATCGGTGACCTCGCCCGAGACGAAGCTGTCGACCTGCCGCAACGCGGCCGTGAGCTGGCCGTCGACGATCGTCACGGGCGGGGTGGTCGGCGGCGGCGTGTAAGTGCGAGCACTGGAAGTCCACCTGGGTCCCGCGTGGCAGCTGCTGCAGCCGGCCTGAGCGAAGGGGGCGCGGCCGGCCGAGACGTTCACGCCCCGAAATGGTGAGATCGGCGAGCGCACGCCGTGACGGATGTAGTTGACGACGTCGTCCCAGTCGGGGCTGCGTCCGGAGTTGGCGCGCGGCACGAGGTTCGGAATGTCGGCGATGGGGCTGTCGATGATGAGGCCTGTCCGCCCGTCCTGCGCCGTGCTGCTGGAGACCCGGCGGATGTTCAGCTCGAAGTCCTCGACCTCGTCGCGGGTGGCCGAGTAGTTGAGGATGCGGTGGGCGGTCGGGTCGCTCCTGGTGAAGATCCCGTTCAACGGGATCGTCTTTCTCGGGCCGTCGGCGAAGTTCCAGACGATCGAATCGGTCCAGCCGAACGGGTGGCAGGAGAAGCAGCTGCCCCAGCCGTTGGTCGACATCCGCCCTGCCGGCGCGGTGGCGACGGAGCTCGAGCCTCGGCTGGTGTTGAAGAGCTCCTCGCCCCGAAGGATCGAGGCAGCCAGAGTTCCGGCCGCGGGGAGGTCGGAGACGCCGAAGGTGCCGACGACCGTGTCGTCGGAGAGGTTGATCACGGTCACGTCGCGGCTGACGTGATTGTGGACATAGGCGCGTGTGCCGGTCTTGTTGATGACGGCGGAGCGCGGGTTCTTGCCGGTGTCGATCCGCTTCACGCCGCCGCCGGGTTGCGTGGCGGAGGGCGAACCGTCTGCCGAGAGCGTGAGCACCACGGCGACGTCGCTGGCGGCCGAGAGGACGATGCCCTTGGGTTCCCGCGGCGAGAGCGCCATTCCCCAGGGAGTGTTGAAGAAGAGCCCGGGTTCCGATTCGGACTTGACCGCTGCGTTGAGGTTGATGGTCGCGGCCGGCAGCTCTCGACCCGTGACGCGATCGAAGACGCTCACGAACGCCTGCGTGTTGGTGGTGAAGCTCACGGGGCCGTCCGGGGAACAGGCCACGTTCACGACGTAGCCTCGCTTGCCTCGGAGCACGACGGTGTTGAGCAGGTTGGGAAAGGCAAAGGTCTGCTCCGTCGACGAGCCGCCGAACGCCGTTCGATCGGAGGCGAAGCCGGTCGGGCGCGGCCCGAGCTCGATGGTGCCCACGATCGAGTCGGTCGCCGTCCCGATGACGGTGACCTTGCCGACGCGGCCGCGATCGGTGTCGCCCGACACGGAGGGCCGCTGCCCCGGGCCGAGCTGGCCAAAGAACTGGGTGACGTAGACCTTCTCGTCGGCGTGCGCAGGATCGTCATTCGTGACCGCGACGGCGAACGGAAAGGTACCGTCCGTGAGGGCGATGGTCTTGGCCACCGAGAGCGAGGCGGTGTCGATGACTGCGACCGTGCCCGCCAGCGAGCTGGCGACGTAGAGCTTGTCACCCAGCGGCGTCAAGGCGCAGCCGATCGGCTCTGCGCCGACGGGGATGTTGGCCCGCACGTTGAGCGCCAGCGCATCGACGACGCTGACCGTGCCCGAGCCGCGGTTCGTCACATAGAGCGTGCGGTTGTCGGGGGAGAGCGCAATGGAGGTCGGCTCGGCGCCCACCTGTACGACCGGCCCGCGCACGAATCGGTCGAGCACCACGCTCACCAGAGTGACCGTGCCGGCGTCCTCCGAGGCGACCCAGACGTTTTCGCTGTTCGAGTCGAGCGCGAGCGACGCCGAGTAACTCGGCCCCGCCAGCACCGCCGGCGGCGGAACCGGCGGATCGGGCTTCACCCGGTCGTGACGGCTGCCGCACCCCCCGCACGCGAGCGCGAGCGCCACCATCCCAACCCAAAAGCGCATCCCAGTCCTCATCACCTACTCACTACTCACTACTCACTACTCACTACTCGCTACTTTTCTTGAGCTGCCAGACTCGCCCCTCGTACGTGACCACGTAGAGCTCGCCGGCCTCGTCGGTGCCGAAGGAGGAGATCGGCTTCTTCGAGTGCATCAGCTCCCGGTCCTCCTTCACCCAGCCCCCGGAAAGCCTGAGCGACCAGATCCGTCCGCTGCCAAAGTCTCCATAGATGTAGGCGCCCGCGAGCTCGGGGACGGCCTTGCCCCGGTAGACGTGGCCACCTGTCACGCAGACGCCCCTCTTGCGGCCGTACTCCTTGGCGGGCAGGTTGAGGCCCTGCGTGTTGCAGCCGCTCTCGGGCTTGAAGCAGTGCGCGCCCTCCATCACGTTCCAGCCATAGTTCTTGCCCCTCTCGATCACGTCGATCTCCTCGAAGCGGTTCTGGCCGACGTCGGCGCACCAGAGCGTCCCGGTTGCCGGGTCGAAGCTGAACCGCCACGGGTTGCGCAGCCCGTACGCCCAGATCTCCGGCCGCGCCCCGGGCGTCCCGACGAAGGGGTTGTCCGCCGGGATGCCATAGGCCAGGCCTGGCGCCCGCGTGTCGACGTCGATGCGGAGCATCTTGCCCAAGAGCGAGCCCAGGTTCTGGCCATGGCCGTGCGGGTCGCCGCCGGCACCGCCGTCTCCGAAGCCGATGTAGAGGAAGCCGTCGGGGCCGAAGAGCTGCATGCCGCCGTTGTGGTTGGGATAGGGCTGCGCAAGCCGCAGAATCTCCCGCTCCGAGGCCGGCTCGGCCTTCTGACCGCCCTTCGGCACGGTGAGCTCGCTCACGATGGAGTCGAGCCCGCGCTCCGCAGACGTGTAGTTGACGAAGCAACGGCCGTTCTCGCGGAACTTCGGATGGAAGGCTATCGAGAGCAGCCCGCACTCGCCGCCGTGGTAGACCTTGGAGCGGAGGTCGAGGAAGGTCTCCGCCGGGCCGCCGTCCCGCATGACCAGAACACGGCCCTCCTGCTCGACGACGAACGTGCGCCCGGACCCGTCGCCAGCGTGCGTGAGCTGGACCGGATGCTTGAACCCGTCGCCGGCGGCCACGAGCTCATAGGGGTCGGCGCCAAGCGCGCCCGGGCGCGAGAGAAACGCTATGGCCGCCAGCAGCACCACCCAGGCGCCCAGCGCCGCGGGCCTGGGCTGGCGAACCGGCGGCCTCGATTCGCTCTCGTCCGTCGTCATCGCGCGGATGGTACACCGTCCCTGCGCGGCGCGACACCCCGGACGCGCGCTCCGGCCGTCGTACAATGGCCGCTCACGATTAGAAAAAGTCGACAATGCCGTACCGAACGAAACTGCTGCTCTTGCTGCTGACCGCGCTGCTGGCGCCGGCCGCGCTGGCCTCGGGCGTCGAGCACGCGGACCCGGTGGCGCAGCTGGCGCTGGCGCTGGCGCTGATTCTCCTGACCGCGAAGCTCGGGGGCGACCTCGCGACTCGCGCGGGCCAGCCGGCGGTCCTGGGGGAGCTGGTCGCAGGCGTGCTCCTGGGGAACGCTTCGCTGGTCGGGGTGACCGTTTTCGAGTTTCTGAAGACCGATCCCACGGTCGACATGCTGGCCCGAGTGGGAGTGCTGCTGCTGCTCTTCGAGGTCGGACTGGAATCGACCGTCGGCCAGATGATGCAGGTGGGGCTCTCGTCCTTCGTCGTGGCCTGCCTGGGGGTGGTCGCGCCGTTCGCCCTGGGCTGGGGCCTGGGTTACGTGCTCCTTCCCACCCATTCCGCCTATGTTCACGCCTTCCTCGGCGCAACCCTGACGGCGACCAGCGTGGGCATCACGGCGCGCGTGCTGAAGGACCTGGGCAAGTCGACGACGGCCGAGGCACGCATCATTCTGGGAGCTGCGGTGATCGACGACGTTCTGGGGCTGGTCATCCTGGCCGTGGTCAGCGGCACGATCCAGGCCGCCGCGAGCGGGTCGGCGATGTCGCTCGCCGAGGTCGGCTGGATCGTGGCAAAGGCGACGACGTTCCTGGTCGGGGCGCTCGTCGTGGGGCTGAAGCTCTCACCCAGGCTCTTCGGCATCGCTTCGCGGCTCCAGGGACAGGGCGTGCTCCTGGCAACGGGCCTCTCCGTCTGCTTCCTGCTCTCGTGGCTCTCCAGCCAGATCGGCCTTGCACCGATCGTCGGCGCGTTCGCGGCAGGGCTGGTGCTCGAGAGCGTGCACTACCGGGACTTCACGGACCGAGGCGAGCACGAGCTCGAGGAGCTGATCCACCCGATCGCCTCCTTCCTTGTCCCCGTCTTCTTCGTGCTGATGGGGATGCACACCGACCTGGCGGCCTTCGGCCAGCCGGGCGTGCTGGGGCTGGCGACGGCGCTCATCGTGGCCGGGATCGTCGGCAAGCAAGCCTGTGCTCTGGGTGTGTTGACGCCCGGGGTCGACCGGCTGACGGTGGGTCTGGGGATGATTCCGCGCGGCGAGGTCGGGCTCATCTTCGCCAACATCGGGCTGTCGCTCCGGATCGGCGGCGAGCGGATCGTGGACACCGCGACCTTCAGCGCCATCGTGGTGATGGTGATCGTGACGACGTTGGTAACGCCGCCCGCGCTGAAGTGGAGTTTGACGAGAATCGAGAATTGAGAATCGAGCCTCGAGCCTCACTCCTCAAGCCTCATGCTAATCTGGCGGCCGTCGGGAGCAGCGGCCATATGAATTTCAAGAAAGCCTGGGAGGGACGTCTGGAGGGTGGGCTGGCGCCCGCGTTCGAGGCGCTCAATTGCTCGCTCGGGGTGGATCGCAGACTGTTGCTGGCGGACCTGGAGCAGGATCGGGTCTGGGCGCGGGCGCTGCACCGGGCGGGGGTCTACTCCGCGGGTGAGCTGGCGAGCGTGGAAGCGGCGCTGGGTCGGCTCGAGGACGAGGCGCGCGCGGGCGGCTTCGAGTTCGTCGAGGCCGACGAGGACGTCCACATGGCAATCGAGCGGCGGCTCACGGAGCTCTGCGGCGCGGCGGGGGAGAAACTGCAGACCGGCCGCTCCCGCAACGACCAGGTGGGGACGAGCTTGAGGCTCTACCTGCGCGGGGAGCTGAAGCAGCTGACGGGGCTTCTGGCGAAGACACTCGAGGCGCTCGTGGCCCGGTCGGAAGAAGAAGCGGCGACGCCGATGCCCGGCTGGACCCACCTGCAGCCGGCGCAGGTGCTGGCGTTGGGGCACTACCTGCTCTCATGTTTCTGGGCGCTCTCGCGGGACATGGAGCGGCTCACGGCGGCTGCCCGTCGCGCGGAGCGGATGCCGCTCGGCTCGGCGGCGCTGGCGGGGACCACGCTCCACGTCGATCGCGCGCGACTGGCAACCGAGCTCGGCTTCGCGCGTCCCAGCGAGAACAGCCTGGACGCCGTGGGCGATCG
>JACPRK010000062.1 GCA_016190005.1 Candidatus Wallbacteria bacterium | reverse complement strand
GCGGCCGCCCGGGGTGGGCGGGGCGACCTCGAGGGCGGCGCCCAGGGCGCCGGCCGACCGATGGGCCCCGAGCGGCGGGCCGAGCTTCGCCGCTGCCGCGAAGAGCGGTTGCCCGGGCGGCGGACTGGCCGGCCGGCTGCGGCGCATCGAGGCCCGCCGTGCGGGGCCCGTACCGTTTCCAGGGTGGGCTCGGGCGGCCCCCGCCCGACTTCAACCGTCAGTACCTCAGCCGGGGACGCTGGCCCCAAAGGCGCGTTCCAGTCCACCCGGGCACGGCGGATCACCCCAGCGGCCCAGGCGCCTCCCCTGCCGCGCAGCAGCCGCTTCGCTCCTGCGGGCGAGGGCTTCCCGACTCGCCGTATGAGCAACGTTGCGCCAGACGGGGACCCGCGCGGGCCGCTGGCCCGCGCTCAGAGCTCGCCGGGCGGCTCGCTCCGGTCCCCGCAGTCGAACGCAGCTTATCCGGACGGCGAGAGAGCTTTCAGGACTGGCGAGGCCTGGAAGCGGTTGGCCCCTGCGCTGCGCTCCTCGACACGACCCGGCGCAAGCGTCAGCGCTGCAGCCGTTACTCCCGTGGGCGGCCGCTACTCCAGAAGGCGCCGGGTCGAGCTCGTCGCTCCACTCCGGGCCCGTCTGTCCGCGCCCTTGCGCTTCGCCCGAGCTCCGCTTCCGGGCGCTAAAGGCCCCGCCCTCCCGGCGGCCCCGCGGGGCTCCCTTCACTCTGCAGCGCACTCCCCGCGGCACCCCCGGCCAGCTCGCCGGCGGGTTCCAAAGAGGCGCCCGGGTCTCCTCGCTCAGGCCTATCCGAGCAGGTTTGCCGATCTCCACGCGAAGCGCGGCCGCGTCCATCGCTGCTAGCTGGCCGAGCTTGCGAAACAGCAAAGCCTTGTCGAAGGTCGCGCGCACCGGTTTGATACTTGACGGCTTCAACAATCCGGCCTTCTGCCAGTCCACGATCCCGATTTCACCGAAGAGGACTCTTCCAACCGAGTGACCGCTCACGGCCATCAGGACAACATCTGGTCGCAACGGTCCTGGGCAGTCGAACTGACGATCACTGCCGGTCGCGATTCGGTGCCACTCTTGTCCGTGAACGGAAAGGGCGCCAAGAAGACATCTCCGAAGTCATGGGCGGTCATACTCGGCATCGTCAGTTGCGTGGAAGCATCTGCGCCTCATGCGACAGGAGCTGAAGGATGATTGGAGACAAGAACGGTCTCCGAGATGCGCCTCGATCGCGGTAGGGTGGGTCGACGCTGCCGAGGCTGGCTGGCGGGCCAGGCCTATTGCTGTCCGAGTTCTGGCGCTGGCCGACCGATGGACCCCGGCCGGCGGGCCGAGCTTCGCCTGCGCCGGCAGCCGCCCCGATCAGTCCTTGTGCTTGTGCACCAGTCCGACGGCCTGCCAGCCCAGCCGGTCGCGATTTCCACCGTGAACGGGGTCGGAGAGGAACCCCTCCAGCACGTGCTGCCGCAGGAGCGCGAAGTCCTGGGGCAAGCTGGCCTCCAGTTTCCGGACGACCTCACGGGCGCGCTCGACCGGAAGCGAATCGAACGAGCCGTCCCCACCAGCGCGCGCAATCGAATCCAGCTCCGCGAGCAACCGGCGGTACACGCCCAGGTAGCGCGAGTACGGCCCCTCCAGCGCCCGCTCGATGTACTCGCACACACCTGACTTCTCGGCGCCGGGCATCTCCGCACCCGCCGGCAGCATCGTCTGCGCCAAGCTCCGTAAGGTGCCCCAGGGACCCCGCCCCAGCAATCGCTCGCCGACCGGCGCCGCCGCGGCAGCCGTAGGCGCTGGAGGCGCCGCCCGGCCAGCCGGCACCGCCACTGCCGCCGCGGCGGTGGCAGCCAGCAGCTGCCGCCGCGTCAGGCCGGCTCGCCGCGTCATCCGCCCAGCTCCTTTCGATGACGCGCAATGAAATCCGCGACCCGATAGGCGTTCGCCTGGATGGTGAGCGTCGGATTGAGGCCACCCGAAGTCGGAAAGAAGCTGCTGTCGACCACGAACAAGTTCGGGACGTCATGAGTGCGGCAATCCCGGTCCACTACTGAGTTTCGCGGATCGCTGCCCATCCTGCATGTGCCCATCAGATGGTAGGTGTAAGCTCCGCTCACGTTCGTGTGCGCCAAGGCCTCGTCGACCACCCGGCCGCCCGCGGCTTCCAACAGCCGCCCCATCTTCTGCTGGGTAGCCTCCAGCGCACGGCGGTCCATCTCGTGGTACCTGTGCGTGATCCGCGGCAGCGGATAGCCCTCGGGGTCGAGCCGCCCTGGGTCCAGCTCGACCCGGTTCGCGGACTGAGGCAGATCCTCCACCATCGCCTGGAGCTGCTGCGTCCGCGGGAAGTCCCGGGCCAGCGCCGGCCCGTACTGCTCCCCCCAACCCGGCTGCCGCAACGCGAACGTCAGCGGGCCGCGGCGGCTGCCCGACTGAATGGAGCAGTGGTTGATCCAGCCGTCCTCCTTGGCGGGGAAGTACCAGTCGTGGACGCCCAGCTTCTTGGTCAGCTCGAACGCGAAGGGCTCTTCGAACACGGCCGTACGGCGCCCCTCGATGTGAAACATCATGTAGCGTCCGACCAGCCCAGAGCGGTTGGCCAGCCCCTCGGGGAAAGCCGAAGACTTCGATAGCAAGAGCAAGCGCGGCGTCTGTACGCCGCCCGCCGCCAGGCAGACGACGGAAGCGGGCTGCCGGACGTCCTTTCCCGTCGCGGCGTCGCGGTAAACGACCGCCGCGGCGCGGCCGCGCGAGTCGAGCTCGACGCGAGTGGCGTACGCCCCCGTCACGACTCTCGCCAGTCCCGTCTTCTCGGCCTTCGGCAGCACGGTGATGTCGGTGCTGTTCTTGGCATAGAAGAGGCACGTATAGCCGCTGCACCACCCGCAATACTGGCACTCGTAGGTGCCGGTCTCCGGGTTGTTACGAGTGCTGATCGCCGTGGGAATCGGGAACGGACGCAGCCCCAGCTTCCGGGCCGCCGCGGCCAGGCGCGCGCTGAAGGGGTCTTCCGGGAGCGGCGGCATCAGGTGATCGGCGCTTCGGCGCGGCTCCGTCGGATCGGCACCGCTCTTGCCGCTCACGCCGATCTCGCGCTCCGCGAGCGTGTACCAGGGCTCCAGCTCCTCGTAGGTCACCGGCCAGTCGACCAGGTCGGCGCCCGCCACGGCGCCATAGCGGGTCTTCTTGCGCAGATCGTCGGGTCTGAGCCGCCAGGAGGCCGCGGCGTAGAGCACAGTGCCGCCACCGACCAGGTAGAAGGCCTGTCCGACGCGGGTCGGAGGCGCCTTGGCGTCGGGCGTCTCGGCGACGACGGTCCCGTCGCGCTCCACGGGCGGCTGATGGGTCCTGCGCACGACCTGCAAGAGCTCGTCGGAGGCCGTCTCGTCCCGTTTGGCCTGCTTCCCGCGCTCCAGCACCACGACGCGGATACCTGCCCGCGCGAGCGCGTGCGCCAGCACGCCGCCGCCGGCGCCGCTGCCCACGATACAAACGTCGGTCGCCTCCGCCATCCGAGCTGCAGCTTAGCCGCATCGACGGCTCGAGCGCCACGCCTCCTTCCGGCCGCGCGTTCCGCTACACTTCGGGCGTGAGCGACGAGCGCCCACCCGAGCTGAGCGAGGCCTTCCGCGCGGACTACGAGCTGGTTCGCGCGCTGGGCCATGGCGCGATGGGCTCCGTCTGGCTCGCCAAGCAGGCGCGGCTCAAGCGGCAAGTCGCCGTCAAGTTCGTGCGTGGCGCGGGCGAGACGATCCAGCGGATGGAGCGCGAGGCGAAGATCCTCTCGGAGCTCTCACACCCAAACCTCGTCGCCATCTACGACGCCGGCAGCGATGGCGAGACGGCCTACATCGTGCTCGAGTATGTCGACGGCCAGAGCCTGGATGCCCTGCTCGATAAGGAGACTCGCCTCCCGGAGACCCGGGCCTTCGCCATCGCCGAGCAGATTCTCAAGGCGCTCGCCTATATCCACGGGCGAGGCGTGCTGCATCGCGACCTGAAGCCCGGCAACATCTTGTTGACCTCCGACGGGACGGCCAAGCTAGCAGACTTCGGCCTGGCTCGCTGGTCGGAGAAGCAGTCGACCTTCCAGACCCGCGAAGGGATGATTCCGGGGACGCCCGCCTACATGTCTCCGCAGCTTCTGCTCACCGGAAAGGCCGACGCCGCCAGCGATCTCTGGGCGCTTTCGGTGACGTTGTTCCGGATGGTGGCGGGCGAGAGCCCATTCCTTTCGCAGGACCTGCACTCGATGATGGGGCAGATTCTGAACCGCGACCCGTTCGAGGAGCCGCGGTTCGAGGGGATCTTTTCGGCGCCGCTGGGCGAGCTGCTGAAGCAGGCGCTGGCCAAGTCTCCGGAGGCCAGGCCCGGAGACGCCGCAAGCTACGCTCTGGCCCTGAAGCGGGCGAGGGTCCGCAGCGCTTCGTCGAGCCAGCGCACGCCCGCAGCGAAGCCGCCCTCGTCGGCGCGCCAGGCGCCGGCGGCGGCAGCGGCGCGGCCGCCTGCGACACAGGCCCCGCCCCCCGCCGGGCACCGGCCCGCTCGGGCGGTCGCGCTCGCCGTTTGCGTCCTGGCGGCCTTCGCCATGTCTGCGCGATTCCTGAGCGGCCCCGAGGCGCCGAAGGCAGCGGAGAGCTCTGCGGCGGCCCCCCAGCCAGCAGCCACGCGCACGCCGCAGCTGCGCGGCCTGGATGTCATCGTCCGGGCACTGTCGGCCACCGTCCGCTTCGAGAGCCTAGAGCCCGGCCGCTTCGAGCTGGCCTATGGTCCGGCCGCGAATCGGCTCTCCGCCGCCACGGCCGGGGAGGGCCCTCAGACTCATCACATCCTCCGGATGAAAGCACTCCAGCCGTCGCGTCCCGTCCACTGGGCCATCCGCACGCTTTCCCGGCCGACGGCAACCCTGGCCACGGGCGATTTCACGACGCTGGCGGAGGTCCCCTACTGGGAGCGCCCAACCTACCGTCCCAGGCCAAGCGCACTCACGCCCCTGGGAAAAAACCTCCAGGGCTACGAGGAGTTCAGGAACGAGATCGATCGGACCGTGATGATCCTGGTTCCGGGCGCGGAGTTCGTGATGGGCGATCGCTCCGGGCTGGCGCACCCGAACTGCCGGCCGGCCCACAAGGTGCGCGTCGACACCTTCCTGCTCGACAAGACCGCCATCACGCGCGCGCAGTTCAAGCGCTTCATGGAGGAGACACAGTACAGCTCGATCAACCTGCTCAGTCTGCCGTGGAAACAATGGAATGACCGGCCGATGGTCCACGCCAACTGGCACAACTCGGCCGACTACTTCCGCTGGGCGGGCAAGCGGCTGCCGACCGAGGCCGAATGGGAGCTGGCAGCCGGGGCCGCGCTCGGCTACACGTATCCCTGGGGCGAGGCCGTCCCCCGACGTGGGCAGATGGCCGACTGGGGGCGCGAGAACGAGGATGACGAGCCGCTTCCGGTCGGCAGCTTCCCACGGTTCGCGGCGCCCTACGGCCACCTCGACCTGGCCGGCGGCGTGAGATGTTGGTGTTCGGATTGGGTCGACGATGGTTACTATGGTCACAGTCCGTACCGGAACCCCCAGGGGCCGCCCGCCAGCATCGAGCTGAAGCGCGCCTGCCGGGGCTCGAGCTACTTCGCCGGCACCGCGCGCGATCTCGAGGTCTGGTACCGCTACGCCAAGTTGACCATCCTCAATTCGAACCAGCAGACGGGTCTGCGGGGAGCGCGCGACATCTGATGAGCCGTCAGGAGACCAAGGAGCATCTCAGGCTGGGGGGCGACCACGAACAGGTGTTGCTCTGGCGCCGCTGGGGCCCTTACGTGGCCGAGCGCGCCTGGGGAACTGTACGCGAGGATTACAGCCCCTCGGGCGACGCCTGGAGCTTCTTGCCCCACGACCTGGCGCGCAGCAAGGCCTACCGTTGGGGCGAGGATGGCCTGGCCGCCATCTGCGACCGCTACCAGATCCTGGTCTTCTCGCTGGCCCTCTGGAACGGCAAGGACCCGATCCTCAAAGAGCGGCTCTTCGGGTTGTCGAACCCGGAGGGGAACCATGGCGAGGACGTGAAGGAGCTCTACTACTACCTGGACAACACGCCCACGCACAGCTACATGCGCTACCTCTACAAGTACCCGCAGCAGCAGTTCCCGTACGAGTGGCTGGCGGACGAAAACTCACGCCGCGGAGGGCTGGAGCGGGAGTTCGAGCTTCTCGACACGGGGCTCTTCGACGACGACCGCTACTTCGACGTTTTCATCGAGTACGCCAAGTACACGGAGGAGGACCTCTGCATCCGGATCGAGGCTTTCAACCGAGGTCCCGAGGAAGCGGAGCTCCACCTCATCCCGCAGCTCTGGTTCCGAAATGGCTGGGCTTGGAGCGAGCCGGCGGGCCCCGAGCCGGTGATCCGGTTGGAGCGCGGGCAGGCTGGGGCGATGACCCTCGTCGCCGACGACTCGGCAACCCCCACTCTTCCGAGGCTCGGCTTCGACGCGCGCGTGGGAAGGAGACACCTGTTCGCCGACCCCGACGGCACGCCGCTCTTCACCTGCAACGAAACAAATGGCGAGCGGGTCTTCGGGCCGGGCCATCGGAGCAGGAGGCCCTGGGTCAAGGACGCCTTCCACCGCCGCATCGTCGACGGGGAGGACTGCGTCAACCCTAGGCTGGAAGGAACGAAAGCGGCGGTCCACTACCGGCGGAGCGTGCCGCCGGGCGGCCGGACGGTACTCAGGTTGAGGCTCTCGCCTGACGAGCCGGCGCATCCGCTCCTCAACATGGACCGGGTTTTCGAGCAGCGGCGGCACGAGGCCGACGAGTTCTACGACTCGATTCATCCGCCGAAGGCATCGGATGAAGAGAAGATGATCCAGCGTCAGGCCATCTCCGGGATGCTCTGGAACAAGATGGTCTACTTCTGGGACGTCGCCACCTGGATGGACGGCGACCGAGCGGACCTGCCTCCACCGGAATCGCGCAGGCAGATCCGCAACCGCCACTGGCGCCACCTGAACTCGATGCGTGTGATGGCAGTTCCCGACAAGTGGGAGTACCCGTGGTTCGCAGCCTGGGACCTGGCCTTCCACGCGGTGACGCTAGCGCTGGTCGATCCGGGCCTCGCCAAGCACCAGCTCTGGCTCTTGCTCTTCGAGCAGTTCCAGCACCCCAACGGCCAGATCCCGGCCTACGAGTGGGAGTTCAGCGACTTGAACCCACCGGTTCACGCCTGGGCCGTCTGGCGCGTCTACAACATGGAACGCGTCCGCGAGGGACGGGCGGACCGCGACTTTCTGGAGCGCTGTTTCCACAAGCTCTTGATCAACTTCACCTGGTGGGTCAACAAGGTCGACAGCGAAGGCAACAACGTCTTCGAGGGCGGCTTCTTGGGTCTGGACAACATCGCCGTCATCGACAGGAGCGAGGTGGGCGACGACGGCACCAAGCTCCTTCAGTCCGACGCCACGGGCTGGATGGGCATGTTCTGCCTCAACATGATGCGGATCGCGCTGGAGCTAGCGAAGGAGAACCGGGCCTACGAGGGGCTGGCCACCAAGTTCTTCGAGCACTACGTGCTGGTCGGCGCGGCGCTCAAGAAGATGGCCGGAGACATCGATCTCTTCTCGGAGCGCGACGGTTTCTTTTACGACGTGCTGCGGTGGCCGGACGGCAGCTTCCATCGCTTCCGGGTTCGGTCGCTAGTCGGGCTGATCCCGCTCTACGCTGTCGAGCGGCTCGAGGAGAACTGGGTCCGGCCGTTCTCGACGTTTGCCGCCAACGTCGACTGGTTCCTGGCCAACAAGGACGAGCTGACGCGGCTCTGCATCGAGACCGTGGAGCGCAACGGGCAGCAGGTCCACGTGCTGGCCGTCGTGAACGTGGCCCAGCTGAGGCGGCTGCTCCAGCGCGTCTGGGACCCCGACGAGTTTCTGTCGCCCTTCGGCCTGCGCAGTCTGTCGAAGGCACACGAGCACCACCCGGTCGGCTTCGACGGCCGCGAGATCCGCTACGAGCCCGGGGAATCGTCCTCGCGGCTCAAGGGCGGCAATAGCAACTGGCGCGGGCCGGTCTGGTTTCCGACCACATTCCTCCTGATCGAGTCGCTGCGAAAACTGGGCACGGCCTACGGCGGCGACCTCTGCGTCGCGCGCTGCTCCGAAGACCCGGAGGTGACGCTCGACGAGATGGCGAGAGGCCTGGCCGATCGCATGATCGCGCTCTTCAAAGCAGACGCCGCCGGCCGCCGCCCCGCCCACGGCGGGCACCCGAAGTTGCAGGAGGACCCGCACTTCCGCGACTACATCCTTTTCCACGAGTACTTCCACGCCGACACCGGCGAGGGCCTTGGCGCCTCTCACCAGACCGGCTGGACCGGTCTCGTCGCCAATCTCATCGACGAGTGGAGGAGATGAGAGACAAGTAGTGAGTAGCGAGTAGTGAGTAGCGAGTAGAGCGGTCGTAACAGAACCATCACGTCTCGCCCCTCGAGCCTCGTGCTCCCCCACCGGCTCGAGGAGTGAGGATGACTGGCCTACTCGCTACTCACTACTCGCTACTCACTACTCACTACTTCATCACGAGATAGAACCCGCAGTCCTTCACGTCGTTGCCGCGCCACTGGAAGAAGGAG
>JACPRK010000010.1 GCA_016190005.1 Candidatus Wallbacteria bacterium | reverse complement strand
CGTGTCGAAGGGTCATCCTGAGCAGACCGCGCAGCGGTCGTGTCGAAGCTCCGCTCATCCTGAGCAGACCGCGCAGCGGTCGTGTCGAAGGACGACCTCCGACCCACTACTGCCCCAAGGGTCCGTAGCGCACCTGCCATCCGGCAAGCGTGGCGCGCGATACTCGGCCCGTCGCGGCGGCATTCTCCAACCTGCGGAACGCCTCGCCAGCCTTCGCGCGCAGACCCAGGTGCTGCTGATTCAAACTCAGAAGATAGAGCGCCTCGTAATTGCCGCCGTTGAGCGACAGCAGGCTGTTGATGAGCACGTTGGCGTGGAGGTGGGCGCCCTCCGAGGTCAGCGTCCAGCAGTCCGCCAGGGTCGGGAGCTGCCGCTCTTCTGGCTCGAATCGCACCGTCCCGAGCGCCTCGAGGACTTGTTCCCGGGTCAGCGGGATGGCGCGGCTTTCGCCGGTTCCCATGTCGCCGTAGAGCCAGATCTCGGCCTGGTGCTCGATCCCCTCGCGCTCCAGGTAGAAGCGGACCCGGTACCAGCTGCTGCGGAGGTAGCTGAGCATGTAGCCGGAAGCGCCCCGCATGTGGATCTCCTCGATCCGCTCGGGCGGGCGGCTTCCGATCCACCCGAGCTTCTCCATCAGCAACATCTGCCCATCATGGGCGTTGAGGACGTTGCGAGCATGCTCGTACTCCGTGGCGACGCCGAAGACCTGACCGGCCATTTCCCGGATGTCCGGTTCCGCATCGAAGCTCGTGCGCCGCGGGAAGGTCAGCGCGATCGACACCAGCGAGGCCCCCGGAGGGCGGCCCCGGTGGTAGCCAAAGACATCGGCGCGCTCCCCGCCCAGGTAGCCGCTGGTCATGCCTGCCGGGATGCCCATGGAGTAGCCGATGCAGTGGTAACGGACCCAGCCGCTCGGCAACTCGACGGGCGGAATGTCGGTCTGCCCTGAGATCTCGGCCGCGATCACGGCCTTCGGCAGCCACAAGGGCATCGCCGCGAACTTGAGGAACACGATGGCCAGGAGCGGGACGGCCAGCGGCAAGACAAACGTCAGCCGGCGGCGGCCCTCGAGGAGCCAGATCGAGTAGGCGAACATGACGCACGCCAGGCCCGGCGCCACGACGTCAATGGCGAATCCCCAGTGGTAGTAGAGAGCGGGGACGGCCAGGATCCGTAGCCACAGGCCTGTCTCCAGTGCCACGCGACAGGTCCAGCGTCCCGTCAGCGCCAGCAGGCCCAGGACCGCATAGACAATCCAGCCGTCGCGGACCGATGGGTCCGTCGAGGTCCCGATCTGCAGTCCGACGTACGCAAGGTAGACGATCAGGAGCCGGCTCATTTCATGGAACAGTACCCTCTCTTGGCCCGAACTTCCACCCGGCATCGAGACCATTCTTTACCTTGAAGGCGCTCGGAGAGCGGTGCTATACCTCTCCTTCGAAACCGACACGCCCGTCTGGTCAGAATCGTCCAGGGGCCCTTAACTCGGGTCCCCGGGTCAGAAAGCCGAGGGGATTGAGCTTGCTTCGGACTCTCAAGGAATTCCACTACCCGGCGACCGTCGCCGAGGCGCTGGCGATCCTGCAGCGCTTCGATTCCAGGGCCTCCGTGATTGCTGGCGGGACCAGTCTTGGCCGGACGGATGACGCCAAGATCGAGGCGATGGTCGACATTTCCCGCATGGGCCTTGCTTTCCTCAAGGAGGACAAGGTCTCCCTGCGAATCGGCTCCACGAATCCGCTGCAGGCGCTCGCGCGCTCGCGCAAGCTGGGAGTGTTCGCGGGCGGTTTGCTGGCGCGGGCGGCTGCCTCGCAGCCCTCGCGGCTGCTGCGCAACGCCATGACACTGGGCGGCTCGATCGTGCTCTCGACCCCCTGGGCCGAGATGCCGCCTGCCTTGCTGACGCTGGACGCCAAGATGATCATCGCCGGCGAGATCGAGCGAATCATCCCGGCCGAGGAGTTCATAGGAGATTCGAAGTACCGGGTGCTGGGCCGCTCCGAGATCCTCACCGAGGTCCGCGTCCCGCGCGAGATGGCCTCGTGGCGCTCGGGCTACTCCGTCTTCGCCCGGACCCGTACCGATCCCGCGATGGTCATCGCTTCGGTGGCTCTGCTCGAGGACCGCGGGACCTGCGCCGGCGCCCGGATCGTCCTGGGCGGAATCACACGCCGGGCCATCCGGTGCCCGGCAGCCGAGAAGAAGCTGGTCGGCAAGAAGCTGGCTCCGCAGCACTTCGCGCAGGCGGCGCGCGCCGCCGTTGGGGGCATCGAGGTCGTCGTCGACTGGCGAGCCAGCCGCGAGTACCGCCTGCAGGTCGCCGAGGTCGTAATGCGCCGCACGCTGGCCGCGTGCTGGTCGGATGGCAAGGAGGGCGCCCGATGAAGCTGGAGATGAAACTCAACGGCAAGGACGTGAGCTTCGAGATCGCCGGACCGGAGCTGCTTCTCGACCTTCTCAGAGACAACGGATACTTTGGCGCCAAACGCGGGTGCGATAACGGCGACTGCGGCAGCTGCGCGGTCCAGGTCGACGGCAAGTCGATCTGCTCCTGCATCTACTTCGCGGGCCAGGCGCACGGCCGGGAGGTCACCACGATTGAGGGACTGGGGACCATGGAGCACCCCCACGCGCTGCAGGAGACCTTCGTGGAGTGCGGCGCCGTGCAATGCGGCTCCTGCATCCCGGGAATGCTGCTTTCGGCCAAGGAGCTGCTCGACGAGTGCCCCAGCCCCAAGGACGCCGACATCCGGGAGGCGCTCGACGGGAATCTCTGCCGCTGTACCGGTTACACCAAGCAGTTCGAAGCCGTAAAGGTCGCCGCCAAGCGCATCATCGAGGGCAAGAGCAAGGGCCGCAAGCCGGCGCGGGGAGGTAAGTCCAGATGAAGCAGCCCCTCGTCACCGTCAACAAGAGCGTCCGCAAGATCGACGGCCTCTCCATGGCCACCGGACGCGCCCAGTACGTGGACGACGTCCACGTCCGCGGCATGCTCTGGGCCAAGCTCCTCGCCAGCCCGCACGCCCACGCCAAGATCCTCGATATCGACATCAGCCAGGCCCAGAAGATCCCGGGCGTCGTCTGCATCCTGACCCACAAGGACCTGCCGCGCGTGCCGCACACGACCGCGGGACAGGGCTATCCGGAACCTTCGCCTTACGACAGCTATGTCCTCGACAAGAAGGTGCGCTTCGTGGGCGACCGCGTCGCCGCCGTCGCAGCCGAGACGCGCGATGCCGCCGAGCGCGCCGTGCGCGCCATCAAGGTGACCTACGAGATCCTGACGCCCGTGCTCGACGCCGAGCACGCGATGGATGACGACGCGCCCAAGATCCACGACGAGGAAGACTCGCTGCGGATCGCGGACCCGGAAAAGAACCTTGCCGCCGAGGTTGGTTTCTCCGTCGGCAAGAACTTCTTCGAGGACTCCGACTACATCTTCGACCGCACGTTCGTCACCCAGTACGCGCAGCACTGCCCCATCGAGCCCCACATCACGATGGCCTGGTTCGACGAGCAGGATCGAATCGTCATCCGCACCTCCACCCAGGTCCCCTTTCACGCCCGACGCATCGTCGCCCAGGCGCTGAGGGTCCCCGTGAAGCGCGTCCGCGTCATCAAACCGCGCGTGGGCGGGGGCTTCGGAGCCAAGCAAGAGGTCTTGAACGAACAGATCGTTGCCGCCCTGGCGCTGGCGACGCATCGGCCCGTCAAGCTCGAGTACACGCGCGCCGAAGAGACCATCTCCGCGCGAACGCGCCATCCGATGATCATTCACCTGCGCTCGGGCCTGAAGAAGGACGGCACCATCACAGACTTCGACCTCGACGTCATCAGCAACACCGGGGCCTACGGCACCCACGCGCTCACCGTGGGCTGCAACACCGGCAGCAAGGTGCTTCCGCTCTACCGCGCCAAGAACGTGAAGTTCAACATGCGCGCCGTCTACACCAACATGCCGGTCGGAGGCGCCTACCGCGGGTACGGGGCCACCCAGGGCGCGTTCGCGATGGAGTGCCTGATCGACGAGATGGCCGAACGGCTGGCGATGGACCCGCTCGAGTTTCGCAAGCGCAATCACATCCGGCTGGGCGAATCCTCGCCCGTCTTCAAGGCGCTGGGCGAGGGTCGCGAGGGTGTCGCGCAGTCCATCGAGAGCTGCGGGCTCGACCAGTGCATCGACCTGGGAGCGCGTGAGATCGGCTGGCGCGAGAAGCACGGCAAGCCGAAGGGCAAGGGCCCGATCAAGCGCGGCGTCGGCGTCGCCTGCCTGATGCAGGGCTCCTCCATCCCCGGCATCGACATGGGCGCGGCCACCATCAAGATGAACGAGGACGGCTCCTTCAACCTCCTGATGGGCGCCACCGATCTGGGAACGGGCTCCGACACCGTGCTGGCGCAGATCGCCGCGGAGGTCCTCGGCATTCGCGAGAGCGACATCGTCGTCTACTCGTCCGACACCGACATGACGCCGTTCGATGTCGGCGCCTACGCTTCGTCGACCACGTTCCTCTCCGGTATGGCCGTGAAGAAAGCGGCCGAGCAAGCCCGCGACCAGATCCTGCACGTCGCCGGCAAGATGCTCGAGACCGACCCCGCCGATGCCATCCTGCAAGACGGCATGGTCGTGATGGCCAACGGGCGGCGGCTCTCCCTCAAGGAGGTCGCTCTCCACTCGCTCTACATCCTGGACCAGTTCCAGATCATGGGCAGCTCCAGCCACATCACCCACACTTCGCCCCCGCCCTTCGCCGCCCACTTCTGCGAGGTCGAGGTCGACGAGGAGACCGGCCAGGTCACGGTCCTGTCGTACGTCGCCGCCGTCGACTGCGGCACCGCCATCAACCCCAGGCTGGCCGAAGGCCAGACCGAGGGCGCCGTGCTGAACGGCATCAGCTACGCCCTGGTCGAGGAGATCTGCTTCGACCCCAAGGGCCGCCCCCGAAACGCGACCTGGCAGTACTACAAGATCTTCAACACGCAGGATGCCCCGCCCATCAAGACGATCCTCGTGCCGACCTGGGAACCGACCGGTCCCTACGGCGCCAAGAGCGTCAGCGAGATCTCCATCAACGGCCCGATGCCCTGCATCGCCAACGCCATCTACGACGCCATCGGCATCCGCCTGCGCGAGGCCCCCTTCACCGCCGAGAAGGTGCTGAAGGCGCTGAAGCTGCGAGCACGGGGCCGCAGGATGGAGTAGCGGGCAGGTAGCGGGCTCACGCCCGGACCGGCACTGCGGCGCTGCGGCGCTGCGGGCTCTTCAGTCCTCCGCCAGCTCCAGCAGGCACCGGCGGGCGCGGTCGAGGGCGGTCCAGACCGAGCGCTGGCGAACCCGTTCGCGGTCGTAGGGGAAGTGGTACAGCTTCGAGCTCACGCGTTTCGCAGTCGCCAGGCCGATCCAGACGGTGCCGACGGGCTTCTCGGGGGTACCGCCTGCGGGGCCAGCGATGCCCGTGATCGAGAGGGCGAGCTCTACGCCGGCGCGCTGGCGTGCTTCGGAGGCGAGCGCGCTGGCCACTTCGCGGCTTACAGCGCCGTGGGCCGCGAGGAGCTCGGGAGCGACACCCAGGAAGCGCGTTTTCGAGGCGTTGGAGTAGGCGACGTGACCGCACTCGAACCAGTCCGAGGCGCCCGCGGCCTCCGTGCAGACGGCGCCGAGGAGACCGCCCGTGCATGATTCGGCCGTGGCCAGCCGCCAGCCGCGCTCGAGCAAGAGCCGCCCCACCGTCTGCGCCAGCGTGGCGTCGCCCGTGCCGTAGACGCGGACGCCGGCCCGCTCGCGAATGGCGCGCTCGGCGGCGTCCAGGTCGGCTTCGAGCTCACAGGTACCCGACGCGTAGAGACGCAAGTGCAGCTCGGGCCAGGTCGCCCGGTATCCGATGGTGACGGTCGCGGGGATGGAGATCCCGGCCAGCTCGGTCTCCAGCTTGCTCTCGCCGATGCCGAAGAGGCGCAGCACGCGCACGGCGTGACGCACTTCGGAGCGGCCCAGCGCCGCCAGCCTGGGTGCGACCTGCTCGCGCAGCATCCTGCGGTACTCGTGCGGCACGCCGGGAAGGAAGAAGAGCCTCGAGCCGCGCGCTTCGACCATGAACCCGACGGCGGTCCCGACCGGGTTGTCGAGGAGCTCCGAGCCGGCGGGGAGATCGGCCTGCTTCTCGTTGTTGGCGGTCATCGGCACTCCCAGCTTTTCGAACATGGCCCGGATGTGGGCCAGTGCAGCCTCGCTCCGGGCCAGCGGCACTCCCGCGAATCGGGCAGCGGCCTGCGCGGTCCTATCGTCCTCGGTAGGCCCCAGGCCTCCGCAGACGATGACGGCTGCCGCGCGAGCGGCCGATTCCGTGAGCGCGGAGACGATGTCCTGGAGGCCGTCGCCGACGACGGACATCCTCCTCACGGCGACGCCGAGCTCGCGCAGCACGCCCGCGGCGAACGCGCCGTTGGTGTCCGAGATGGCCCCCGACATCAGCTCGTCCCCCGTGGCCACCAGCTCGACTTCGATCGCGTTTGGCATGGGCAACAGGGTAGCGCGTCCGCGCGGTCCAATGAAGATTTACGGGGCGGCCGGCAAGTCGTCCAGCCTGGGGGCATCCAGCAGCATCAGGCCCTTCATGTGATCGATCTGAAAGACGAGCAACCGTTCGCCTGCGAAGGCGATGCGGAGGTCCCTCGGCTCAAAGAGCCAGAGGCGCAATCGAGTCGGTTGGCTCCAGGACAGCCCGTCCCGGGAGCGGAGCAGCGCGATCCCGCGGCGGCCGACCACCCCGCCCATGCCGTAGCACTGGCAGGCCAGGATCGCTTCGCCGTTTCTGGCCGCAAGCGTTGGCCGCTTCGCGATGAAGCGCTCGGGGAGGATGGAGGGGTTCCGGGCGAAGTTGGCGCCGCCGTCGGCGCTGGCCAGGACGGCCATGCCGAGCCGATTCTCGTAGGCGACGACGATGCGCTTGCCCGTGTCGACTGCCGCCGGATGGCGTGGCAGCTCCTCGGCCAGCGTCAGTGCGCGGGGGGCAGACCAGCCGTGTTGGCCTGCCGAAGTCCAGAAGATGACCGGCTTGTCTTCGGCCTCGTGATGGTCGGCCAGGACCACTCCGGGCCCGCCGGGAGCCGAGAAGGCCTGCATCCAGTAGATCGAGCGCTGCGTGAAGGCCGGCAGAAAGGTCGGCGGCGCGAGGGGGCCGGCCCCGGGAGGCGGGAGCGGCGACCAGAGGGCGTGCTCCAGCAGGTGGGACACGGGGCCTCGAGCCCTCGCCACGACGTCGAGCCGGCCGTCGGGGCGCACGGCGAGTGTCCAGCCCGGGCTGTTCGTGGGGAGCCTCCCGGGCGGCGACCAGCGTTGATGGCCCTCGACGGGTCCGTCCGGGCCGGGGTGCAGGAGTGCGGGCGGTCTCGAACGGCCGAGCAGGCGGAGCGACCACAGGGTCGCGTGGTCGCCGTCGCCGCCGTTCGTCCAGCTGAGCAGGAGGCCGGCTGTTGTCCACAAAAGATGAACCGGGTCCTCGAACGGCGGATCGAACGGGAGCTCGGCCACCGGGCCCCAGGTGCGGCCTCTGTCCGGGCTTTCGCGGAGAACCAGGGTGGAGCGGCCGCTGGGGGGCTTCCGGATCCAGGCCACCGAGACAGTCTCGCCGTCGGAGGCGACGGCCAGGTCTTCGGCCTCACAACTGCTGGTCTCCAGGAGCATCGCGCCGCTTTCGGGCTCGCGCTCGAGCGTCCGGAACGTGGCGACGGCGGCGGCGGTGGTGCCGGACAGCGTGAGGCGATAGTCGGTTCCAGGCGTCAGACGGTCCAGGATCAGCTCCCGCGTGCCAGAGGCCACCGGGCGTTCGATGGCGGATGGAAGCCCTGGGGGACCGCACGAGAGAGTCGACGGGCCCGTGGTGGCCAGCGTCAGCAACAGGCGGGCGTGGTCGGGGGCGACGCTGATGCGCGCGAAGGCAGGCAGAGAGCGGCCGCCGGTTGCGGCCACGGGTCGCGCGCTGCCGTGCAGCGCAGCAGGCCCCCGGGGTGCCGGTAGCTCGCCCCGCACCAGGAGCGCCAGGGCGACCGTACCCAGCGCCACGGCCGGGACCGTGACGAGTGCCAGCCAGGCGGCGCCTGGCCGGGTTCGTACCGGCTTCGGGGGGGCGGGCGCCGGCCGGGGGGGCCGGCTCTCGTGGGGTACTTCGAAGGCGGTTTCCAGGGCAGCGCGCAGGACCGCGGCCGACTCGAAGCGATCGTCTGGCCCGGGCGCCAGACATCGGGCCAGGACATCGACGAGCGGGCCGGGGAGGTCGCGGGCAGTGGCAGCCAGCTGCTGGCGCGTGAGAAGGAGCTTGGCGCGCAGCAGCTCTGCGCGCTGCCCGAGCGAGATCGGGAACGATCCGGTCAACGCGTGAAAGAGGGTCATCCCCAGGGAGTAAATGTCCGTCCTCGTGTTGGCCTCGCGCCCCATGAACTGCTCGGGGGCCATGTACATCGGCGTGCCGACGCTGAACCCGTCGGCCGTCAGGCGGCGGCCGCCCGCGGCGCGCGCCAGGCCGAAGTCGACGACTTTGGGGTGGGTGCCGCCCTCCATCAAGACGTTCTCGGGCTTGAGATCGCGGTGCAGGACGTTGGCCGAATGCAGATACACCAGGCCGTCGATGAGCCCGGCCGCCAGGGGGGCGACTTCGCGGGGAGAGAGTCGCCCGCGGTAGTCGATGATGCGCTGGAGCGTGCGGCCCTCGACGAACTCCATGACGATGTAGGGGCGGTCGCCGTCGACGTCGGCGTCGTAGAGCGTGACGATGTTGGTGTGCGCGAGCTGCGCGAGGATGCGCGCCTCGTCGACGAAGCGCTTGCGGTTCTCGGTGTCGTGGAAATCGTCGGCCTTCAGCAGCTTGATGGCGACCCGGCGGTCCAGGTGGAGCTGTAGACCCTCGTAGACCTCGCCCATGCTGCCCTCGCCCAGGAGGCGCACGACGCGGTAGCGATCGAGGAACGCCCTGGAGAAGCCAGCCACCACTGCCATCGCAGGCGAGTGTGCCATGCCGGTTCCGCCGCGGGCACGGACTCTCGTAGAGTGGGAGCCGACCCTGAAACATTTTTTCGAACTCGGGGGGGCGGCGCCACGACTCCACATGCGAGACGAGAACGAAATGGAGGAGCTGGAGAGCGTGGTAGAGCGTATGCAACAGGGTGACCGGGCGGCCTACGAGGTGCTGCTGGACCGGTTTCAGCCGAGCGTGTTCCGTCTGGCCCACCGGGTGACCGGCAGCCGGGAGGACGCCTGGGACGTGGTTCAGGAGGTCTTCCTCTGCGTTCACAGGCGGCGCGAGGAGCTGCGGGAGGCGTCGCGGTTTGGGCCGTGGCTCTACCGGATGGCGTACTGCCAGGCGGTCGACGTGGTGCGGCTGAGGTCCGGCAAGCGGGCCGACGCCTGGGGCGATGGTGACGAGGCCCGCGCGACGGCGCCGGAGGCCGGTCCGAGTGCTCGCGCCGAGACGAAGGCGCTGGCCGACGAAATGAACCGGGCACTTTCGGCATTGCCGGAGAAGTTCCGGGAGCCGCTGGTGCTGGCGACACACGGGAAGCTCTCTTACGAGGAGATCGCGGGAACGGTCGGCTGTCCCGTCGGGACCGTCCGGTCCCGGATCTCAGCGGCTCGCCAGCTTCTCAGGGAGCGGCTGTCCGCCTGGCTGGGAAACGACTGAGGAGGCTGATGGACGATGCAAGGATCGACAGGCCCCGAGTGCGCCAAGGTGCGCGAGCTCCTCTCCGCCCGGGTGGACGGGGAGCTCGCGGGCGGCGAGGCCGGCCTCCTCGATGCGCACCTGGCGAGCTGCGCAGGGTGCCGGACTGAACAGGAGACGTTTGCTGCGGTAGAGCTCGAGCTGCGCAGGTCGCTCGAGCCATCGGCCGAGGAGCTGGCGGCCAGCCGAAGCCGGGTGCTGTCACGACTGGCGGCACTGGATGGAGCGGCTCTGGCGCCGTCCTGGTGGGACGGGCTGCTGGCCTTCACATGGAGGCCGGCGCTGGCGCTGGGCATAGCGGTCGCGCTGGTCGCGGTCATCGGCCGCGCGCCCGAGGTGGTCGAGGCGCCCGGCCGGCAATCGGCGGCGGTCGAACCGGGAGACGGAGAGACGGCCCTGGTGCTGGCGCGCCTGCCCTCGGGCTCGCTTGCGGGAGGGGTCGGAGTAGACGCGGGCCCGGGGAGTGTCGCGCTGCGGCTCGACTCCGGCGCTTCGGACGAAACTCCGATCCTCTGGGTCATCACGGGTGGAGAACAGTAGTCATCGTAGAGTCACAACATCCGAAGGAGGAATTGAAATGATTGGTCGAAGTGTGAACACGAGAACCCTCACGCTGGTGCTGGCAACTCTGGTCGCCGCGGCGGGAGGGCAGTTGCTGGCACAGCCAGAGCAACCGCCGCAGCCGCAGGTCCGAGAGCACGAAGCCAGACCGCTTCCGCCGGGAGAACAGCCCCACCAACCTGCTCCCGATGGCGGACCCGGCTTCGAACCGGCCGGTCAGCCCCCCCACGGGCCGCGCGGCGGAGGCCCGCGCCCGCCGATGCCGCCGCCATTCGGCCACGAGCGCGCGTTCGGAGGCCTCCCCGGGACTCCGCCGCAGCCGCCGCTTCCCCCCAGGGAGCTAGGCCGGGACCGCAGCCGAACCCAGGTGTACTTCGTGAAGCCGAAGGTGGGGACGAAGAACCAGCTCTTCGACCTGGCGAAGATCATCGACCGGCTGGGCATCGTGGCCTCATGCCAGGTCGACCAGTTTTCGGGAAACCTGATCCTGCAGTGCGAGCCTGAGCAGTTCGCCCAGGTCCAGAAGGTGGTCGACACGCTCGCCTCGGGGCGAGCCGGCAGCTCCGACCCCAGCACGCAGCAGCTGGCGCTGGAAGTGCGCGTCTACCTGGCCGATCCCAAGGGCGAGGCCGCTCCGCCTGCGGGGCTCGACCCCAAGCTGCTCGAGCGGATGACGCAGCTCTTCGGCTACAAGAGCCTGCGGCTGCTCGGGGTCCAATCGATTCGTGTGCAGGTCGGCGAGCACGCCTCGAGCGAGACCTACTTCAAGGACCCGGGCTCCGAACGGGTCTTCCCTTTCTCGCTCGGGTTCAATGTCGACACGGCCGGCGACCAGCTGCGCATCCGCGCGGGGTTGAAGGCGCTGGACCAGGGAGCGATCATCGCGACCACGTTCCTGGCGCGTCAGGATCAGGGTGTGGTGCTGGGCAACTCGTCGCTGAAGAGCGGGGAGGCGCTGGTGTACTTGCTGACGCCCAGGGGGGGGGAGTAGCTGACAAGAAAATGGGGCCCAAGAAAATGGGGCCAGTCGACTTTCCCTGATTTCTCCGAAATCGGGGAAAGTCGACTGGCCCCTATTTCCCCCCTGCTTGACGGGAAGGCGGGGGGGGCCTAGGCTAGGGGGGGCATGACGCACCTGGGCTGGAGCGAACCGAAGCTGCTTTCGAAGGCGAACGTGCGGACGCTGCGCGCGCTGGCGGAGGTGTTACTGCCGCTGGACGCGGTGGACGTGCCGTTCGGGGGGGTGGACCTGGTGAAGCGGGT
Organism: Candidatus Wallbacteria bacterium; assembly: GCA_016190005.1. Lineage (GTDB taxonomy): Bacteria > Muiribacteriota > UBA6191 > JACPRK01 > JACPRK01 > JACPRK01. The sequence continues at coordinate 5,270 of JACPRK010000010.1, read as the reverse complement.
GGAGCTCGTCTTGGCGGGCGAGAACCCGTTCTACGTGCGTTTGACGCGCGCGGCGCTCTGGATGCTGGAGTATTCGCCGCCGTTTTCACGGGCGGGGCTGGCGCGCTTTTCCTCCTTGAGCGGGGCGCAGCGCGAGCGGTGTGTGCTCTGGTGGGAAAGCCGGCCGAGCTGGAGACTGAGAAGCCTCTTCTATCTCTGCAAGGTGACGGTACTGTCGCACTATTACGACGATCCGGCGGTCGCCGCGGCCGTCGGCATGACAGGTCCGCAGCCGGACATGTGATTGGAGTCACTGGAGCGGCCGAGTCCGCTACGGGCCCGACCAAGAGCGGCGTCGCGCGCGCGATTGACTCGACATGAAGGCGCTTGATAGACTCGCGCCGTTCCCGAACGTCCTCTCGAGAAAGGAGCAAACGAAGTGCCTCCGCGCACCTCAGGCGGCCCAGGGTCGGGCCGCACGGCGATCGTCTGTGGTCCCACGTACGAGGAGATGCTCCACCCGCGGAAGCTGCCTGCCAAGCTTCGCAAGGCGGCGGCGAGCGCACGCAGCCGGGAGCTGGACCCGGCCAACCTCTATAACATCCATTGGCGCGACGCCAAGGGCGGCCGCGTGCGCAAGGTGGTCCTTCCGTCAGAGCTGACGGGGGTCAAGGCCAACATCGTCGTGATGGTTGGGCGCGACTTCCCGAGCGGCTCCCACAAGGTGGGGCCGGCCTACTCGACGCTGGTCGAGGGCGAGGTGAACGGCGAGATCAGGCCGGGCGAGAAGACGGTGCTGGGCCCTTCGACGGGCAATTTCGGCATCGGCACGGCCTATGTCTCCAAGCTCAAGGGCTATGCCTGCGTCGTGATCATGCCGGACGGGATGAGCAAGGAGCGTTACGAGCGCATCCGCAAGTACGGCGGTGCGCTGGACCTGACGCCGGGCACGGAGAGCGACGTCATCCTGACGCTGGAGCGGACGCACGACCTCAAGAAGAACCCGTCGAACTATCCGTTGGCGCAGTTCGAGCTCTTGCCCAACTACCGATTTCACCGGTACGTGACGGGCCGCAGCGCGCTCGAGGCCGCTTCCGACGTCGGCGACGGGAAGGTCGCCTGCTTCGTCAGCGCGCCGGGCAGCGCGGGCACGCTGGCTGCCGGCGACGAGATCAAGTCGGTCTTCCCGAGCGCAGCGATTGCCGCCGTCGAGCCGCGCGAGTGCGCGACGCTCTACCGGAACCTGCGCGGCCAGCACCGCATCGAGGGGATTGGCGACAAGATGGTGACGCTGATCCACAACGTTCTGACGACCGACTACGTCGTGCTGGTCCATGACGACGACTGCGTCATGGGCTTGAAGGTCCTCTACGAAGGCGCCCACATCCTGACGAAGAAGCTGGGGGTCGATCCCAAGCTGATGAAGTCGCTGGCGGGCGTGTTCGGCGTCAGCGGTGTCTGCAACGTGCTGGGCGCCATCAAGATGGCGCGGGCGCTGGACCTGGGCCGCAAGCAGAACGTGGTCACGATAGCGACGGACGGGATCGACCGCTACTACTCCGTCATTGGCGAGCTCGGCGAGCGGATGGGCCGCATCGACGACCGCTCCATCGACGACCGCGTGCTGGAGCGCTGGGCCCGCGCGATCTTCCTGGGCGCCGACTCCGACGAGATCCTGGACGTCCGCGGCGCGCGCCAGAAGAAGCGCCTCTTCGATCAGAAGGAAGAGGTCTGGACGCAGTTCGGTTACGGCAAGCCCTACCTGGATCGCATGAAGAAGCAGGAGTTCTGGGACGCCGAGTACGCGGCGATCCCCGAGATGGATCGCGAGATCGCCAAACTTCGCAACTGAGACCCTGGCCCAACACGGCCGGCCGGCCCAGCCAGGGCCGAAAGGACACCGCCCATGCTCGACAAGGACGCCCTCCACAAGCAGGTCAAGAAGTACGAGAAGGACATCACCCGCTTCTGTCGCGACATCGTGCGCACACCCAGCTTCTCCTGTCAGGAGGGGGCGCTCGTGGAGGTCATCTCCAAGGAGATGAAGAAGTGCGGCTTCGACGAGATCAAGGTCGACCGCATGGGCAACGTCATCGGCCGCATCGGCAACGGCAAGACGAAGATCATGATTGACGCCCACATCGACACGGTCGGCATCGGCGACCCGACGGCGTGGAGCTGGGATCCCTTCAAGGGCAAGTTCGAGGACGGCAAGATCTACGGGCGCGGCGCCACCGACCAGAAGGGCGTGATGGCCGCGATGGTCTACGGCGGCAAGCTGATCAAGGACCTGAAGCTGGACGGCGACTACACGCTCTACGTGGTCGGAAGCTGCCAGGAGGAAGAGTGCGACGGTCTCTGCATCATGCACATCGTCGAGAAGGAGAGGATCCGCCCCGACTTCATGGTGCTCACCGAGGCGACCGACATGAAGGTCTACCGAGGACATCGCGGCCGCGTGGAGCTCAAGGTCGTCACCAAGGGCCGCTCTTGCCACGCCAGCTGCCCGCCGCGAGGCGTCAACGCCATCTACCGGATGACGAAGATCATCGACCAGATCGCCAAGCTCGACAAGAAGCTGAAGTCGCCCGGCTTCCTCGGCAAGGGGACCGTCGCCGTGACCAAGATCGAGTGCAAGACGCCCAGCCTCAACGCCGTGCCCGACGAGTGCACCATCTACCTGGACCGGCGGTTGACAACGGGCGAGACCAAGGAGCTGGCGGTGCAGCAGATCCTCGAGCTGCCCGCGGTAAAGGATGCCCAGGCGACCGTCGACATCCTGCAGTACGAGGCGATCTGCTACACGGGCCTCAAGGTGAAGCAGGAGAAGTACTTCCCGTCGTGGGAGCTGCCGGAAAGCCACCCGCTGATCCAGTCGGCCGTCGAGGCCGCGACGATCGCGCTGAAGAAGAAGCCGGTCGTGGACAAGTGGATCTTCGGGACGAACGGATCGGCCTCGATGGGCCGGTTGGGGATTCCGTCGGTGGGCTTCGGCGCCGCCAACGAGATCTACGCGCACACCACCGAGGAGCACATCAAGGTGCAGGACCTGCTGGAAGCCGCGGTCTTCTACGCCGCGATCCCGCAGCTGCTGCTGGCGCGCGTTGGCAAGAAGTGAACGAACTTACCGATCGAGCTTGACCCGGAGGCAATGAGATGACGCAGACGCTGTTGCGAGGCAAGGATTGGATCGAGACGCCCGACTGGACGAAGGAGGAGCTCGAAACCGTACTCGATTGCTCCTCCGAGTTGAAGAGGATGTTTGCGCTGGGGATGCCGCACCGGCTGCTCCAGGACAAGACGCTCTTCATGATGTTCTTCGAACAGTCGACCCGCACGCGCAACAGCACCGAGGCCGGGATGACGCAGCTGGGCGGCCATGCGCACGACCTGACCCCGGACAAGATGCAGATCTCCCACGGCGAGACGCCGAAGGACACCGGAAAAGTGCTGTCGCGCTACGGGCACGGCATCGCCATCCGAAATTGCTTCTACGGCATGGGTAACAAGTACATCCGCGAGGTGGCCGAGCACGCCACCATCCCGATCGTGAACCTGCAGTGCGACGTGGACCATCCCTGTCAGGCGATCGCCGACCTGATGACGGTGCGGGAGAAGTTCGGGACGAACTCCAAGGGGCTCAAGATGACCGTGGCGTGGACGTACGCCCCGTCCTACGCGCGCCCGCTTTCGGTGCCGCAGGGGCTGGCGTGGCTGATGCCCAGGTTCGGCATCGACCTGACGATCGCCTACCCCAAGGAGTTCTACCTGATGCCGCACACGATGGAGGCCGCCCGCAAGTTCGCTGCGGAATCGGGCAGCACCGTCAAGGTGGTCCACGACATGGATGAGGCCTTCCGCGGGGCCGACGTGGTCTACCCGAAGTCCTGGGGCTGCCACCAGTACCTCTTCGACCAGGGCGTCCCGGAGGACCAGAAGAAGCCGCAGGGCATGGCGCTGCTCAACAAGTACAAGGACTGGATCTGCGATGAGCGGCGGATGGCGTTGGCCGCCAAGCACGCGGTCTATATGCACCCGCTGCCTGCGGACCGGGGCAGCGAGGTCACCGACGCGGTGATCGACGGACCGCAGTCGATCGTGTTCGACGAGGCCGAGAACCGCCTGCACACCGTCAAGGCGATCATGGCCCTGACGATGGGTGGGAGGCCGTAGCCAAAAGCAAGTAGTGAGTAGCGAGTAGTGAGTAGCGAGTAGGCGGTAGCGAGGAGCGTGGCGATGGGAGCGCAGGGAACTGTGGTGGTTGCCATCGGCGGCAACTCGCTCATCAAGGACAAGGACCACCAGACCGTGGAGGATCAGTGGACGGCGGTCCGCGAGAGTTGCGGGCACATCGCCGGGCTGATCGAGCGGGGCTGGAGGGTGGTGATCACGCACGGAAACGGCCCGCAGGTCGGGTTCATCCTGCTCAGGTCGGAGCTCGGGCGCGGGAAGCTGCACGAGGTCCCGCTCGACAGCATCGGGGCCGACACTCAGGGCGCGATCGGCTACCAGGTCCAGCAGTGCCTGGCAAATGAGTTCCTGCGACGGGGGATTCGCAAGCGTGCCGTGACGCTCGTGACGCAGACGGTGGTCGACGCGTTGGACCCGGCCTTCGCCAAGCCAAGCAAGCCGATCGGCAGCTTCTACAGCGCTGAGGAAGCGGCCGAACGCCAGCGCGTGGAAGGTTGGACGATGGTGGAGGACGCCGGCCGCGGCTGGCGGCGCGTGGTCGCTTCACCCAGGCCGATCGAGCTGGTGGAGACGCCGGCGATTCGCGAGCTGGTCGATAAGGACTTCGTCGTGATCGCGGCCGGCGGCGGCGGCATTCCCGTCGCCCGGGCGGCCGACGGCACGCTCTCGGGCTGCGCGGCCGTGATCGACAAGGACTTCGGCTCCGCCCTGCTGGCCCGGGACATCGGCGCCGACACCTTCCTGATCCAGACCGCCGTCGAGCAGGTCTGCACCGACTTCGGCAAGCCGTGGCAGAAGGCCCACGCCCGGCTAACCACCACACAGGCCCGCCAGCACATGGCCCAAGGCCAGTTTCCGAAGGGCTCGATGGGTCCGAAGATCGAGGCCACGTGTCAGTTCATCGATTGGGGCGGAAAACGAGCCGTCATCACCAGCCTCGAAAAGATGACCGAGGCGCTGGACGGCCGCGCAGGGACGGAGATTGTGGGGGAGTAGAAGATGGAAGGTGGAAGGTGGAAGGGAGCAGACAGTAGGTGTACTGGCTACGCGACTTCGGACTGACCCCGCCATAGCCCCCGCCCCGCCCAAGCCCCAGCCCG
>JACPRK010000051.1 GCA_016190005.1 Candidatus Wallbacteria bacterium | reverse complement strand
TCCCAACTGAACCCGAGCCAGCGGACGTCCTCCTCGATCGACTCGACGTACTCCACCTCTTCCTTGGCAGGGTTTGTATCGTCGAACCGCAGGTTGCATGTGCCGCCCGGAAAGTCCCGTGCGATGCCGAAGTTGAGGCAGATCGACTTGGCGTGCCCGATGTGCAGGTAGCCGTTGGGCTCAGGGGGGAAGCGCGTCGCCACGCGTGTCCCGTTCTTGCCCGTGCGAAGGTCCTCGCCGACGATGGTTCGGATGAAATCTCCCGACGGCTTCGCGGCCGGCTCGGTGCCATCCCGTCCCGTGCCCGCCGGCTTCTCGCTCGACTCGCTCACGCTCTCACCTCGAGGCCGCCCCGCAAACGGCGGCGATCCGGTCGATAGTCCTGCGCTTGCCAAGGACCTCGATGACCTGGAAGATCGGCGGGCTTGCCTTGCGGCCCGTCAGCGCAATTCGCAGCGGCTGGGCCACCTCGCCCAGCTTCAGCGACTTCTGCTCGCACCAGCTCCGGAAGTCCTGTTCCAGCCGCGTCGCCTCGAAGTCCGTGCGGCCGGCGAGCCAGTTCGAGACCTCGCCCAGGAGAGCGCTCTTTTCCGGTGCCGATACGGCTTCCAGGAGCCCGCTCTCGAACTCCACCCGCTCCGTCAGGAACGGCCGGACCTGATCGAGCAGCTCCGCCAGCGTCCGGGCCCGCGTCTTGAGACTCCCCATCGCCCGGCTTGCGCAGTCGGCGTCCGCCATCAACCCGGCCTCGGGGCGCTTCGTGAATCGCGCGTAGTCCAGGGCCTGGGCGCAGAGAGCTCCGTCAGCAAGGGCTTTGAGGTGCTGCGCGTTGACCCAGAGTAGCTTCTCGGGGTTGAAGACGGCCGCGGCCGGGTTCACCTCTTCGAGCTCGAAGAGTCGGATCATCTCGTCGAGCGTGAAGACCTCCTGATCGCCGTGCGACCACCCCAGCCGCGCCAGGTAGTTGAGCAGCGCTGGCGCCAGGATTCCCTGCTCCCGAAACTGCCGCACCGAGGTCGCCCCGTGCCGCTTGGAGAGCTTTGTCTTGTCGCTGCCCAGGATCATCGATACGTGGGCGAACGCCGGTGTCGGCTTCCCCATCGCCTGGTAGAGCAGGATCTGCTTCGGCGTGTTCGCGAGGTGATCTTCGCCCCGGATCACGTGAGTGATGCCCATGTCGGTGTCGTCCACGACCACCGTGAAGTTGTAGGTGGGAGTGCCCTCCGAACGCACCAGAATCCAGTCGTCCACCTCTTCGGAGCGCACGACGACCCTTCCCCGCACCAGATCGTCGATCTCGATGGCCCGAGCCTGTGGCACCTTCAGCCGGAGCACGAACGGGCCCGCACCTGCCGGCGGGGCCGAAATCTCGCGGCACGTCCCCGGGTAGCGATAGCCCTTGCCCTGCGCCTCGGCCGCCGCCCGGTCGCGATCGATCGCCTCGGAAGTACAGTAGCACCGGTAAGCCGCCCCGGCCGCCAGAAGCTGCGAGGCAACTGCCTCGTAACGGCCCATGCGCTCCGTCTGCCGCTCCACCGGCTCGTCGGACCGCATCCCCATCCACTCCATCATCTCGAAGATCTCGAGCTCCGACTCCTTGGTCGAGCGGGCGCGATCGGTATCCTCGATCCGGACTATGAAGCGTCCGTTGTTGTGCCGCGCGAACAGATAATTGAACAGCGCCGTGCGAGCTCCGCCCAGATGGAGCGCGCCGGTAGGGGACGGCGCAAAACGCACGCGCACACCCGGATTCAGGGACGCCATGAAAGATCCGACCTCCAATCGAAGATGGGACGCCCAGCTTATCACAGGGGAGCGTTACTTGACATGACGGGGCGCTCCTCACTATGAAAGGAGCAAGAATGAGCCTGCTCCGTCTTGCTCGCGCGGCCCTCGCGTTCAGCGCGCTACCTGCAGGGTTGATAGCCGCGCCACTCGCGGGGCCGACCGCAACCCTGGATAAGGTTGCGCAGACTTCGCCCACCAGTGGGCCGGTCCTGCTCTTGCGCGTGCCCTACCTGGAGCAGGTGCCCAAGATCGACGGTTCCCTGGCGGATCTCCCGATGGCGCCGTCCCTCGAGATGGGCAAGACGCGTCTCTACCTGGGCTGGACCCCCGACCGGTTCTACGTAGGCGTCTCGGTCGTCGACCCGACTCTCACGTCGCTGCGGCAATCCGATACCACCAGCGCCGACGCTGCCATCGTCACCGTGGGGGACGCCGAGCTGTTCCTCTCGTCGACCCGCGGCGACAGACCCGTGTACAAGCGCTTCAAGTCGGGAACGCTGGACCGCAGCCTCTTCCATCGCCGCAGGGGCCCCGAAGGCACGGAAGTAGCGGTGCGCCGCGCCGAGGAGCAGAACGAGGTCGCCTATGAGCTGGCAGCGCCGTGGCTGACGCTGGCCGGTGCGCTGCCCGCCGGCGAGGCGCCGATTCCGTTTGGGTTCCGCATCCGTGATCGCACGGCCGACAAGGTGATCGAGCTGCCCTTCGTCGCAGCCGGCCAGCCTGCCGGAACGCAGCTGGTCCTGCAGCTTGCTCCCCCGGGCCCGGGCAAGCTCGTGGCGCGCCTCAGCGCGGAGCAAGAGGTGGTCCCCCCGGGTTCGGACCCAAAGGTGCATCTGGGGTTTCACCAGACCGACGCCGCCACCGCCAGCCCAGTTCGGGTTCTGCTGGACGACAAGCCCCTCTGGGCTGGTGACGTCGCACTCGAGGGCGATCCCGCCACCTTCCGCCTCCAGGGATTGGCGCTCTCCGCAGGCGCCCATCAACTCGAGGTCCGGTTGGGCGAGCGCTCCCTCGCCGGGCTGACGCTGGTGGCACTGGATGCCGGCTCCGTGCGCGCTCGGCTCTCTGGAGCCCGTTCCCGGCTCGCGAGCTGGACGGCCGGCCATCCCGCTAGCCGCATCGCCGTGCACTGCGAGAACCTGGCCGCCGAAGTCGCCGAGGGCCTGGACGCAGCGCACCTGACCACGGTTCTGGCCTCTCGAATCACTTCCGATCTCGACGACCTCGAGGCGACCTTGGCCACAGCCACCGCCGGGCGGCCGCCGTACCAGGGGCGCTCGGGCGTGCTTCGCCGCGCCTATCGCTCCTGCCTCGATGGCACCCTGCAGCCGTATGCCGTGAGGCTCCCGGCCGGACTCCAGGCCGGTCGGAAGCGGCCTCTGCTCGTGGCGCTCTCCGACCTGAACGACGACGAGACCAGCTTCTTCGCCTCGGGGGACCTCTCGGCCGCCGCCGACAAGCACGGCTTCATCATCCTGGCCCCTCACGGCCGAGGGTTGGAGGCGACCTATCGGGGCCCGTCTGCCCTCGACGTCGACGAAGCCATCGAGGACGTGCTGGCGACGCTGCCGGTCGACACCGAGCGGATCTTCCTGAGCGGTGTGGCGGAAGGGGGGACCGCCGCCCTCGAGCTGGCCCTCCGCAAACCGGACCGCTTCTCGGGCATCGCTGCCTTCGATCCCGTCCCCGACCAGGTCGCGGCGTGGACCCAGGAGTGGCGCAAGGAACCGCCACTGTGGCTCGCCGGGCTCTTCGAGTCCCGCAGCGCGCTGACCCACGCTCGCAACGCGGCCGGAATGTCAGTCTTCCTTGCCTGTACCGCAGCCAACCCGACGCTCAAGGCTCAGGTGTCCAAGCTCGCGCGCATCCTCAAGGACGAGGGCGTGCGCCACCAGCTCGTCGACGCAGGCCCTGATGCGGGCCCCTCCGCTTCCTGGGAGGCCGCACTCGCGTTCCTAGACCGCGCCGCCCCGCAACGGACGCGGCAGAAGCTCACCTTCGTGACGAGCCGCCTGAGCTACGGGCGTGCCTGGTGGACCGAGATCGAGGACGTCCGGGTTTACGGACTCGTGTCATCCGTTCAGGCTGAACGTTCCACCGACGGCGCCTCCAGGGTCGAGCTCGAAAACGTGACCGCGCTCGCGCTCTCCACTGCCGGCACCGCAGTCGTCACCGGCGCCGCCATCGAGGTCACCGTCGATGGCACGCAGCTGGCCCTGCCGACCGGCCCCGATGGCTGGGCCCGAATGCATGTGACTGCCGGCAAATGGAGCGCCGGTGCATCCGCGCCGTCGACCACCCTGCGCAAGCGCGCGGGTCTGGAGGGCCCTGTCGAGCATGCCTTCAGCTCGCCATTCATTTACGCCTTCGGCGACACGGGGCCGGACGCTCCTGCCGTCGAGCGCGTCGCTCGCGAAAGCGCCCGGCGCTGGGAGCAGAAGTTCAACGGGAAGGTTCTCGTCAAGCCCGAATCCGCCATCACCAAAGAGGACGAGGCTGGCCGGAATCTGATCCTCTTCGGTACTCCGGCGGCTAGCAAGCGGCTTCCCGAGTTGCTTTCGGCGATGTCCGTACGCGTCACCACGTCCGCCATCGAAGTTGGGAAAGCCAGGTACGAAGGAACGGTCCTGGGTCTGCAGCTAGTCGGCCCCAACCCCAGGCAACGCACCCGCTATGCCGTCGCGGTCACGGGTAACTCCGTCGCCGCGCTCGAGCTACTGGCCGGCCACGACTGGCGCAAGCCCGACTACCTCGTCGTCGACCTCAACTACCTCGAGGACTCGCCGGCCAGCGCTCTCGGCACCGGCTACTTCGACCTCGACTGGAAGCCCTGAGCCCCAGCCGCCCGGGCGCGACCAAGGGTGCGGTCGCGCATTGTCTCAGCGGGCCCCGCGACGGCTCAGTTCGCCCACATCCACCAGAGGCTGGTGCCCAGGAGGTTCACGAACGCCAGCGGCGTGAGCACCTTCCAGCACATGTACATCATCTGGTCGATCCGAAGGCGCGGCAGGGTCCACCGCAACCAGAGCATCACCAGAAACAGCACTCCGGTCTTCGTGAGGAACCAGAACAGGTGCGGGAACGTGCGCCAGAGCAGTAGCCCGGCCAGCGTCAGCACTGCGAAGAAGAGCGCTTCGCTGAACTGCCGGCGCTCCCAGAAGCTCGTGAAACGCCAGAGCAGGAACAGGCCCAGCGCCAGCCACGCCAGCAAGCGCGGCAGTCCCATCATCCCGAGCGTGCGGAAGGCAGGCGGCAGGTAACCGCCCAGGAACAGCGTCGCGGCGACGCCGCATGAAAGCAACATCGCCGAGTACTCCGCGATGAAGAAGAGGCTGAAGTTGATGCCCGAGTACTCCGTGTGATAGCCGCCCACGAGCTCCGATTCCGCCTCGGCGATGTCGAAAGGCACGCGGTTCGTCTCCGCCAGGCTCGAGATGAAGAACACCAGGAAGGCCAGCGGCATGAACGGCAGCGCCTGGAACAGGTTCCAGTGGAGGATGCCACCTCCCTGGTTGCCGACGATCTCCTGAAGCGAGAGGCTACCGGAGAGCATCAGCACCGGGAGCATGGAGAGTCCCAGAGGCACCCCATAGCTGACGACCAGCGCTGCTGACCTCATCGCCCCGTAGAGCGGCCACTTCGAGTTCGACGCCCAGCCAGCCATGATGATCCCGACCACGCCCAGGCTGGTCACGGCCGTGATGTAGAGGACACCGATGTCGAGGTCGGCCAGCTGCGCCCGGGAGCTGAACGGCAGCACGGCGTATGCCGTGAATGCCGCCAGGAACACCAGCGGCGGCGCCAGGATGAAGAGCGGTTTGTCCGCCATCGTCGGGATGATGTCTTCCTTGAGCATCAGCTTCACGCCGTCGGCCAGCGACTGCAGCCAGCCGTGCCAGCCAACCCGCATCGGACCCAGGCGATCCTGGATGTGACCGGCGACCTTCCGCTCTGCCCACACTGCCACCATCCCGTACACCAGCACGAACGTCAGGAGCGCAACGCCTGCGATGACCATCAACGCGAACCCGAGAAAGTCGGCGTTGAAGATGTGGGAGAAAGCGTGGTTCTCCCAGATGTGCTTCTGCAAGTGGCGGACTCCGTAGCTATCGTTCATCTTTTGACTCCCGAAGGGTACTGATTCTGCTTCAGAGGGGGCGGGCTGGCCCAGGCTCAGCGGTCGATCTCACCCATCACGATGTCGAGACTGCCCAGGGTGGCGACCAGGTCGGCGATCATCATGCCGTCGGAAATCGCCGGCAGCACGCACAGGTTCGAGAGGCTGGGCGAGCGTGCCTTCACGCGATACGGCCGATCCGTTCCGTCGCTGATGAGATAGAAGCCGAGCTCTCCCTTGGAGCTCTCCGAGCGCACGTAGACTTCGCCCTTCGGTGGCTTGAAGGCCTTCGGCACCTTCGCGCGTACGTCGCCCTTTTCGGGCATCGACTTGAGCACCTGCTTGATGATGTCGCAGGATTGTTCCATCTCGCGGATGCGCACCATGTAGCGATCCCAGCAGTCCCCGACGGAGCCCTTCTCACCCATGCCGATCGGGATATGGAAGCGCAAGCGAGGGTAGAGCCCGTACGGCTCGTCCACGCGCGTGTCCCGCCGCATGCCGCTGCCCCGAAGCACCGGTCCCGTGCAGCCGTAGTCGACCGCCATGTTCGCCGGGATGACGCCGATGTTGGCCGTACGCCGGATGAAGATGTAGTTGTACGTCAGGAGCTCGTTGAACTCGTCGATCCGCTTGCGAAAGAAGTCGATGAACTCATGACAGCGCTTCACCCAGCCCTCGGGAAGATCGGCCGCCACGCCGCCGATGCGGAAGTAGCTGTAGGTGAGGCGCGCGCCGCAGACCATCTCGAAGAGGTCGAGGATCTTCTCCCGCTCGTCGAGCGCGTAGAAGAACGGCGTGAAGGCTCCCAGGTCCAGCCCGTAGGTCCCAAACGCGATCAGGTGGCTGGCGATCCGGTTCAGCTCGCCGACCAGGATGCGGATGTACTCCGCGCGCTCCGGCACCACTACGTTGCCCAGCTTCTCCACCGCCAAGCAGTAGGCCCAGTTGCAGTTCATCCCGGCCAGATAGTCCATGCGATCCGTGTACGGGATCATCATCTGGTAGGTGCCCGATTCGCCGTACTTCTCTGCGCACCGGTGCAGGTAGCCGATCATCGGCGCGACGTCGCTCACGATCTCGCCGTCGGTCCGCAGCATCAGACGCAACACGCCGTGCGTGCTGGGGTGCTGCGGCCCCATGTTGACGTAGATCTCCTGGCTTCTGAACTCGCGACTGCTAGTCATGGCACTTGATTCCTCGATACTCGGTCGGGAAGACGTAGTCCTTGCGGAGCGGGTAGCCGACCCAGTCCTGCGGAAGCAGGATGCGCCGCAGGTTGGCGTGTCCCGTGAAGACGATCCCGAAGAGGTCGTAGGCCTCTCGCTCGTGCCAGTTCGCCGTTCGCCACACGCGCGAGACCGTCGGCAGCTTCGGCTCCTGTCTCGGCACCATCGCCTTCAAGACGAGCCGATGGTGCTTCGTGCTCGAGTGCAGGTGGTAGACCACCGCCAGGTGCTCCGGCGGGTAGTCGACGCCCGAAAGACACATCAGCTGGTCGAACTCCAGGCTGCTGTCCTCCCGGCAGAAGAGCGCCACTTCCTGCACCGCTTGCGCCGATACCGTCACCGACGGTTCTCCGGACGCCGGGGTTGCCAGCTCCAGCACCTGATCGCCGAACTTCTTCTTGAGCGCTTCGAATAGCTCCTGGATCTGCATCGCCTATCACCGTCCCCGGTCCGGGCGGACCGGGCCGAGTCTCATACCTGGTACTCCTTGGGGAGCGGAGTCAGCTTCTGGGTCTCCAGCTCGTACTTGCGAGTCGTCTCGTCAATGACCGACTTTTCCTGGGGTGTCAGCCGCCGCAGTACCTTCTGGTGGCGGATCTTCTCCTGCAGCTTCAGCAACCCGTCGAAGAGCGCCTCCGGCCGCGGGGGACAGCCCGGCACATAGATGTCGACCGGGATGATCTTGTCCACGCCCTTGAGCACGTGGTACCCGTGCTCGTAGTACGGGCCGCCAGCGCTGGCGCAGACCCCCAGCGCCATCACGAACTTCGGCTCGGGCATCTGCTCGTAGAGCCGCTTGATCCGGATCGCCATCTTGTAGGTGACCGTCCCCGCCACGATCATCAGGTCCGACTGTCTCGGAGTCGCTCGAAACGCGCCCGCGCCAAACCGGTCCAGGTCGTACTGTCCGGCCCCCACGGCCATCATCTCGATGGCGCAGCAGGCCAGGCCGAACGTCATCGGCCAGATCGACGACAACCGGCACCAGTTGATCATCTCGTCGACTGTGCTGAAGACGACGTTTTCTTCGAAGCGGTTTTCCAGGATCGGCATCGTCACCATCTCTTCACGCCTTCCTCACCGACTTGACCCACTCCAGGAGCCCCTGCGCCCAGAGGTAGGCAAGCCCGACCAGCAGCACCAGCACGAAAGTGAACATCTCCCAGAACGGCACGCACCCCTGGGTCTTGTAGAGCGACTTGAACACCACGGCCCACGGGAACATGAACACGATCTCCACGTCGAACACCACGAACACCAGCGCCACGGAAAAGAAGCGAGCGTTGTACTGGATCCAGCTCGTCCCCACCGGGTTCTCGCCGCACTCGTAGGCGACCAGCTTCTGCGGGTTCGGCTTCGACGGCCGCAACAGCTTGGGCAACGCCACCATGAACAAAACGTTGCCGACTCCCAGCGCCACCAGGACCAGAACGGATAGGTAATCGAAGAGCATCGTCGTCCCTCAATGCGCGATCAGGCTCGAGATGGAGGTGCTGCAGTACTCGTAGAGCCGCGACCAGCAGATCCCGAAGATCAGCACCGGTACCGTCAAGCTCGCGATCAGCACGTTGTAGCCGCACGGCATCGGGCCGGCCGCGAGCATCTCGGCCTTCGGCTCCCGGAAGTAGAACGCCTTCATGATTCGCATGTAATAGAAGAGCGAGATCGCCGTGTTGATCGCTCCCACCAGTGCCAGCACGAAGTAGCCCTTCTGGATCACGGCCGCGAAGACGTAGAACTTCCCGATGAAACCCGCCGTCGGCGGCAGCCCTGTCAACGAGAAGAGACAGATCGCCATGCAGACCGACGCCAGCGGGAAGAGCTTGCCCATCCCGGTCAGCTCGTCGACCTGCTCGCTCTGGTACAGATTGAACAGCGCCACCACCACCGTGAAGGCGCCCAGGTTCGTGAACATGTAGGCGAAGAGATAGAAAAGAACAGCCTCCGCGCCTGCCACGTTCAGCACCGCAACACCCATCAGCATGTAGCCCGCGTGCGCGATTGCCGAGTAGGCCAGCATGCGCTTGATGTTCGCCTGGTTGAGCGCCGCCAGGTTGCCGACCGTCATCGTCATTGCCGCCAGGAACGCCAGCAGGTCCCCGGCCCACGGAATCGCCTGCGTCTGGTCCAGGCTGAGCGTCCCGAGGAGCAGCCGCAGCAGGAGCGCCAGCCCCGCTGCTTTCGTCCCGACCGAGAAAAACGCCGTCACCGGCGTGGGCGAGCCCTCATAAACGTCGGGCGCCCAATAGTGGAACGGGAAGAAGGCTATCTTGTACCCCAACCCCACGAAGACCAGCGTCAGTGGCAAGAGCAACAGGTGCAGGTCGGGGAACTGCGCGAGCGCCGTCCTCTGGGCCATAAGACCCATGTCGAGCGTGCCAAGCAGCCCGTACATGAGCGACAGGCCGAAGAGCATCACGCCCGAGCTGACTGCCCCGAACAGCACGTACTTGTAGCCAGCCTCGGTGCTTCGCGGATCGCCTCGCGTGTAGCCGGCCAGGACGTAGCTCGAAAGGCTCATCATCTCGAAGCTGAGATAGACCATCATCAGGTTCATCGAGCTCGCCAGGAACATCATCCCGCTGGTCACGCCCAGCAAGAAGCAGTTGAACTCCATCCAGCGCTTGCCGTGGATCTCCACCGAGCCTGCGCTGTAAAGCACCGCGGCCAGGGTCGAGACCAGGAACAGGACCTTGAAGAGCTGGCTGAACGGATCGACCTGCAACAGCCCGTTGCCGATCGACACACGGCCCACGACCGCCGGCTCGAAGAAGGTGACCACCGAGAAGAACAGCGCAGTGACCAGCCCGAGCGCGCTCAGATCGGCGAGCCGGCGCCGGTCAGTCGTGCCCAGCAAGTAGCTGAGGATGAGGACGAGGATCGTTCCGCAGACGATCCACTCCGGTAGCAGGTAATCCAGGTTCAGTAGACTGGCTCTCATCGAGGCGTCCCTTTCTCACCAGAAGAATGTGAGCAGGTGCGTGAGGCTCGGATTCATCAGATCGAGCACGGGGGAGGGGTAGAGCCCCAGAATCACCACGATCACTGCCAGCGGCGTCAGGCAGAAAATCTCCCGGGGGCTCAGATCCGGCAGCGCCGCGTACTTGGCGTTCACTTCACCCAGGAACACACGCTGCAGCGTCCAGAGCATGTAGGCCGCGCCCAGAACGATGGCGGCCGTGCCCAGGATCGTGATGGTCATGAACGCCTGGAAAGACCCGATGAAGACCAGCGCCTCGCTGATGAAGCTGGACAGTCCCGGCAGCCCGAGCGCCGCAAAGAAAGCCAGCGTCACGAACCCCGTGTAGGTCGGCATCACCTGGGCCAGGCCGCCGAATCCGTAGATGTCCCGGTGGTGGGCCCGGTCGTAGATCACGCCGACCAGCAAGAAGAGCATGGCCGTCACGCAACCGTGGTTGAACATCTGCAGCACGGCGCCGTTCACCGCCGCAGCCGCCCCGGGATTCCCCGGTACGGTCGCCGCCGCGATGCCCAGCATCACGAACCCCATGTGGCTGATGGACGAGTAGGCGACTAGCTTCTTCAGGTCCGTCTGGGCCATCGCCACGAGTGCCCCGTAGACCATGTTGATGAACGCCAGTACGGCCATCGGGATCGCCAGGAACTGCGCGGCCTCGGGGAAGATCGGGTAGTTGAACCGGAGGATGCCGTACGTCCCCATCTTCAGCAGCACGCCTGCCAGGATGACCGATACCGCGGTCGGCGCCTCCACGTGGGCGTCGGGCAACCACGTATGGAACGGGAAGACCGGCACCTTGATCGCAAACCCGAGGAAGAAGGCGAAGAACAGCAGCCGCTGTAGTGCTGGCT
>JACPRK010000058.1 GCA_016190005.1 Candidatus Wallbacteria bacterium | reverse complement strand
GTTGCACGAACCCGGGTTCGGGCAAAAAACCGGGGACACACGACCAATTTTGAAAAAATTGGTCGTGTGTCCCCAGTTTTTTCCAAATTGGGGCAAGTCGAGTGGCCCCGTTTTACTGGCGGGCGAGCTCGACGCGGTTGCGGCCGGATTGCTTGGCGCGGTAGAGGGCCATGTCGGCGCGGTGGATCAGCTCGTCCTCGGGGCCGCGGTCAGAGGCGGTGAAGCTGGCGACGCCGATGCTGACGGTGACGGAGCGGTCTGGCAGAATGGGCTGGGCGGCGACCTGCTTGCGGACGCGCTCGGCGAGGAGTGCGGCGCCGTCCAGATCGGTGTCGGGGAGGATCATCACGAACTCCTCGCCGCCGTAGCGCGCCACGGCGTCGACGCCGCGCTTGGTGTCGAGCAGCAGCGAGGCCAGCGCGCGCAGCACGGCGTCCCCCGTCTGGTGGCCATAAGTGTCGTTGACCTTCTTGAAGTAGTCGATGTCGAGCAGCAGGAGAGACAGCGGCTCTCCGTAGCGCTCCAGCCGGGTGAACTCGCGGCCGAGCAGCGCGCGGAACGTCCGGTAGTTGTAGAGGCCCGTCATCTCGTCGATCTTGGCCTGCCGCTCCAGAGCGAACAGCAGCTGGCTATTGCGGAAGGCGATGGCGAGCCCGGGAGTGAGGAGCACCAGAAGGCGCATCTCGTCAGTAGTGAGGATGTCGGGGGCGGCCGAGTAGAGCCCGAGCATCCCTGGACGCTTCCCCTGCCGATCGAACTGCAGAGTATGAATGAAGTAACTCTCGGGGGTCTGGGCCGAGGGCGGTGGGCGGTGCTGCCAGAGCATCACGTGGCGCACTGACGAGGGGACCGCCCCCTGGTCTCGCTCCAGTGCCATCAGCGTCTGCTGGCGGACCTCGTCGGCGAAGTGGGGCGGGCAGTCCGTGGAGAGCCAATGGAGCATGATCCAGCCTTCGCTCTCGGGAAGGGCCAGCGCCGCTGCGTCGAAGTGGAAGAGATCGGCCAGCTTCGACAGAGTGATCTCGACCCCGAGGGCGGCCTCCGCTTCCTGGCGCTCGATATTGGAGCGGTAAATGTCGTTGAGGAACACCAGCGCCCGCTCGTGGGCGCGCATCTGCGCCTCCAGTGCTCCGCGTGAGAGGAGCACGCGCAGGCAGTCGACCAGCGGAGCCATCGACACCCACTCGGACTCGACGGAGGCAACGACTCCTCCCACGACGGCCTCGCCCTCCCAGACGGGATAGCAGAGCGCGCTCACCGAGTGCTGGGGAAGCTCAATTGGGAGGGCCTCTCCCCTGGGCGGGGACGCCGCGCTTCCCTCGACGCCCAGGTCTGCCAGAGTCTCGGAGAGCGAGCGCGAGAGCGCCGCCGAGCCGTCCTCACCCAGCCTCTCGCGAGCCCCCGAGGTGAGGAACGGCCTGAAGCCGGCGGGCTCTTGCGAGGTAAAGAACCCGAGATAGCCGAGCGCTGACGCGCGCTCCAGGGCCGCCGCGAACTCCTCGCCCCCCCCGCCGGCAGCCGCGGCAGAGACCAGCTCAGTGATGACGGCGGAAAGGGTCACGTCAGTCGGTTCCTGGACGAGATGACACACAAAGAAGTCAACGCGCTGTCCCCTTCTCTCCAGTCAACGATGGTGAGGCATTTCCTTGAACGGTCCGCCCCAATCCTGTCGCGGGGCGGGAGCCCCCTCAGTACTGGACTTCGACAACACGCTCCTGAGCCTGCCGCAGGGGTCAGCCCGAACGGTTGTTGGAGGACTTCAGATAGTTTCACAGTCACTCGCTACTCGCTACTCACTTCTCGCTACTTCTATAGCTCCTCACATAGCCCAGGTAGCTCTCCGCGCTCTCGCGCAGGTGGGCAGATTCCTCCGGGGTGAGTGGGCGCCGGACCTTGCCGGGGACGCCGACGACGAGCGAGCCCGGCGGGATCTTCGTGCCCGGGCTGACGACCGTACCGGCGGCGACCAGGCTTCCGGTGCCGACAACCACGTCGTCCATCACGACGCTGCCCATGCCGATCAGGCAGAGGTCCTCGACGGTGCAGGCGTGGAGGATGGCGGAATGTCCGACGGTAACGTCGGCGCCGATCACGGTCGGGTACTTCTCGAACGTGGCGTGGACGACGGTGTTGTCCTGGATGTTGGTGCGCTTGCCAATGCGGATACGGTGTACGTCGGCGCGGATCACGGCATTGAACCAGACGTTGACGCCCTCCTCGAGCTCGACGTCGCCGATCACGCGCACGCCGGGCGCCAGCCAGACGGAGGGGTCGATCACGGGCCAGCGGCCCCGGTAGGGCATCAAGGTGGCGGCGTCCCACTCGCCCGCGATTGCGGGGGTCGGCTTTCCACTCATTCGGGTTCTCCCTTCAAGATGGCCACTTCCAGACGCGCGCCGGCTTGCGTCACACCCAGCACGCGGGCGGCCGAGTACTCCCGGATCGCGATCTCGAGCGTTCCGGAGCTGCCCCAGATGACGACGGGCGCGCCCGGCGGCGCCGTTTCATAGGTCGAGGCCAGCCGTGTGAGCGAGGTGCCCCCGGGGACCGCCAGCGAGAACGGGTGGCGGTCAAGCAGCTCGCCGAAGCGCTCTCGCGGCAGGTTGGTGATGATGTTTCCGAAGGTGTCGATTCGCAGCACGGCGCCTTCCCAGCGCTCCAGTTCCCCGGCCTGAGTCTCGAGCCGCTTGGGCTGGGGAATCGCCAGACGAACGTAGTCCGCCGCCCGCTCCAGGAAGGCTTCTGGGCTCTGGCCGCTGAGCAGGCGCCCCGCCGCCTGGGCGAACACGTCACGAGCGTGAAACGTGCTCGACGGTACTTCCCAGGTCGGCTGGATCCGGTAGGGCTGAACGCCCGTTTCCCGTTCGAGCGCCGGCGAGAGCAGCCCGTTGTCCGGCGCCATGAACGTGTACCGGTCCGTCTTGACGACGAGTGCCGGCCGCGAGCCCCCCACCCCCGGATCGACGACCGCCAGGTGAAAGGTGCCGGCCGGAAACGCTCCGCACGCCTCCCGCAGGAGCATCGCCCCTTCGAAAATGTCGTGTGCCGGGACCCCGTGCGTGACGTCCACCAGCGTCAGGTCGGCACAGTGCACGAGCAGCACGCCCTTCACCGCCGCCACGTAGGGGTCGCTTCCCCCGAAATCCGACAGAAACGTAAGGATCGGTCTCACCTCACCAGGATACATCACCCACCCCTTCCCCCCAGCCTCTCGGCCCGGCGCGCGCGGAGGTCGACGGCCTCCCCTCCCTCCCCCCGCTCATCCCGAGCAGGCCGCGAAGCGGTCGTGTCGAGGGCCGAAATCCCGGTACAGGTAGACGCCACGCGGCATCCTTCGCGCTCCCCACGGGCTCTTGCGCTTGGTCTCGCACACATTCGGCCGCCGGCATCTGCAATTTGTCCTCAGTCTTGCCGATATCCGTATCGGACCCCGTCTCTCTGTCGGGCCGGGCGGCCATTCGCAATCGAATCGATGAGGACACCAACGACACTTCCGGGAATCACCTCCGCGGGCGCGGTTCGTGCAGCGCTGGCTCTCGCCTTGCTGCTGCTGGCAGCCGGGCCGGCCGCGGCGCAGCCGAAGCTGACGCTGATCGGTTTCGTTCCCCCCGACCAGACCGTCACGAACCAGGGCTCCGCGGTCATCCGGTTCGACGTCGCCAACAACCCGGCCAACCGCTGCGACGTGACCATCTTCCGCAATGACGGCGCCTCGACGCTGGTCGCCGGCGTGCAGCCGGGCACGGGCCCCTTCTCGGTGACGGTTCCTCTGCCGCGCGGCGTCGACAACCGCCAGGTCACCTTCAGTGGCATCGTCCAGGACACGGTAACGGGCCAGCTCGCGGCCGGGAACCGTCAACTCACGATCGTGGCCGACGATACCGCTCCCCAGCCGCCGACCATCCAGGCGCCCCCCTTCCCGGCCACCGTCAACACGAATGTCCTGACCGTGACCGGCGTCGTCCTGCGCGCCGACGGCACTCGCGAGACCTCGGGCACGGTCATCATCACGCGCATCGATCCGCCCAACGCCGGCAGCGTGATCGGCGCCGGCGCGGTCCGGCTCGACGGGGCCTTCACGGCGACAGCCGACCTGACCAGCTTCACCACCGGAGTCGCGTCCAACATCGGCTTCCGGGCCGATGACGGCGCCGGCAACAAGAGCACGGTCATCACACGGCAGGTCACCAAGGCCCAGGTCGCAAACCCTGTCATCAACAACGCCACTATGGACCCGCCGCCGGGGACGGTGACCAACAACCCGGCCGTCCTCATCCGAGGAAGCGTGACCGGCACCAACGGTCCCTTCACGGTGAACTTCCTGGTGGACGGCTTCCTGGAGAGCCAGGTCTTCCTTCTCAACAGCGGAGACAGCTTCACGCACACCCTGACTCTGGCCTCGGACGGGGTCCACAGCATCGCGATCCGCGCCCAGAACAGCAACACGCCGCCCAACAGCGGTGCGCTTGTCACGCTGGGACAGCTCACGCTGGACCGCGTTGCGCCCGCAGCTCCGGTCATCATCGATCCCAACCCGGTAGGTCCCACCCCGGTCGTGACCAGCGGGACGCTGCGGGTCCGCGGCTTCTCTGGGGAGCGCAAGCCGAGCACGACCAGCACGGCGGAGCCCGTGGTGCTGGCCTCCGGACCGCCCAACGTCTCCTTCGCCCCGGCTTCGCCGCTGCCGATCGACAATGCCACGGGCCAGTTCGACACGCAGGTCAACGTCGCCAACCTGGAAGACGGTCAACACCGCCTCACGTTCGCCGTGCGCGACGCCGCGGGAAACACCGGCCCGGGCTCCTCGGTCGACGTCTTCTTCATCAAGGACACGCGGGCCCCCGTCATCGACCAGGTCCGCGTCAATGGCACCATCGCGCCGCAAACCAACCCGGAGATCTTCGTCGGCCAGGGTACGGTCGACCTCCAGCTCCGCATCAGCGAGGAGCTCGTCAATGTACCCAAGCTGGACGTCGTCCAGGCCGGCGGCAGCGCCTTGCCGGCGGGCGTCTCGAGCAACACGGCCACCATCTTCAACTACGTCTATGGCGCCATACCTGGGTTCGACGGCCCCGCCCGCATCCAGGTTTCGGCCGGCCGGGATCGCGCCGGCAACGTCCTGACGGCCGCCGTCGACCGCCTCTTCATCGTCGACACCGTCGCCCCCCAGGTCACCAGCGTCACTCCCAAGGACGCTTCCACCCTGGCGGTCAGCCCGGCAGTCATCCGGGTCACCTTCAAGGACCCGCCGTCCTCGGCCGGGACCGCGGCCGGCGCTGACCTGTTCCAGAGCCGCATCATCCTCGAGGGCCCGCTCGGCAGCGGCGCTCAGACCATCCCCGGCACCGCCAGCGCCTTCGACCCCGTCACGCTCGACTTCGTCCCGACCCAGCCGCTGAAGACCGACGGCACCTACCGCATCCGCGTCATCGCCGTCGACAAGGTGCGCAATCGCTCCGAGAGCTTCAGCAGCACGTTCGTTTTCGACACGACCCCGATCGTGCCAAACGACTCGAACGTGCTTCCGAATCCCAAGGACGGCGCCTGCGTCAACGCCACCACCATCCCCGGCGGCGCCGCGGCCCCCACCATCACGGTCCGGCTGACCGATCCCCAGGTCGACCTCGCGCGCTCGACGATGGTGGTCCGCGACTTCTGCCGCATCCCACCCACCGTCCCCGGCACTCTCGACGTCGTCGCCCCGGACACGCTTCGCTTCCGGTTTGCGCAGCCGCTCGCCACCGACGGCCGCCAGGACGGCGTTTACAACATCGGCGTCACGCTTCAGGACATCGCCGGCAACGTCAGCCAGGAGTTCAACCGCAGCTTCCGCTACGACACACTCACCCCCTCGGTCGCCGGCACCTACCCGACCTCCAACAGCGCCGTCTCCGGTCCGTTGCGAGCGGTCGACGCCCTGCTCTCGGACCCGCGCTTCGACAACTGCCGCGAGCGCTGCGGCATTGATCGCACCGGCAGCACCACCGGCCTGCAGCTTCTCCTGGTTATCCCCAATCCCAACACCAACCGCAACCGCAACCAGCCGCTGCCCTTCAAGATCACGGGCACCCTGCGCTTCATCTCCGTCGGGAACCTCGACAAGGTGCTGCTCGAGCTGGTCGGCCCGGATCTCGCCTCCAACGGCCTGCGCACCGACGGCACCGATGACGGCGTCTACCGCCTGGAGGCCGTGGCCGTCGACGGGGCCGGCAACAAGAGCCCCCTCACCAGCGCCACCTTCTTCTACGACAACCTCACGCCGGATCTCACGCTCGACAACGTCCGCGACGGCATCTTCCTCACCGGCTCCGACTTCACCCTCACGGGTAACACCGCCGACGATCCAGGCGGTAGCGGAGTGGAACGCGTCACCGTATCTCTCGAGTCGATCGACGCCAACAACTCGAACACCACCTCCGTCCCCATCTTCCGGGAGCTCCCCGCAACGCTGGACCCGGCCGCCCCAGGCGCGACTAACCCCCGCCGCAACTTCACGTTCACGGGGGACCTCCGCTCTGTCACGAATCCCACCCTCGCCCGACTCACCGTGAAGAGCTTCGACCGCGCCGGCAACGCTCGCATCGCCGCCTTTCGGGTCAACCTCCAGACCTCCGCGCTCCGCCCACCGGAGCTCTCCTCGCCGCCGATGCGCCACTCCACCGCCAACCCCATCGTCACCTTCGACTGGCTAGCCGTTCCGGGCGCCGCCGACTACAAGGTGAAGATCGTCGGCCCAAATCTGGACGAGCGGACGTTTGGCACCGATGGCGCCACGAGCCTCTCGGTCAACCTAGCGCCCCTGACGATGGGCGACGGAAGCTACTTCTGGTCCGTCGCCTCGATCGACCCGCTCGGCCGGCAGGGCGTCTTCAGCCAGAACCGCATCCTCATTCTCGACCGCGAGAAGCCGCGCGTTGTCGCCGTCGACGTCATCGATCCCTCTCCCGAGGCGGTCGGTTCCATCAACGAAGGCGAGGTCCGCTTCACCCTCAAGTTCAGCGAGCCGATGGACACGCGTTTCCCGCTGGTCCCGAAGATTCGCCCCCAGAACACGCGCGCGCCGCTGGTCGAGGTGGCCCAGACCACCTACGACGGCGACACCTGGACCGGCCGCGCCGTCATCCCCGAGGACGGCCCAGGCGGCATCGACTTCAACGGCCTGGCGGAGCTCCAGATCCTGGGAGCCAAGGACGCAAACGGCGCCGAGCGCCCCCCCAGGGACCTGGCCGGCAACGTCCCCGAACCGGCCCCGCTGGCGCTCCTGGTCTTCGAGATCGACACCGGCCCCTCGTTCCGCGTCGGCCTATTCCAGAACCCCGTCGACAGGAAGGACGTCATCCTCCTAGTCAAGGGGTACGCCACCGAGGGCGGCCCGGCGCAGCGGATCGACGAATCCCTCGCCGTTGTAGTCCGCAGGACCGGCGCCTCCGATCAGACTCCGCAGATGATCCGGGTCAGCGAGTCGACTTTCCGTGGCCTCTTCCGGATGGACACCTCCTCGGTGCAGCCGGTACGGCTCGAGATCACGGGCCGGGATCGGCAGGGCAACTCCAGCACGCGCCTGATCACGCTGTCCGTCACGCTCCTGGAGCCCGGCGGCACGGCCATCATCGCCAGCGGCGACGGCGTCTTGAGGTTGAAGGCCTCCTCTGCGCACGGCGCCGAGCAAGCCTTCATGCTGGTGCCCGAATCGGCCGGCTCAGTCCTCGACGAGACCGTGGACAATCCCGCACCCGAAGCTGCCACGGGGCTGATCTCCATCGGCCGCGTGCAGCAGTTCTACCCGAGCGGCCTGGCCTTCTCGTCCGCCGCTGAGCTGACCGCCGACCTCGCCCGGCTCGATCCGCCCGTCGCTCCGGAGCTGGCCTCCCGCGCCGGCATCTACTCTCTGCGGGACGGCAAGTGGCGGCCAGTAGCCTCGCGGCGCGAGGGCGCCAAGCTGGTCGCCGCCGTCGCCGACACGGGCCCGTTCGGCCTCTTCGCCGACCAGGCCCCGCCCTCGCTCTCCCTTCTGGAGCCGGCCGCGGGCGACACCCTCGAGACGTCCCGACCGACAGTTCGGGCCGCGCTCTCCGACGCCGGCAGCGGCGTTGAGCCCGGCGCTTGCTCCGTCGTCATCGACGGCGTCGCCCGTCCGGCCATCTACGACGAATCCGCCGCAGAGCTCGCCTGGACGGCCGATCGTTCGCTGGCCCCAGGCCAGCACTCCCTGCGCGTGGAGGCCGCCGATCGGGCCGGCAACAAGTCGGCCACAGGCGCGACCTTCGCCGTCCCCGCGGCGATCGCCTTCGACGAGCTGGCCGCCTACCCGAACCCGGCGCGCACGCGCTCCGACATCCGCTACCGCTTGAACCAGCCGGCCGACGCCGTCATCGTCCGCGTCTACGACAGCTCGGGCGCCCGTGTCGCCTCCCTGGACGCTCCCGCCGGGGCCGGCGTGCAGATCGTCACGTGGCCCCTCACGACCACGGACGGCGAGCCGGTCGCCTCCGGCGTTTACCTCGTCCGCGTCGAAGCGTCCCTGGGCGGGCGCAAGGCCGCGGGCAAGCTCAAGGTGGCGGTTCTCCGATGAATCCAATCCAACGAGTTTCCGGAATCCAGACTCCTGAAAGGATGCGGAAGATGAAGCAACTGCTCTTCGCGGCCACCCTCGCCGCGATCACCATGGCGATGCTCGGCTGCGGCGCCGACCCCGGCGGCGAGTTCGTCAACGGCGACTTCACCAACAACGTCGCGCCCATCGTCGGCGCCTCCGGCAAGATCACGCAGGCCTACGGCCTCTTCAAGCAGGGCAACTTCTCGGGCGCCGCGCAGGTCTTCAACCAGGTGCTCGCCGATAACCCGATCGCAGGCGAGCGCGCCGAGGCGCTGGCCGGGCTCGGCTTCAGCAACGTGCGTCTGAAGGGCTCCTCCAACGGCATCGCCAACTTCGAGGAGGCGCTCAAGGTCGACAGCAGGAACGCCGACGCCCGCGTCGGCCTGGGCGGCGCCCTCATCAGCCGCGGCAGCTCTGACGACATCCGAAGGGCCATCGACGCGCTCCAGGGCATCTCCCCGGGCAACCCCGAGTTCCGCTTCGTCGACCAGTACGGCATCGGCATCGCCGACGCCGAGGTGCACGCGCTGCTCGCCTACGCCCTCTTCGTCAACGGCGACCGCAGCGCCAGCGCCTCGCAGGCCGCCCTGGCCCGCAGCCGCGACAGCGCCAACGCCAACACCTCCGTCGACCAGATCCTGAAGGTCCTCGGGTTCATTCCCTGAGCGGCCCGGAAGCCGAGGACGGATGAGGCAACGCGATGCAACGAGGCGAGGCGCCAACGACGGCCGTGCAGCCGTCCGGGCCCTCTTCGTCGCCGCGGCCGCGGCGGCACTGCTCGCCATCCCCGTGCACGCCGTCGTCACCGCGTTCACCTACATCGCCCCCGGCCCCAACGGCGGCAACCAGCAGCTCCCCGCCAATCGTCTCACCATCCCCTCGTTCCAGATCCAGATCGACACGTCCAACAACGTCGTCGAACCGTTCCCCATCGCCCGCTTCTTCGATCAGGCTGGCACGCTGCGCGCCTCACCCGCCATCCCGCGCAACACCCCCTCGCCCTCCGGCGACATTCCCGTCTTCGAAGGCCGCACGCAGCTCATCAGCTTCGCTGAGAGCCCGCTGACGCCCTTCCCGCCCGGCTTCCCGGGCCCCACGGTCGTCAACAACCGCGCCACCTTCTTCGATTCGGACACCGGCCCTCCGAATCACCCGCAGATCACCGGCCTGAGCGTCACCAACGGCCGAGTCACCACCGGCGGCAACCGCGCGCGCATCGTCTACAACGCCGCCAACAAGCAGACCGGGCCCCTCAAGCTCTCCATCGCCGGCCGCGTGCAGAACATCCCACGCGCCGGCTTCACCGTCGCCAACGAGGTGCTCGCCACCGTCACGGTCGACATGGTCCCCGTACAGTTCTCCAACTCCATCGTCCCGGAGCGGACCCCGAAGACGACCGAGACCGGTCCGGCGCTGGTCCCTTTCAGCTTCCCCATCCCCACGCCCCGGCTGCAGGCCGGCGAGTTCACCATCGATTACGAGTTCACGCAGGTCCCCGACGGCGTCTACGAGCTCCGCTTCCGCGCCACCGACGTCTTCAACCAGCAATCGCCGAACGACCCGCCCAATCAGACCATCCTCACGATCGACAAGGACACGCGCGCCCCCAACGTCGTCTTCAGCACGCCCTCCCAGCGACCCGCCTTCGTCATCGACGGCCCCAACCCCAAGCCGCCGTTCCAGGGCGACAAGTTCACCGTCACCGGCTTCGCCTCCGACGAGCGCGCCCAGTCGACCACCATCACCCTCGAGATCACCAATCGCTCCAACCCTGCCACCGTTTTTTCCACCCGCGTCACGTCAGTCGCGACGATCGGCTCGCAGCCCTTCACCGTCAATCTCGACTTCTCCCCGGGCGGCCCCATCCTCTCCGTGCTGCCGCCCGCGTTGCCCGCCCCGCCGACCGCGTCGCAGGAGCTCTACCGCATCCAGGCCCGCTCCACCGACCAGGCCGGCAATCGCGGCGCCGCCACCGACTCGGTCTACATCATCCGCGACTTCGCCCCCACCGTCACTCCCGTCATCCAGAGGCCGCCCACCGGCTTCGCCACCGACGCTCGTTCCGTGGTCGTCAGCGGCTTCGTCACCAACGTCATCGGATTCACCAACCTGGAGGAGCACGGCTCCGTCGACTTCGAGGTAACGCTGCAGTCGGCCATCACCCCGACCATCATCACCACCCTGGTCGTCCCGGGCCTGCCGGACAGCAACAAGCACTCGAGTGCCCTCGACAACGGCACCACCAGCGTCCCCTCGGGCCCCACCTACACGACCTTCCCGATCGACGTCCTGGGCCGCATCCCCAACAGCTTCAGCTTCTTCGTGCCGGCCAACGTCACCGGTTTCCCGGACGGCCGCATCTTCATCACCGTCCGCACCATCGACCAGGTGGGCAACATCAGTGCACGAGCCTTTCAGAGCTACATCAAGGGACCCGTCGGCCCCAAGATCACGCTCGACTTCGCCGGG
This sequence comes from Candidatus Wallbacteria bacterium, assembly GCA_016190005.1. Taxonomy (GTDB): domain Bacteria; phylum Muiribacteriota; class UBA6191; order JACPRK01; family JACPRK01; genus JACPRK01. The sequence continues at coordinate 10,395 of JACPRK010000058.1, read as the reverse complement.
AGCGGCCCCGACGACAACTACGACCCGATCTCCGGCTTCCCGCCCAACAGCTTCGGCGCCAACGACAACATCTTCTTGATGTCCCTCAAGAGCCCCGAGATTGCCGACAATGGAACCGGCGTGCCTGTGCCCGTGCCGCCCTTCACCGACCCTGGCACGCAGAGCCTGCTGCGCGTCAGCGGCCGCGCCACCGACATCAACACCCCCGTCGCGCGCGTCGAGGCCCAGGGAGCCGGGGTGCCGACCGTCAGCGTCTCGAGCTTCGCCGTTTCGACGGCCGTCACCTTCGTCTTCGACCCGGCGAACTCCTCCGGCATCGACGTCAGCAGGGTCGAAGAGGGCGTCCCGACCCTCGTCACCTTCACCGGCTTCAACGCCAGCGGCCAGAGCGGCGTCACCTCGAGCATCCTGGTCATCCGCGACATCGTGCCGGCACGCCGTCCCCTGATCGACTTCCCGGCCGAGCAGCCGTTCTTCACGGGTCAGCGCACGATGCGCCTCGAGGGCCGAGCCGAGCCCGGCTCCCTCGTCGCGGTCATGACGCCCCCGACCACGGGCATCTTCGTCTTGCCGATCCCGCGAACGCTCCCCAACCGCATCCCTCGCAAGGACTCCCAGTTCAACTCGCTGCCCCCCAGCGCGCAAACCACCGTGGCCGATCCGGACGGCAAGTGGGCCTTCAAGAGCCTCAACATCAGCACCGTCGCCACCGGTGTGACTCAACCCACGACCATCTTCATCCAGACCGTCGACACCTTCGACAACACCGATCCCGTCGACTCCGTCGAGCCCTTCGAGATTTTCCGACAGGACGTCCCAGGCGACATCGTCGACATCACCCTCGACCCCTTCCCCGGCGGCAGAAACGTCAGCATCTTCCCCATCCCACCCTCGACCCCTGTCTTCGTCGGCCTCGAGGTGCTCACGTTCCGGGTCAAGTACAACACCCTCCTGGTCGCCGCCCCGCGCATGACCGTCAAGCAGTTCAACTCCCAGCCACGTCCCACCACGCTGCTCAGCTCCGTTCCTTCTTCCGAGAACCCGACCCAGGTGCTCCTCTTCCGCTACGAAGTCCTCACGACCCCCGACCAGTTCGACGGCCGCGCCGACCTCGACTTCCGCTCGGGCCTCGACATCTTCGGCCGAGTCCCGAATCCGACTCCGGTCGCCCAGGCGTTCATCGTCGACTCCGTGGCGCCTCGGCTTTCCGTCGCGGGCCCGCAAGCCTTCTTCCCGGCCACGGGCACCCAGCTCACCGTTGTCAGCACGTTGGCCGCCGACCTGACCGATCCCGTGGCCGCCAACGGCAGCGGCACCGCCAGCGGCGTCAACACCACCCGCAGCCGCGTACGACTCTTCGGACCGTTGGAGCGCATTCCGACTCTGGAGGTCGCCGTCACTCCCATCACCGCGACCTCCCCGTTCGACGTCGCGGCCCGCCCCGTTACGCCGCTGGCCACCGACGGCACTTACGAGCTACGCGTCGAGGCCGAGGACCGGGTCGGAAATAGCACGATCTTCACCAGCACGTTCATCCTCGATCGCCTGTCCATCCCGACGCCGCTCATCAGCTTCGACCCCGCAGACCGCTCCGCCGTCAGCACGCTCCCCAGGTTCGGTCCCGACGCCGCCGTCTTCACCACCATCGACAACATCCAGGTCTCGATGCCGCCGCCCTCGGTGGCGGGCACTCCCGTCAGCACTGCGCGCTTCCTCAACCCCAACCGCGCAGCGATCGGCCAGTCTCCCGTCACCACCCGGGTGCGCACTCTCGCCATCCCGGTCCGTCCCCCCCTGGCCGTCGACGGCTCCGCGGACGGCGTCTACTTCATCGAGACCGACGCCGTGGACCAGGCCGGAAACAAGAGCCCCACCGCCACGGGCACCTTCACTTACGACACGGTGGTGCCCATCTTCCTCGACTTCGTCCCGGCAGAGCTCTCAGCCGTCAAGTTCCCGCTGCGCGAGACCCGAGTGCGTGTTGCGGACGGTATCCCGCTGGTCCCCAATCCCTTCCCGCTCGCGCAGTCCGGTCTCGATCTCGACCGGACCCGTTTCGACCTCGAGCTTGTGCGGCCCACGTTCCCAAACACCACCAACCCGGGCACCGGCATCGATACGCGCCGGCGCTTCCGCACAGAGCCCGGCTCCCTCATCGGCACGCTCCCCGTGGAAGTCGTGTCGGCCGAGCTCCTCGACAACGCGGGCGCCTCCCGCAGCCTCGCGGACGATGGTACCGAGGACGGCGTCTACGCCGTCAAGGTCACGATCTTCGACCGGGCGGGCAACTCGGCCTTCGCCAAGCGGACGTTCACCTACGACACCCAGCGGCCGGTCCTCGACATCGACGACTTCCCCGAGGGGTCCTTCCTGGCCGATTCCAGCTTCGCCATCAGCGGCACCGTCTACGATCGAGGCCCGGCCGGCTTCGACCGCGGAGCTGCTGCCGGGACCTTTGTCGCGCGCACGGTGCAGATCCGCCTGGAGGGTGTCGACGCGCAGGGGCGCGTCACGACCGCGCCCCCCTTCTTCGACTTCCGCGATGCAGACAGCGTCATCGAGACGACCGGCATCACGCCGACCATCCCCGTCACGACCGTGGCGCGCTGGTCCTTCGCCACGGCCATCCCGCGCGTCAACAGCCCGGCCCGACTGCTCCTGCGAGCTACCGACCGCGCCGGCAATCGCACGGCAATCACGCGCAACATCTCCGTGCGCACTGCACCGCTGGGTCCGCCCGAGCTGGCCGCGCCGCCCGCCAACCGCATCACGCGCGTCCTCACGACGGACTTCCGATGGAAGGCGGTGAACCAGGCGCGCGTCTACGAGCTCGAGCTGAGCCGCGTCAGCCCCGCGACACCGCGCGCCGTTCCCAACTTCCTGGTCGACCATCCAGCCGTCACGCTCGGCCCCGTCGACCTGGTCGGATTCCTCGCCGCAGCAGGCGCCACGCTCTCGACGACGCAGGACAACGTGTTCGAGTGGCGCATGCGCTCCATCGACGTGACACGCGTCAACACGGGGCCCTTCTCGGCCCCCTCGCGGTTCACGGTCGACCTGGTCCGTCCTGTCGTCTCGGACGTGCTCGTGAACAACGTATCCACGGGCGGCAACCCGACCGTCGGAGCCGGACAGCTGCCGGTCACGGTGCAGATCGCGGAGACTGCCGGACTGGACCTCCGCCAGCCGCTAGCCGTCAACGTCCAGCTGGCCGATCGCTCGATCCCGCTGCAGTCGGTCCGGTTCTCGAGCTTCACGACCACTGCGACCGGCGCCACCTGGCAGGGCACCCTGGAGCTGCCGATCCCGGGAATCGCCGCGGACAACAACGGCGCGGCGATGTTCACGGTGAGAGGCGGTGCCGACCTGGCCGGCAACGCGATGCCGACCGTGACCGCGCCGTTCCGCATCAACTTGGGGCCCGCCTTCGACTCGCGCGTCTTCCCGAACCCTGTTGAACCGCGAGAGCTGGTGCTGGTCGTCAGGTCGTTCCCGAACGGCCGCGTCACGACGGGCCTGACGGCGCCGGTGGAGCCGAGCAACACGAGCCAGATCCTCTCCGTGCTCGAAAGCCTCACCGACCCGGCGGCCGCATCGCTCTCCACGACGCCAACGGTGCTGGTCGGGCAGCAGGGCACCCTGCGCCTGACGCGCCTGGCAGTGACGCCCGTGCTTGGCGCGGCAGTTCCCAACAGCGCGTTCGCCGCGACGGTGCGCATCGAGCCAGGCCTCATTGGCGTGCTCGACTTCCAGGTGACCGGCACCGATCTCTCCGGCGTCACCGCCACTCGGACTTTCAGCTTGAACGTCGCCAGCGTGCTGACGCGCGCCCGGGTGACGCTGCAGGCGCTGCGAAAGGGCGCGGAGCTCGAAGTGCCGGCCGAGTCGGCTCCCGAGCGGACTGCCCTCTACTGGCTGCCGTCGGAGAACGCACTCGACGGAGTTGCCGGCTCTTTCAAGTCCGATTCCGCCCGGACAGCCTCGGGGCTTCGCATGGTCCGGGATCTGGGCGCGTTCTTGCCCGAGCGGCCAGGACTGGCGGGACCCGCCGTGCTCCGCGTCAGCGGCGTCCCCAATCAGGCCAAGGCCCTACCTCCGAGTCGCCGCGGGCTTTACCGCCTCGAAGCCGGCCGATGGCGCTTCGTCTCGCCAGCGGCGGCCGACGGCGCGATTGAGGCCTCCCTCGAGCGGCTCGGCAGCTTTGCCCTCATGGAGGACTGGCAGGCGCCGGCAGCCGGTAAGCCCAGGCTCGAGCCGTTCGGCCTGGAAGGCCCGACCTTCAGAGCTTCAGTCGCCGACGCAGGAAGCGGCGTCGAGGCGCGCTCCGTCGCGTTCGAGATCGACGGACAGCGGCACGCGGGCCGTCTCGAAGCGACCCGAAACGAAGTGATGCTGGCCGTGCCGGCTGCCATCGAACCGGGCGAGCACCGCGTGAGGCTGCTGGCCGCCGATCGCGCCGGCAATGAAGCGGCGGGACCGGAGGCCATGCTCCATGTCGCAGGCTACCAGGGCCTGGGCGAGGTGCTGGCCGTTCCCAACCCAGCGCGCCGCTCGCCCGCGATGATCCGCTATCGATTGCTCGGCGCCGCCGATTCTGTGCGGGTCCGTCTCTTCGACGCCGCGGGCGACGTTCTGGCCACTCTCGACGGCCCGACCGCCGCGGGGCTACAGCAGGTCGACTTCGACATCGACGCCTTCGAGAACGGCGTCTACCTCTTCCGGGTCGAGGCCGCCGGCGCCGGCCACCGCGACCGCAAGTCCGGCAAGCTGGTGGTGCTGCGATAATGAAAACCCGTCCGCACCGAAGCGCGCTCGTCCCCCTTCGCCTGGTGCTCGCGTCTCTCGTGGCCCTCTGGTTCTACCCCGCGCTCGCCCACGGAGCCATCCAGTCGGTTACGTTCCCGGCGACGGCCTTCCGGCCGGCGGAGGGCCCGCAGCCGCCTCTGCCGCCGGCGCCGCTGCAGGCCGGCCAGGCGGTCCTCACGGTTGACGTCGACGCCACACCCAGCGACTACAGGGCGCTCGTCAAGCCCACGTCCAACCCGGACAAGATCGTCGCCACGAAGGACTATCAGCGCACGGCGGCGGCCGGCACGCGACAGGCGATCGAGATCGCCGTTCCGCTCGAAGAAGGCGCCAATACCTTCACGGTCACGCTGCAGGATCAGAAGAACGGCGCCTTCGTGCGCACGTCGCCGCTGTCGCCCGTGATCGTCCGAGACCTGCAGACCTCCGTGCTGAAAGTGACTCTCGACGCCATTCAGCCTCCGACCCGGTCCACGAGTGCAGCCAACGCGGTCATCGACTTTACCCTGAACGGCACGGCGGCCAGCTACCAGATCGACGTCGTCCGCAACGCGGTCGCTGCCACCACGTTCACGACAGACCGCGTCGGCGCCGGCCGCGTCACGGTACCTCTCTTGCCGAATACTTCCAACGACTTCTTCCTGCGCGCGACGGCCAATGACGCGCTCGCCGCGGGCCAGCAGGTCGTCTCGAACATCCTCACGGTGGTCGCCGACACGCAAGCGCCGACCTTCGCAAACGTCGCCATCTTTCCAGGCCCATCCACGTCCAATGCCGTCGTGAACGTCGTGGGACTCACCGAGCCGTTCTCGAAGGTCACGGTCGACAACGGCAGCGGCAGGACTTTCTCGACAGAGGCCGATCTGGCCGGGAACTTCGTCGTTCTCGGGGTCGGCGTGCCCTTCATTCCGCCCGGTCCGACTCTCAACACCTTCACCATCACGGCCGTCGATCCCGCCGGCAACCGCTCCGCACCCTTGACGCGCCCTCTGACGCGCATCGCCGCCGACCCGCGCTTCGAGTTCCTGGAGATCACTCCGCCCAGCGGAAGCCTGGTGCGGCCCGGCGTGCCGGTCCACGTCCGGGGCAGTGTCGGCGAAAAGACCGGCCCCTTCACGGTGACCTTTTTCATCCGCCAGACCACCGGCAGCTTCCAGATCGAAGAGAAGATCACCAACCTGGGCGGCGGCGAGGCCTTCGAGAAGGACTTCCACCTGACTCCGGATGTCTCCAACCCCGACCGCAACGTCATCTACTCCGTCGAGGCCGAGGTCGAGTCGACTTCGGGCCGCTCGCCGCGCCAGCTGGCTGGGGAGATCATCCTGGACAACTCGGACCCCGCGGCGCCCGAGTTCGACCGCGGCTTCGACGGCATCGTGATCACCAACTCGCCGAAGCTCACCGCCAATGGAGCCGCCGAGCGTTTCAGCACGATCAACTTCAACGTCTTCCCGGGCGTCGGCCTCTTCCCGTCGTCGAGAATCCCCGTGGAATCGACGCCGATCGTCATCGGCGGCGAGTTCCGCAACGTGGTGGACCTCTCGAAGGTGATCGACGGTCTCTACTCGGTGACCGCCACCGCCATCGCCGCATCGGGTCGCTTCTCGCCCACGGCCTCGGCGCGCGAGCTGCGGTTCCAGCGCGACACGACGGCGCCTTTCGTGAAGAGCGTGAGCATCAACGGGCGGCAGGCGAACAACAGCCGCACGGAGTTCTTCGCGCCGGGCCAGGTCGTCACGCTGCGGGTGGAGTACTCGGAGCCGATGTCTCTGGCGCCCGACGTATTCGTGACGCAGCGCGGGAGCTTCGCCCTTCCCGCGTCATTGAGCGCGACCGTGCTTCCCGACCTCATCTTCGACTACACGTTCGTCGTGCTGCCGGGCGAGGAGTTCCAGGGACCGGTCGACGTCATCGTGACGGGCGGTCTCGACCGGGCCGGAAATCCGCTCACGCCCGAGGCGCGCGTGCGGGGCCTGTTCTTCGTCGACGCCCTGCCGCCGGTTCTGGACCCGGCCAACACGCGGCCTGCGCCCGGCTCGGTGGTCTCGTCGGCCCCGAACCCGATCTTCATCAGCGTGCTCGAGAACCCCAGGAGCCTCCAGCCCGCCAGCGGGGTCGACATCGAGGCGACCCAGGTGCAGGCGTTCGGGCCAATCGAGACAGACCCGACGACCGAGCGCAGCGGGTTCGTCAATGTCTTCTCGCCGCAGAGCGTGACGTTTCAGTTCGACGAGGGGCAGTTCATCAAGCAGGGCACCTACCAGCTGCGCGTCACGGTCCGGGACTTCGCCGGCAACACCGACACCGTCGATCTGGTCTACAAGCTGGACACCGAGGCGATAAGCCCGGTGTTCGTGACGGCGACGGTACCGGGCGACGGCGCCATCCTGAATGCTGCCGCCATCCCCTCGGACTCGCGGGGCCGCACGGTCCTCAGCGCGACGCTCTCGCCGACCGTGACCGGGGAGCTGGACCTGGCGCGCTCGCGGATGACGCTCGAGCAAGCCTGTCCCTCGGTGCGTCCGGTGGCAGCGTTGGTGCGCACGAGCGCTCCGGACCGGATCGAGCTGCTGTTGAGCGAGCCGCTGAAGAAGGACGGCGCTGACGACGGCCAGTACCTGCTGCGCGTGCTGCCGCGGGACGTGGCCGGCAATGAGAGTCAGAACATCCTCCGGAGCTTTGTGCTCGACACGCAGAAGCCCGCGGTGCTGGACGGCGCGCTCGTGGAGCTGGGCCGTTTCGGGAACAGCACCGACGACACCTTCTTCCCGGCACGCGGCCAGATGGTCACGGGTCCGCTCACCGCCATCCGCGCGACTGTCGTGGACGCGGTGTCGTCTAACGGTTATCCCGGAAGCGGCGTCAACACCTCGCTCGCGACCGGCAGCACCATCGTCTTGACGCTCGTGAAGCGCCACCCGACGACGCTGGCGTCGCTGCCGGAGGGTTCGTCGACCACCAACAACTCGCTTCTGCAGAGCGTCATCCGCTTCCGCGACGTGGTGCCGCCCGTGACGTCACCCTGCTACACGGGCCCCAAGCGTGCCAACGTCTTCCTGGAGCTGAGGGTCGACCCGTCGACGGGCAGACCCAGCGGTCTCACGACCGGCGGCGACTTCGACGGCGAGTGGGACATCCGCGTCGTGCCGGTCGACCAGGCGGGCAACACGGGCACGCCCAGCCGGTCGGGATTCGTCTTCGACACCATCGCGCCAACGGTGCTGACGCTGGAAGGCATCACCAGCGGCGAAGTCTTCACGGGGCGGTCGTTGGCGATCACGGGCACGGTTGCCGACAACGGAAAGACGCCTGCGGACAACGGCCAGGGCATCGACCGTGTGCTGGTGTCGGTCTTCCGGGCCGACGGCCGGTTCGTCACCACGGGCGCGCCGCTGGTGGAGCCGACGACGGCGACGCTCTCGCCAAACGTGCGGCTGGTGCAGGCAGGGACGGTCATCAACTATCGCCTGTCGGCCGAGATGCCGGAGTACGACGGCAACGCCGTGCTGGTGGTCGAGGCGATCGACGTCGCGGGGAACCGGACTGCCGTGGTGCGGCAGTTCACGGTGCGCAGGCTGGCGCTGGAGCGGCCAGCGCTCAGCGCGCCTGCGCACGAGTCGTCGACCTCCGGCCCGGTCATCGAGTTCCACTGGGCGCAGGTCCCGGGTGCCAGCGGTTACCTGCTCACGGTGACCGACCCGAACCGCAACCCGATCACCCGCCGCACGGGGGCCGCAGAGCCGGGCGTCACGCTGAACCTCGACAAGCTCGTCGAAGGCCGCTACACGTGGACCGTCAACGCGCTCGACACCTCCGGCCGCACGGGCGACCCTTCGCACAACTTCGTCTTCTACCTGGACGTGACTCCTCCGGCGGTGCGCGAGGTGTTCGCCTACGATGCCACCGTCCCCGACGCCCACGCGGGCGACATCCTCGACGGCCAGATCCGGATCGGCATCCGGTTCTCGGAGCCGATGGACCTCTCCCGCCCCCCGACGGTGACGCTCAAGCCGGCCAACTCCCGGCTGGGCGAGGTCGTGGTGCGCCAGATTTCGTTCGACGAATCCTCATGGCGCGGGCTGGTCGACATCCAGCCCGACCCGGCGTCGCCCGACTTCAACGGACCGGCCATCATCGGCGTCGGCGGCGCGCGCGACGTCGCGGGCAACCCGATGCCCGTCACGAGCGAAGCCTTCGAGGTCGACGTCGGGCCTTTCTGGCAGGTCCGCGCGTTCGCCAACCCGATTCAAAGGAGCGAGATACTCTTCCACATCAAGGCGCTCACGCAGGAGAACGGCGTGCCCGAGCCGATCGAGTCGCTGCCGCTGCTGACCGTAACCCAGCCCGGCGGGCCGGCGGTCAACCTCACGCTGGTTCGCCGCGGCGAGGCCGTCTTCTCCGGGGTCTACACGGTGAACAGGAACTTCCCGGGCAACGCGCGCCTGGCCATCACCGGCACCGACACGCGAGGCAACACTTCGACCCGGCTGCTCGACTTCCCCGTCACGAGCATCATCGCCGCCAATCGCAACCAGGTCACGCTGCCCAACAAGGCCGGAACGGTGGAGCTGCCCGCCAACGCGCTTGCCGCCGACGGAGCGCTTGCCGCCTTCGGCGAGGCGATGACGGGCGGCCTCGAAGACGCGTCCGCGACAGGCGCGGCGCGGGGCGCGGGGCTCGCTGTCGTCGCGCCCGTCGCCGGCTTCATTCCCGAGCCCGGGCGGCTCGGACTGGCCGGCCGCTTCCGGCTGGAGCTGGAGCGCTTCCCGACCGCCTCGTCACATCCCGCGGCGCGGCTGGGACTCTACCGGCTTCAGGCTGGCCGCTTCGTCTACCAGCCCGGCGCCATCGCAGACGGCGCGCTCGTGGGCGAGCTCGACGGCCTTTCGCCGCTCTACCTGATGGCCGACATCGCCCCACCCGCGATCGAGCCCTCCGACGCCTCCGGCGTCCGGCTCGCCTCGGGACGGGACGCCATCCGCGTGCGCGTCTCCGACGCCGGTAGCGGGGTCGACCCCGCCCGGGTCTCGGCCACGATCGACGGCCAGCCGGCCGGCTGCCGCTACGACGCCGCGACGCAGGAGCTCGTCGTCGAGCCTCCGGTCCCGCTCGCGGAGGGCGAACACGCCGTCGGACTGGCAGTGAGTGATCGCGCAGGCAACAAGGCCGGTACTACCCTCGACGCCCACGCGCCCGGCCACGCCGCCATCTCGGAGGCCGTCGCCTTCCCCAACCCGGCCCGCAGCTCGACCCAGATCCTTTATCGACTCACCGCATCCGCCGACTCCGCCTCGGTGCGCATCTACGACGCCGCGGGCACGCTCGTCTACTCCGCCACGGGCACGGCAGCCGCCGGCGCCAACACTGTCGCCTGGCCGCTCGTCGACCGCGACGGCGCCCCCGTCGCCAGCGGCATCTACGTCGCCCGCATCAAGGCCGAGACCGCCGGCGCCCCCCCCGCCCGCGCCACGGCCAAGCTCGCCGTCTTGCGCTGACTCGTTGGCCGCCGCCCATCGCCCGCCGCCCGCCGGGATGACTCGCGGAAAGTCTCGTGGCGTCTACCTGAAATCCGGTGGCGTCTACCTGTAC
>JACPRK010000055.1 GCA_016190005.1 Candidatus Wallbacteria bacterium | reverse complement strand
GCCGACGAAAGCGACCGGGCTCAAACTGCTGGGCACGCTGGCCGCGGGCAAGGCGAGCATTGCGATTCTGCAGGAGCCGGGCGGACGCTCCGACGCCTACGCCATCGGCGACATCGTCAGCGGCCGTGTGGTGGCCGGCATCTCGCGCAAGCGGGTGACGCTGCGCGTGGGCGGCCGGGAGGAGTACCTGGATCTACCCGAGGAAGGTGCGCCGGGTTCTGCGGGAGGATCACCTGCCCCGGCCCCTGACTACACGCCGCCCCCGGTGGTCTTCGCAGAGCCGCCGCCGCCGGCGTACTCGGCCCCGGTCTCCCCTCAGTACGTCACGCGGGAGATCCCGCGCGCCGATGTCGTGAGGCAGTTCGGCAATCCGGCCAACTTCCTCAGCCAGGTGATCGCCGAGCCGTACTACGAGAACTCCCGCTTCGCCGGATACTACATCCAGGAGATCAAACCGGAGTCCTACGCGGCGAGCCTGGGCGTGCAGGCCGGAGACATCCTGGAGACCGTTAACGGCGATCTGATCGACAACGTCCAGAAGGCATTCCGGCTGCTGGGAACGATCCAGCGCGCTCCGGAGATGCAGCTGGCCGTGCGCCGGGGTGGCGACCGGATGATGCTGACGTACAAGCTTCAGTGACGGCGTGAAGCCGCGTGCTGCCCGGCTTGCTGCGCGATCGACTAGAAGCCCTTGGCCTCGTCGATGAGCATGATGGGGATATCGTCCTTCACGGCATAGACGAGCCGGCACTTCTGGCAGCGCAGTTCGTTCTTGTCGGCGATGTACTCGAGGTCGCCCTTGCACTTGGGGCAGGCGAGCACTTCGAGCAGTTTGGAGTCGAGCATTGGGTCTCCTCTTCCGTCCAGGGGTCTCAGTGAGTGGCGGCCGCTGCCTGGCCGGACTGGTGGGGGGGCCGAAGCACGGCGCGAGCGGGCTCGGTGCTGCCCAGGATGCGCTCCATCTCCTCCTGATAGTCGCGGTAGGACAGACGGAAGCTCTGACCTGGGCGGCGCGAGTCGAAGAATTCTAGCAGCCTCCCGGCCGCCTGGCGATCTCCTCGACTGAGCCAGTCGGACAGATAGGTCGACTGGAAGCTGGGCCACTGCACCTGGATGCGCGCGGAACGCGGGATGCTCTGCTGGAGATAGGTCTCCACGCGGCGCACTTCCTGGCGCGCTGCCATCGGGACGCGGGCCAGCTCCGTGCGCGGCTTGGGTTCCAGAATGCTGAACGAGAGCTCGAGCACCGTGCCCGACGCCTCGAGCTTCGGCAGGGCCCGTCGGACGTGCTCCAGGAGCGGCTCAAAATCGTCCGGAGTCTCGCCCGGTACGCCGATCATCAGGTAGTACTTCACGCGCTCGAATCCGGCCTCCAGGATGCGCTCGAAGCCCTCCTCCACCTTGTGCAGGGCGAATCCCTTCTTGAGGAACCTCTGAATGGGCTGCGAGAAGGACTCCGGCGCGACTGTGATCGAACGCTGCCGCCCCCGCCGCAGAACGCGCAGGAGCTCCGGCGTCAGACGGTCGAAGCGGAGGCTGGAGATGGTGACGTCCATTCCGGAGTCGCCCAGCGCGCAGACGACCTTGTCGATGCCGGGGTAGTCGCTGATGCCGGCGCCGAAGAGGCCGATGCGATCCGTGTACGGGCGGATGTGCTCGACGTACTGCGCAAGCACGCCCTGCGAGAGATTCCGCGTGGCGCCGTAGAGGTCCTTGGCGATGCAGAAGCTGCACTTGCGCGGGCAGCCGCGCGTCATCTCGACCAGGGCTGTGTCGGAGAAAACCGTGTCCGGCGTCAGGATGGAGCTGGCCGCGAAGTGCGTTTCGAGGTCGGGAAGCGAAGGGTAGTGCTCCGGCGGGGCGGGCGTATGGCCCGGGACGTAGACCTGCTCGATCCCGGCGGTCAGCGCCCCCAGCTCGTCCCCGAATCCGCTCTGCAGGCGCCGGAAGAGCTCCCCGCCGCCGACCTCGGCTTCGCCCAAGAAGACCAGGTCGAAGATCGGGTCCATCGCCAGCGGGTTGGCGGTGATGGCCGCGCCGCCCGCGATCACGAGCGGGTCGCGCGGACCTCGGGCCGCGGCGGCGAACGGGATGCCGGCCAGTTCGAGCACCCCGAACACGTTCAGATAGTCCATCTCGTAGGTGAGGCTGAAGGCCACCACCTGGAACTCCCGGAGCGGACGCCGGGTCTCGAGGCTGACGATCGGACTCTGGTGGCGCTGGAGCACGGCCTGCTCCGAAGCTTCGGGGACGAACGCGCGCTCGCACGTGACGCCCGGCAGCTCGTTCAGCGCGCGGTAAACCGTCTGGAGCCCCAGGTTCGACATTCCCACGCGATAGCTGTTCGGGTAGACCAGGCAGACCCGGAAGCCGCCGTTTTCCCGAAAGCGATACGGAGACCGCTCCCGGGAGAGCGTTCTTTGGTACAGCGTGTCGATCGGATGGGGCATGAGCGTAACCGCCGATTGTAGCACGGGGAGAGGAGCAAGTAGTGAGTAGTGAGTAGCGAGTAGCGAGTAGCGAGTAGGGGGTACTACGGCGCAATCTCGCGCCTGCAGGCGTGCGCAGCCGCTTGTGCGTCCCCCAGCCTACGGCCCGGCTCTCTCCGCGACCGCAGCGCCCCCTCCTCCTCACTCCTCACTACTCGCTACTCGCTACTCACTACTACCCATGCTTCTCGACGTAGGCGTCCAGCCGTGCGCGCATCTCGGCGGTGGTGGTACAACCCATGGCCTCGGAGACGATTTCGTTGACGTCGCGCAGATCGACGCTGCGGATGAGCTGCTTGATTTTGGGGATGCTGAAGACGTTCATGCTGAACTCCCGCAGTCCCAGGCCCAGTAGCGCCAGGCAGCCGGCGGGCTGGCTCGCCATCTCGCCGCAGCAGCTCACGGGGACATCGAACTTCTTGGCCTGGTCGACCACGTGCTTGATGATGCGAAGAATCGGCAGGTTGATGGTGTCGAACATCGGGGAGAGCCGTTGATTGGCTCGGTCGACGGCCATCGTGAACTGGAACAGGTCGTTGGTGCCGATGCTGAGGAAGTCGACCATCGGCGCGAGGCGATCGGTGATCAGAGCGGCTGCCGGCACCTCGATCATGATGCCGACCGGGAGGTTCTCGTCGAACGGGATCTTCTTCTCGACGAACTCCTGGCGCACCTCGTCGAGGAACTCGTTGGCTCGCAGGAGCTCCTCCGGGGTGGTAATCATCGGGTAGAGGAGCTTGACGTTCTTGGTGACCGAAGCGCGCAGGATGGCGCGCAGCTGAGAGCGGAAGATGTCAGCGTTCTGCAAGCAGTAGCGGATGGAGCGCCATCCCATCACGGGGTTGGATTCGGGTGGGATGCCGAGATACGGCAAGTCCTTGTCTCCGCCGATGTCGAGCGTGCGGATGATGGCGGGTGATGGAAGGCAGCCGGCGGCGACCTTGCGGTAGGCCTCGTACTGCTCTTCTTGCGGCGGCAGCGAGTTGCTCTTGAGGAAGAGGTACTCCGTGCGGAAAAGCCCGATGCCAGAAGCGCCGAAGGTCGTAAGGCAGCTGATCTCCGCCGGGACGCTGATGTTGGCGCGCAGCGTGACTTCGATTCCGTCGCGCGTGACAGGCGTCAGCGTCGAGGGCTCCAGGCTCTTCTCGAAGTTGGCCCGCACCTGGCGCCCCAGCTCGCGCGCCTCGTCGATCTCCAGGGCCGAGGGCTCCAGGTAAAGCTTGCCGTGGATGCAGTCGAGGTAGATCGAATCGCCCGTGCGGACCTTACGCGTCACATTCTCGACGCCGAAGAGGGCGGGGATCATCAGCGAGCGGGCGAGGATCGCGGCGTGGCTGGAGACGCCGCCGACCTCGCAGCACAGGCCGATGACGCGGGAGGTATCGAGCCGCGCCACGTCGCTGGGCGTAAGCATGTGGCAGACGATGATGGTGTCGGCCGGCAGCCGGTCGAGGCTCTGGATCTCCTGCCCCAGGAGGCTTCGAAGGATGCGGCGGCCCACGTCCTGCACGTCGATGGCGCGTTCCTTGAGATAGGGGTTGTCCATCGAGCTGAAGGTGCGAGCGAACTCGGCGACGACGTCGCTCACGATCTTCTCGACGTTGCGCTTTTCGCTGCGGACCTTCTGGATGACCTCGCCGACGAAGAGCGGGTCGACCAGGATCAAGAGCTGGCTCTCCAGGATCTTGACGGTGGTCTCGTGGTCCTTGTTGCGCTCCTTGAGGTCGACGAGCTGGTCGCGCGCCAGCGCCAGCGCCGCGTCGAACTTGAGCATCTCCAGCTTGACGTCGGAGTCGCGGATGGCGTAGTCGGGAATCCGCAGCTCCTCGTGCAGCAGCAGCGCCTTGCCGACGGCGATGCCTTCGCTGGCGATGAGACCTTCGAGCAAGGCGTTCAATCCTCCCCGAAGCGGTTCTCGAAGAGGTCGAGGATCGCCTTCATCGCGTCCTCCTCGTCCTCACCCTCGCACTCCAGGACCAGCTCGGTGCCCTGCGAGGCCTCCAGCATCATCACGCCCAGGATGCTCTTCGCCGAGACTCGCATGTCGTCCTTGGCGAAGTAGACCTCGGACTTGAACCGGCTCAGGGCATTGACGATGGTCACGGCCGTGCGGGCGTGCAAGCCGAGCTTGTTTGTGACACGACCTTTCGCCTGGATCATGAGCTGGGGCGCGACTTCATGGGAGGGAGCAGGCCCGGCAGGTGGGAGGAAGATTGCAGTGAACGGATCGGTGCAGGTCTGGGTTCGAGGAGAACGCGAAAGCCCGGACTCGGGGCAACAACCGAAACACTTGAACTCGCCCGACCCCGCAGGGCCAGGCCGTACGGACTCCTGTCCGTCCGCCCTTGCCGCAGATCCCGTCCGAAGCCGACAAATTCAGCCTCGACTGTATCGTGATTGCGCGCGGAAATCAATCATTCCGCGCCGATGGCGCCCCGGAGGGCGTTCTCTATCTGCTGGCCCAGCGAGCGGACCAGCTCGGCTTCCGGCCCCTCCACCAGCACCCGGGCCACCGGCTCCGTCCCCGAATAGCGCACCACGACTCGCCCTCGAGGCGCCACCTGCTCGCGTGCGTGGCGGATGGCGGCCGACACCGGCTCCAACTGCTCCAGTGGCGGCTTGCGCGCGATCCGCACCGCCCCCGAGTGTTGCGGGTAAAGCCTCACCAGGCTGGCCAGCTCGTGAAGTGTCGTCCGGGTCCGCGCGGCGATCCCCAACACGGCCAGCGCCGTCAGAAGACCGTCTCCCGTCGGCCCGTTTTGCGCCAGGATGATGTGGCCAGACGGCTCTCCCCCGACCGCAGCCCCCAGCCGGGCCATCTCGTCGGCCACCTTGCGGTCTCCGACTTGCGCCCGCGCCACCCGAACCCCCAGAGGCTCCAGCGCCTCTTCCAGGCCGGCGTTGCTCAGAATCGTGGCGACCAGGACCCCGCCTGGCAGCGCCGAGCGACCGACCATGTCGCGCGCCAACACCCCCATCATGCGATCCCCGTCGACCAGCTCACCGGCTTCGTCGCACATCAGGACCCTATCGGCGTCCCCGTCGTGGGAGATGCCGACAGCCCCCGGGCGCGCCAGCACCGCCCGGCGGACGACCTCGAAGTGCAAGCTGCCGCAGCCTCGGTTGATGTTGGTGCCGTCCGGGCGGGTGTGGAAGGCAAAGACCTTCGCCCCCAGCCGGCGCAGGGCGGCGGGGGTCGATCGGCTGGCCGCCCCGTTGGCGCAGTCACAGACGACCGCCCAGCCCGAAAGCGCGCCGGGTCCGGCGGCGGTAGCCACGGCGTGGGCAATATAGGCCTGGAGCAGCCCCCGCGAAACGCTCACCGTCCCGACGGCGTCCCCGGCGGCCAGCAATCCGGCCGGATCCTCAGCCAGCAGCGCCTCGATCGCGTCCTCATTGTCTTCGGAGAGCTTGCCGCCGTTGGCCAGGAAGAACTTCACTCCGTTGTCCTCGTAGGGGTTGTGGCTGGCGCTCACGACCGCCCCGGCGGCCAGCCCCATGTGGCGCGTGGCGAAGCTGACGGCCGGCGTCGGCAACACGCCGCCCAGCATGACCGGCACACCGGCCGAGGTGAGCCCCGCCACCAGAGCGGCTTCGATCATCGGCCCCGACAGACGCGTGTCGCGCCCGATCAGGACGGGTCCCGTCCGGCCGGTCGACCCGAGCCATCTCCCCGCAGCCTGCCCCAGCCGCAGCACCTCGTGCGGCGTCATCGGCGAGCGATTGGCGACCCCGCGCACGCCGTCCGTGCCGAAGAGCTCAGGCACCGGTGCTGCCCTCCGGCTCCGAGGCCGTGTCCTCGCCCACGGTGGTCGCAGACCCGGCATCCTCCCCGGCGCTCCTCAGCCCCCGCCGCCGGTCCAGCACGTCCCGGTAGCCGGGCTTGTTCTCCTGGCGTGCGCGTCCGATGCCCAGCGCCCGTGACGGGACGTTGCGCGTCAACACGCTCCCCGCGGCCACATAGGCGCCCGGGCCGATCTCGATGGGCGCTACCAGCACGCTGTCGCTGCCGACGAAACAGTCGTCGCCGATCGTCGTGTGGTGCTTGGTCTGTCCGTCGTAATTGCACGTGATGGTTCCGGCGCCGATGTTGGTTCCGGCGCCGATCTCGGCGTCGCCCAGGTAGGTCAGGTGCATCGCCTTGCTGCGCTCACCCAGCTTGACGTTCTTGACCTCGACGAAGTTTCCCACCCGCGCTGCCGCACCGATATCGGCCCCAGGCCGCAGGTGCGCGAACGGTCCGACGATTGCGCCCGGGCCTACGCGCGCGCCATCCAGCACGCAGTAAGGGCGCACCACCGCCCCCGCCAGCAGGGTCGAGTCCTTCAGCACGCTCCCGGTCCCCACGCGGCAACCCTGGGCCACGCGCGTACGCCCCTCCAGCCGGACGCCGGGCTCCAGCACCGTGTCGCTCTCCAGCGTCACCGACCACTCAACGTGCGTCGCTCCGGGACTCTCCAGCGTGACTCCGTCCAGCATCAGCTGCGTGTTCCGCCGGCGTCTGAGTACTTCGGTCAGCTCTGCCAGCTCGCCTCGATGGTTGATGCCGCGGAAGTCCGTCGCCTCGGAGACCCGGTGCGCGCGCACCAGGCTTCCGCCGCTCGACAGCACCGCCACGATGTCCGGCAGGTAGTACTCCCCCTGCGCGTTCTGCGGCGTGATGCAGCCGAGCGCGTGGAAGAGCTCCTGCGCCCCCACCGCGTAAACGCCGGCGTTCACCTCGGAGATCTCCAGCTCCTGGGGTGTGGCGTCTTTCTGCTCGACGATCTTCGCCAGGTTTCCGGCCTGGTCGCGCACGATGCGACCGTAGCCATGCGGGTTGTCGGCCCGGAACGTGAGCGCGCTGGCGGCGGCGCCGCTGGAGCGGTGGGCCCCGAGAAACTGGCGGAGCGTGGCGGCCTGGATCAGGGGAGTGTCGCCGCACAGAATCAGGATCGGGCCGTCGACGCCGCTCAGCGCCTCGCGGCAGCAGAGCACGGCGTGGCCCGTGCCGCGCTGCTCCTCTTGCAGCACGAAGGTCGCCTGCGGAAACTCGGCGCCGACCGTTTCGACGATCCGGTCCCGGCCGAAGCCGACGACCACCGCCAGACGCCCCGCGCCCGCGTCCGTAGCTGCCTGCAAGACCCACGACAGCATCGGCCGGCCCAGCAGAGGGTGCAGCACTTTCGGCAGCGCCGACTTCATGCGCGTGCCTTTGCCTGCCGCCAGCACGACGGCGGTCCAGTCTTGCGTGCCCGTCATGGCGCCCAGGGTATCACGTCGGGGGCGCTGAATTGGGCGCTACCGAGTCCGGAGACCTGCGTCCAGAGGGGGTCAGGGAGCGAACGGTCGCCTTGCCGGGTTCGGGACCGGAGCTCCTGGATCCGTCCCTTCAATCCCCGAAAGCGCGCAGCTTCATCAGGGCCAGGCCGTTGGGGGCGACCGCCACCGCGTAGACGGTACCGTCCGGCGAAACGGCCTTGGCGTGTTGAAACTTGAGCTCGATAGGATCGGGCGGCGCGGGCGCCTGGCCAGTTTGCTTGCCCGTGGCGTCGAAGCGCGCCACGATCAGGCGGCTGGGGTTCTCGATGGCGCCCATGCCCAGGAAGGCGTAGATGTTGCCGGCGGCGTCGGTGCCGAAGACGTCGACCCGGTTGATCTCCTGGCGGGAAGTGACCCTGCCCAGCACGACGGGCTCCGAGCCGGGCGTCCAGCGGACCAGCTCGTAGGCGCGCGCGCTGGACTTACTGGCCAGCCGCATGTTGTAGAAGCGGCCCGAGGTGTCGAGCACGAGCGCCGCGGCGAGGTCGTGCTTGAAGGCGGGGAGCGGGCGGCCCGCGGCGTCCATCCGGAGCAGCGTGTTGTCGTTGGCGTCGAGCACGTAGCTGGCGCCCGCGGCGTCGCATACCATCGCCCAGAGAAGCGAGTCCTTGTGGGTGCCGGAGATCGTGTGCGCCACCGGCTCGCCCTTCTGCGACAGCGTGAGCACGGCTTGCTGGCCCAAACTCAGG
This sequence comes from Candidatus Wallbacteria bacterium, assembly GCA_016190005.1. GTDB lineage: Bacteria > Muiribacteriota > UBA6191 > JACPRK01 > JACPRK01 > JACPRK01. The sequence goes on along the minus strand of JACPRK010000055.1, from coordinate 10,951 downwards.
ACGCGGTACTCGCCCGGCCTGGGGGAGCCCATGTCGATGCAGAGCGTCTCGGCGTCCCGGGAGTCGTTTTCGGGGTAGGGGAGAGCGCGCAGCATTTTCCCCGATTCGTCGAACTCCTTCACCGCCGAGCCGAGCGTATCGAGGATGGCGAGCTTGCCGCCGTCGAGCGCCAGGATGCGCGTGGGACCCCTATAGGCCTGCCGCTCGTCTGTGGAGCGGATCTCCTCCTTGAGCTTGCCGTCACCGGCGCCCCAGGGGATCACGCAGACGGTGGTCCAGGCTGCCGTCCAGACAGAGCGCGCGTCCGGCGCGTTTTCCGCGGCGTGCGAGCCGCCGGCCAGCAGGCCCAGGAGCGCGGCTACGGTCGTGAGGCGTCTCATCGGGGAATCCTCCGGTTCACTTCCAGGCTTCCAGGTAGAGGCCGTTCCAGCAGTTCATGAAGACCCTGAGCGGAATCGTTCGCCTCACGCCGCCGGCGGAGTCGTTGAGGATGGGGTCGCCGTTGGCCGAGAAGCCCACTATAGGAGAGATGTGGCCGTGCGTAAAGAAGGGGCCATAGTTGCCGTAGAGGTTGATGATGACCGGATGGCCCTTGGCGACCGCTGCTCGAAGCTGCGAGAGGCTCTTGGAGTGGTTCATCTCGGTCTTGAAGCCGAAGTGGCGGAGCGCGGCGGCCATCCCCTCGTGGGTGGAGCCGTTGCCCGGGCGGTACATCGGACCGGCGCCGTAGTTGCGCAGCGCAATCTCGTCGGCGCCCTTGCGGATGCCGTAATGGGCCAGCACCATCCGCACCGAGGTCGGGCCGCAGTAGGAGCCGGGGTAGGTGCCGCCGCCGGTGTTCTGGTTGATGAGCGGCATATCGATCAGGCGACCGCCGGGCGCCGTGGATGTGCCGGAGTTGCCGGGGTCCGGGGGGGAGGGGTCGTCCGAGCCGCCCGGGGCCTTCCGGGGCGTCCCGTCGTCGGCCAGGCTGGAGTTGTTCCACGCCTCGCCCTTGGAGTGGACCCAGTAAGCGCAGCAGTAGGCCTCGCGGCCGTTCCAGCGGATCTTGTGCCAGCCGTTCTCGGTGGACAGGATCTGGAGCTTGTCGCCCGGGTAGAGCTTGCCGATGATGGCGTGCTCCAGACCCGGGCCCGAGCGGACGTTTAGCCGCGAGTGGACGTCGACGGTGCCGGTCTCGGGGTCGAGGTTCCCCGAGCGGTGCGAGAGCCCCTCGACGGGATCGAACTCGACCCGGGCGGCTTCCTCGGCCACGGCCTGGCCGAGCGAGGTCAGCTGGGCGAGCAGGAGGGCCAGGGCCAGGTACCGGCGCGTACGAGCTGTCAGCTTCACGTCTTCCTCCCGTGGCGAGCACGCCACTCCGGTGAGGGTCTAAGCGGCTCACGGCAGCAAGTTTCGATTCATTTCGCGCATCCCGGAGGCCGGTCCGCCCGTAGTAGGGTTCGGAGCCGCCGGTCTTCTGGCGGCGCATTGTCATGCGATTTTCGTTGCGAGCACTCCCTCTTGGCGCTTTCCTGGCGCGGCTCTTCCTTGGCTTGGCGCTGGCATGGCCTGCGCTGGCGGTGCCGCTGGAGCGGGTGGCGCCTGCGCCGCTGGTCTTCATCGAGCCGGTGCTGGACGAGACCGAGCAGGTCGCGACGGTCACCGAGAACGGTGAGGAGCTGCTGGTCTTCCGCGAGGTCGAGCCGGGCGCCGAGGGGTCGGATCTGCGCCAGGAGCTGGCGGGCTCGCCCGTCGTCGGTACGGTCGCGCGGCTCTACACGGTTGCGCGTGACGTCCTGGCCGGCCTGAAACTGCCGACGTCCGGGCCGGTCGCCTTGCACGTCTACGCGGGCGAGATGTTCGGAAGTGTCGGACCCGCGCATGCGGCGCGGCGGATTCGTCTGCGGCGCGCCTCCGGGGCCGAGGAGACGCCGGCGGGGTTCATCATCCTGAGCGACATCGACGCGGGCTCCTGGCGGCTGTCCGTGGCGGACATGCGGCGCGAGAAGTTCCTGGCGATGACGCTGGCCCACGAGATCGGCCATGCCATGATGGCCGACGCCTACGCTGGCTCGGTCGATCTGCGGGCGCTCTCGGTCTCGCGGACGGGACACGACGTGATGGCGATCACCGACCCGCAAATGGCGCTGCACGAGGGCTGGGCCGAGGCGCTGGAAGCTTACATCGGCGACAGTCTGGCGGCCCGGAAGGTGACCGGCTGGGGGGAGGGGTCGGGCGACCCGACGGTGCGCGCGATGTTCCGGGGGCGCCAGGACATCCTCAGGGCCGACCAGTACATCTGGGAGCGCGTCGGGGCTCGGGACGGCGAGACTCGCAATGGTCTGCAGATGATGGCCTCCGAGGGCGTCGCGGCCTACCAGCTCTGGCAAGTCCTTTCGCATCGCGACTTTTCCGGTCCCGAGCTCCTCGAGGGGTTCCGGCGCGTGATTGCGACGCTGGCGCGCCACAAGCCGCGGGACGTCGGGGGACTGATGCAGGCGCTGGCTGCCGACTGGCCCGCGCATCGGCCGATGCTGGCGCGGATGCTCTACGAATGGACGAAGTGGGTGCCGTACAGCCCTGCCGGCGGAGAGCTCTACAAGAAGTACTGGGTGGCGCAACAGGCCGCCAAGCGGCATCAGATCGCCGACGAGACGGCCAAGGAGCTCGCGCGGGAGCTGGCGGAGGCTCGCGCGGCCTACGACAAGTTCAAGGAAGCGGCCTTTCGCGAGGTGCTCGCTCGAACCAGCCTGGCCCCGGCGCTGGCCGATCCGCTCTGGATAGAATCGGGGCGCAAGCGGCTCGGGCTGAACCTGGCCACGGCCGATGAGCTGTCCGAGTTCCTCACGCGGCTGGGCGGTGAGAGCGCGGCTGCGCTGACGGTTGCCCAGCAGCTGACGGAACGGCGCGACTCCTCGGGCGGAGGCTACTTCGGTCAGGTAAAGGAGCTGGCGCCGCTCGTGGGAGAGAAGCTGGCTGCGGCCCTGAAGAGTGCCCGGGAGGAGTTCTCGAGGTCGGTCGAATCGCAGGCAGCCCAGGCGAGCCTCGCGGCGTACCTGGCGGCCCACCCCGATCGAATACTCAGGGGCCGGCTTGCGCGCTGGCATCGCGAAGCGCGCGGCAGGTAGGCGGTCCGGTCCGGGGGGCGCGGGCTTTCTCTTGCCCTGGGCGGCAACGCAGATTAAGAGATCGGGTGGTATGGATTCACTCATGACGAAGTCGCGGTGCAGCTGGCTGATGCTGGCCGCGGGCGCGCTGGCGATCGCCGCGGGCGCAGTCGAGGCGCGCACGGCGGCGGGGGAGCCGCTAGACGGCAAGGCGACGCGCGGCCAGCTCCGGAGGCTCTTGCGCCGGGCGAAGGCCGGGGAGGACGTGCAGCAGCGCGTTCGCGAGCAGGCCTTTCGGGCCCGGCTGGCGCTACTCCGAGGGGCGGACCTCGTGCCGTCACCGCCGCTCACCGGGGAGTGGCAGGAGGAGGGGAAGCCGCTCCGGTTGAGGGAGCGTGGGATCGGGACGCTCGCCGTCTCCCGGCCCGGCTCCTGGGAGCCGGACAAGACCTACCGGATGGTGACGACCACGACGACGGTCACGCTGGCCGGCGAGAACCCCTGCCTGATAGAGGGGCGGCTCCGCTCGCTCGAGGAGTCGGGCACGCTGGAACTTTCGCCGGACGGCAACTGGCTTCGCGGCACCCTCACGCGCGTCGACGAGTTCGGTCTGGCGGGCGGCGGACCTCTGGGCAAGATCGACGAGCGCAAGGTGGCCTGGCGTCGCAAGCACGACCTGGCGCTCGTGACGATGATGGCCTGGCGGGAAGCGATCCTGACCGCGCCGCACCGGGTGGCCGCGGAGAAGAAGGCGCTGGCGGAGCTGGAGAAGCAGCGCAAGCTGGAAGAGGACCGACTGCGGCGACTCGAGGAGGAGAAGCGCCGCAAGGAAGAGGAAGAGCGTCGCGCCGAGGCCGAGCTGCTGGGCGAGGGCGACGCGGGAAACATGGGTATGCCGGAGATGCCGCCGCTGTTGCCGCCGCCGTCGCTGGATGGGACCACCCCGGCGAGCGCGGCCGCCGACGCGGGCGGTCCCCCGCCCGGAGGGACGCCGCCCGAGACCGCGGGGGCGGGCGATGTCGAGGCCGCCAAGCTCTACCTGGTCGGCGCGGTGCCGAAGATGCTGGCGCAGATCGGCGAGATCGACAAGATTCGCCAGAAGCTTCCCGGCATGATCCTCAACCCGGCCGGCGCTGTGCAGGTTGTGCGGGGCGAGCTGGCCCCGGCGCTGAAGAAGTTCCGGGATGCGGTCGAGTCGACGCCGCCGCCTGCGGGCCCGCTGGGCGAGCTGCACCAGAAGCTTCTGGAAGCGGCCAGCCTGCAGGACCAGGCCGTGGCGGCGCTGGAAGGGGGCGGCGGGATGCCCAACCCTCAAATCCTCCAGCAGATGCAGTCGCTCGGAAAGGAAGCTGCCTCGCGCGTCAAGGAGTACAAGGACGGGCTTTCGGAGATTGCCAAGGCGGCCGGCGTCGAGGTCGATGCGCTGAAGGGGCCGTGATGGACGGCGCCCTCGCGGGGGCGCTAGACTGGCGGCGCCATCCCGCATGAGCATCGTCCACCTGCTGCGACGCGACATCTACCACCGGCTCGATCACGAGCGGGTGTTCGGCCGCCTTCCGGGCTGGACCCAGGCCGGCAGCCTGGTGCTGGCCGACTGTCCCGTCTGCAAGGGCCCGGGCGCGTTGCGGCTGGAGCCTAACCGCGCGCACGGCTACTGCACGGCCGCCTGCGGCCGCATCAGCTGGTGGGGGGCTGCTCGCAGGGTCGAAGGGATGGAGGCGCCCGGGGCGTTGGCCTGGCTGGCGCAGCGGGCCGGCGTGATGCCTCCCGAAGTGCCGCACGATCGGTTCGAGGCCTACGAGCTCGTCGACCGGCGCGCGGACCTGCTCGAGGCGCTCTGGGAGCTCTGTCGAGAGCAGGCCGCCGAGCAGCCGGCCGCGCTCGTGAAGCTCCTGGGCCCGAGCGGCGGTTCCGACCCGAGGATTGGGCTTTTCCCGGGCGCCCGGCAAGCGGCCAGCCGGCTCAAGAAGAGGGGGTTCGGCCCCGAGGAAACCGCCTGGCTGGCCCGCTCGGGGATGCCGGCAGGGGCACCGGTTGCGGCCTACCGCGTCTTCGAGGGCGAGGTCGCCGCCATGGTCTGGTTCGCGCGCGATGATTCGGGTGTCACGGAGTTCCTGGCGGCGCCCGCGCCACTGGCGACCCCGCTCATCCCCTTCTGGTTCAACGAGGTGGTTGGCTGTCGCAACCTGTTGCTGGCCGACAGCGTCTGGGACTGCCTGGCCGTCCTGCGCGCGGGGCTGGTCGAGGCCTGCGGTCTGCTGCCGGGTACGAGCCACTCGGCGCAGCTGGCGGCCGTGCTGGAGTGGCGGGTCGGCATGGTCTTTCTGCCGCCGGATTCCCCCCGGATCGGCGAGCGGATCGAGGCGATCCGGGCATCGGGAGCGGCCGTTCCTTACGTGCTGGCCTTCGAGAAGGGCGAGGGGCTCGAAGCGGCCGCGGCGAAGCGGCCGGGCGCGGAGCTGGTCTCGAAGGCGGTGCACGGCGTGCGCTGGAGCTGCCAGCGACGGCTCGGACTTCACGACATGTCGTCGGAGGCCGGCCGCGAATCGGCGCTGGGCGAGGTTTTCCGGGAGTGGAAGACGATCGAGAGCCCGCTCGAGAAGGACCAGCTTGTGCTGGCGCTCTCCGATGCGACCGGCATCTCGGGCCGGGTCGTGCTGGAGGAGTTCCGCGTGCGCCAGGACCGCCAGACGCGCACGACGCTGGAGGCCTCCTACCGGGACCTCTTCGCCACCGGCGAGTCGATGGCCGTCGAAGGACGCTTCGCCGAGCTCAAGGAGCTGCTCTTCCGCAAGAACGCCGAGATCGCGGGCCGCGCGTTCCTCGACCAGCTCGAACCCTTCGAGGCGGAGCGCTTCTTCCGCAGCATCCACGACCTGCCCGAGGGCATCAAGACGGGCTACCCGGACATCGACCGCTACATCCGCATCCTCCCGGGCGAGGTGGTCGTGGTGGCCGCCCGCCCTTCGCACGGCAAGACGACCTTCGCGGTCAACCTGCTCTACAACTTCCTCAATCTGAACAAGGTGTTCCGCCGCGAGGACCCGTACATCTTCTTCTCCTTCGAGCTCAACGAGGAGTTCCTCACCGCGAAGTTGCTCTCGCGTATGACGGGCCGCCACTCCTTCTACGATGTCCTGGAGTATCTGCGCTCGGGCCTGCGCACCGACCCGCACCTGGAAGAGGCGCTGGCGCGATTGAGGGGATTCGGACCCTACCTCTACATGGTCTGCAAGCCCAGGATGACGGGGGAGGACCTCCTGGCCTTCTGCCAGAGCGTCTTCTACAAGCACGGTCGGATCGGGGCCGTGGTGCTCGACTACATCCAGATCGTGGGAACGCCTGCGACGATGGCCACGCGCGAGCAAGAGATCCAGTACATCCTCCGGCAGCTGCGAATCGTGGGTCAGGAGTTCCGCACGCCGGTGGTGGCGCTGGCGCAGGCGATGCGGGCCGGGCCCGATCAGCAGTCGGAGCGGCCGGGCATCCAGCACATGATGGACAGCCGGGTGCTGGAGCAGGAGGCCAACACGATCCTGGTGCTCTACAACCCGGAGATTCAGAAAGCGCAGTCGAGCCGGATGGAGCTCCTGGTGGAAGAGGACATCGTGTCGCTGGAGGTGATCGTCCGCAAGAACAAGTACGGGGCGATCAACCGCGTCGTGCAGCTGGAGTATCGGATGCGCACCAACGAGATCAAGAACCGCGGCGGCTTCGAGATGGTGTACGAGATCTAGCGGCCCGGGCCGCGCCTAGAGCCGGCCGGGGGCGTTCGGGGACGCGGGTGCGGCGGCGACGGCAGACTCGGTCTGCCAGCGGGCCCGGAGATCTCGCAGCTTCTGCAGGAGCGCCTGACGCGCTGCGTCATCGCGACCGGGAGCGGTGCGGACCGCCTTCTCCATCAGCGCCTCGTAGGGGGACGAGGCCGGCTCGGGCAGGATCGCCACGGGCCCCAGGTCCATCGAGAGCGGGATCGGTTTCATGTCCAGCGCCGGCGGCGCCATCCCTTTGCTCAAGAGGGCATAGCCCAGCACGCCCAGTCCGACACTGGCCACTGCGATCGCCACGACCTTCGTCCCGCTCTTCATCGAAGACTCTCCTGCTGATAGCTCTGGATGCGGGCCAGCGCCTCCGGGTAGCTGGCCGGTGGGAGGGTTCCGCTCTTCTTATCGACCTGGGCCCGCTGGCCGATGAACGCGCGCGAGCGCTCCGGGAAGCTCTCGGCCTCCTCCGGCAGGCTGGAGTAGTCCTGGCGGATGATGGCGCGGTAGCGGCTTTCCGGCAACGTCATGCCGAGCTGGCTCTCGTAGATGGCGTTGATGTTCAGGTACGCCAAGAGCTCGTCCTCCTGGTCGTGCCCGGGGAAGGGGAGCGCCCCCGGTCCCGGGTAGATATCGCCTCGGAGAAACTGCAGCGCGTGCGTGGATTCATGGGCGACGACGGCCGCCAGCGTCACCTTGCGGACGTGGTCGAGATAGCCGGCCTCCTCGCGTTCCCGCGCCAGACCCTGCTTCGTCGGCTCCAGCTCGGCCAGCCGCAGGTCGTTGACGACCACCAGGCAGCCGATCCCGCCGCGGAAGTACGGCAGCGTGGCGCCGTATCGGCCCTTGGAGAGCTCCCGGCGCGCCACCGAAAGCGGGTCTTCCGACATCTCCGCGCCCGCCAGTGACCCGAAGGCGGAAAACGGCACCACCACGGTGCTCCAGCCCGACGCCGCCAGCTCGCGAGCGATGGTCGTGTTCTCGCCCCCCGAGGCGCGCCATATCTCCACGATCTCGGCGTACTCGTCCGGGTAGAGCAAACCGCCGCCCTGCGAGGCGCCCAGGAGCGCCAGCGCCGCCGTGGCGGCCATCGCCGCGAGCAGAAGGCGCGGGCGGCCACACGAAAGCCCGAACGGTGCCATCGATCGGACTATCGGACGGTCCGACGCCCGGCGTGATTCTCTCAGGCCTGCGACTGGACTGAACGGACCTGCTGGATGCCGATGTGGCTCTCCGCGTGGTAAGAGCTCCGGACCAGCGGACCCGACTCGACGTGCTCGAACCCCATGGCCAGCGCCTCGCGCTTCAGGTCGAGGAACTCCGCCGGCGTGTAGTAGCGCTCCACCGGCACCGGCCCGCCCGGCGGCCGGAGGTACTGGCCAATCGTCACGACCGCGCACTCGGAGCCGCGCAGGTCTGCCAGCGTCGAGCGGATCTCCTCGACGCTCTCGCCCAGGCCCACCATCAGTCCGGACTTCGACACCATCCCGGGCGCAAGCTCCGGCACGCGGGCCAGCAGCTCCATGCTTCGCCGGTAGTTGCCCGAGGGGCGAATCGTGCGGTAGAGGCGCTCGACCGTCTCGACGTTGTGGTTCAAGACCGAGGGCGCGGCGGCGAGCACGGTCGCCAGGGACGACTGTGAGCCGCGGAAGTCGGGGATCAGCACTTCCACCGATGTCTGGGGCGAAAGCTCATGAACCGCGCGCACGGCGGCCGCGAAGTGAGCGGCGCCGCCGTCGGGCAGGTCGTCGCGGGCGACACCGGTCAGCACCGCGTGGGTCAGCCGGAGCTCGCGAACGGCTTCGGCGACGCGCCTGGGCTCTTCCGGGTCGGGCGGGGCCGCCGGCTTGCCGAAGTCGATGTTGCAGTACGGGCAGTTGCGAGTGCATCGGTCGCCCAGCAACAGAAACGTGGCCGTGCCCCGGTTGAAGCACTCGCCGATGTTCGGGCAGAGGGCGCTCCGGCAGACGGTATTGAGCGCCTCCTTCTTCATCAGCCGATCGACCCGCGCAAACTCCCGCCCCCACGGCGGCGGCACGCGGAACCACTCCGGCTTTCTCTGGGCTTGCCTCATGAGCCGCCGAGGCTAGCATTTCGGGTGGCGCGGGGCAAGAGGGTGTCCTTCGACGGGAGTCGACTCCTCCTTGACCCACGGATCTCCGCGTGCTATCCTCCCGCGCTTCCGCGAAAGCGGGGGCGAAAGGATCGGGGCATCATGCGCAGGGGCATCGTACGACTGGGTTTCGCCGCCGTTCTCGGGCTGCTGATTTGCGGGGGCGCGCTTGCAGGGCCGGCGCATGTGTTCGTTCGGGGGGAGCTGACGGCAGTTTCGAGCTTGCCGCGGACTCTGCGTCTGCTGGTGCAGGGGCTGGACACCGGTTCGGCCCACGAGCTGGCGCAGCTCACGAAATCGCTTCGTGAGGCGGTCGCAACCGTCGAGGGCGGAAGGTACTACGCGGAGCGCGCGGAGTCCGTGTATGCCGAGTTCGACGAGGAGGATGTCCTCTGTTTTGCGCGCGAGTACGCGCTCTGGAAGAGATTCATCAAGGACTACCCGATCGCCAGCCGCAGGGGTCAGCTGGTCTGGGCGCACTGGATGGTGGCCTGGGACCGGGTCAAGACCGTCACGGGATTCGACGAGGCGGCCGATTGCTTCCAGGCGGTTGCGGAAGCTCTGAGCGACCCGCAGAACGAGCTCGAGCGGCACCTGAAGGCGGCCGCCGCGGCCAACGCGCAGCTGCTGATGCGCCACGATTCCACCGGCGGCAATCGCTGACGGAGCCTGCAGGCCCCAGCACTTCGAACGCCCGGCCATCGTCATGACCGAGCAGCTCATCTGGCTGACGCCCACGATCGCGGCGCTCGGGCTCTATGGCGTCGCGCAGGGGCTCGTCAAGCTCTACATCTCCGAGGTCCCCTCGGCGCGCTACTGCCTCTACTTCTTCGTGGCGAAGGCGGCCGTGCTGGGCGGCTACTGGGCCCGCGATGGCTTCCCGGCCCCGGTGACCGGGGGAGAGCTCGCGCCGCTGGCGGTCGGGACCCTGGCGTATGTGCTGGAGGGGCTGGGGTGGATCTGCTATTACGAGTCGATCGTCTCCGGGCCGATCACGATCGTCGGAACGCTCTCGGCGGCCTACGCGGCGCCAACGGTGATCCTGGCGTACGTGTTCCTGGGCGAGACGCTCTTCGCGGCGCAGTATGCGGGTGTCGCCGCCGTGATTCTAGGCTGCGTTGGCCTCTCTTGGGCCCCGCCGGACCCGGAGGCGAAGGTGACCAGCAATCGCTGGATTCCGCTGGCCTTCACGGCGCTGGCCTTCTGGGGTTCCTGGCAGACGATCGTGAAGTACTGCTTCAAGACTTATCAGACGCCGGACTCCGTGATGGCGCTGTACAACATCTTCGGCGCCTTCCTGACGCTGGGCGTGTACGGCCTGGCGTTCGGCCGCGGCGGGCCGCGTGTTCCGGGCGAGTGGCGGCGTTCGGCGCTGCCGATGGCGATGATGGCGGGCGGCGACCTGGGCGTCATCGTCGGCACGGCGAAAGGGCCGGTGTCGATGGTGACCGCCATCTCGGGCGCCTATCCCCTGGTGACGCTGGTGTTCGCGTCGATCGTGCTTCGCGAGAGGATCACCCGCCTGCAGTGGTTCTGTCTGTTGCTCATCCTGGGGGGCATGTTCGCCGGGAATGCGCCCGCCGAGTGGTGGGGCCCCGTGGCTGGGCCGTGACCCGGGCTTCCTGGTAGACTCGGCGGCGAAGGGAGGCGTCGCGAAAGGCCGGACCGGGCAGGGACGGCTCGGGACGCGAGCGACTGGCACATGCGTCGGAGAATCGTCGGGCTGGCCGTCGGCCTGGTTTTCGTCTTCGCACTCATCATCGATCTGCTGCATTTCTACAGGGAGTCCGGGCACGTGGTGCGGCTGAGCACGGACCGGCTGCGCGCCATCGTGGTGACCGCCGCAGCGGCCATCGACGGCGACGCGCACGCCGAGCTGAACGGCTGTCTCGATCGGCGGTGCCCCAACTACGAGAAGCTCTCGCGCTACCTGAAGACGGTGCAGGACGCCAACGGCCTGGCTACGGAGATCTACACGCTGCAAAAGG
>JACPRK010000054.1 GCA_016190005.1 Candidatus Wallbacteria bacterium | reverse complement strand
GTAGACAGTAGTCAGTAGACAGTAGTCAGTAGACAGTAGTCAGTAGACAGTAGTCAGTAGACAGTAGAGAGCGGGGAGCGGGGAGCGACCGGCGGAACCCGGGAAGCATCCGTAGGCTCGGGCTTTGTACCCCACTGGAGCGCACTGGACGCTCGATGTGAAGTAGGGGTATCCGAATCCACTACTGGCTACTGACTACTGGCTACTGGCTACTGACTACTTCACGGAAACGCCAACACCCAGCTCGCGCGGTCGTTCTCTCTCATCTCGGCCGCGGCGAGCTGGGCAGCGTAGAGCCGCTCGGCGATGGTGTGGTTCAGCCAGTCGCAGACCCGGTAACCGACCGAAGGGTCGCGATTGCAGAGCTCTCGCAGTTTCTCGGCCTCGAGCGCCAGGAGCTCGACGGGCTCCATCGCCACGGCCGCGGCGGTCTTGCTGTGCGGCGGCACGAAGGCCGACCAACCGAACATCTCTCCAGGGCCAGCCGTGAGCAGAGTCACCGGAGCGCCCGTGGAGCCTTCTGACTGGATGGCGACCCGGCCCTCGATCACGAGGTAAAGGAGTCGATGGGTATCTCCGGTCGCGAAGATGACGGCGCCGGCCGGGCGCTCGACGCGATGCGCGAAGCGCGCGATCTCCTCGAGCCGGGACGGGTCCAGGTCCGCGAAGCAGGGAGTCTTCCGGAGCTGAGCGATGAAGTCCATGGAGATCCCCTCCCTGCGCCCGCCCCAGTGACGAGACGGGGCAAACCGTCGCGAGGCCGGGCTCGCCGCCCGGGGCTCACCGGCGGAACGGGGCGCTCCGCCTGCCCCGTTCGCCGCAGCATTCGTGCCGCCCCAACTCTTCCCGCTGGCACGGGAAATGCGGCATCGGCACTGGAAGACCCGGAGGTGTCCCATGACGCTCCTAGAAAATCTGGAAAAGGCCCCCTGCTTCAAAAAGCTCCAGGAGTCCGCCCTGCGGAAGATCCTCGGAATGTCCCGCACCGCCCACTACCCCGCCGAGGCAATCGTCTTCTCCGAGGACGACACCCAGCGAGACATCTACCTGCTCCTCGAAGGCCGCGTTTCCATCGAGCTGCGCCAGGAGGGCAAGCCGGACGTCCACTTGCTCACGGTGCGGCCCGGCGAGATCTTCGGCTGGTCGGGGTTCGTCCCGCCCTACGTCAAGACCGCCACGGCCATTGCCCTGGACCCGGTCCGGACCCTCGTCATCGACGCCCGCGCGCTCAGAGAGCTCTGCGAGCGCGACTACGAAGTCGGCTACCGCGTCTGCGACTGGTTGAACGGGCTGCTCGCCGAGCGCGTCTGGGCAACCCGACCTTACCTCAAACACGCCACCGACTCCGGCGACAGCTGGTCGGCGGCCGAAATGCTCTGAGCGCCCGCCACGCCCCGAGCCCGACCCCCAGTCTCCAGGAGGCCCCGTCGTGCCCACGCTTTCCAACCGGACCCGCGCCCTGGGAACCGAGAATGCCTTTGTCGTCCTGAAGGAGGTAAAGGCCCTCCAGGCCGCCGGCAAGGACGTCCTCAATTTCTGCATCGGCCAGCCCGACTTTCCGACCCCGCCGAACGTCTGCGAGGCCGGCTGCCGCGCCATCCGCGAGGGCAAGACCGGCTACACCCCCAGCCCAGGCATCCCCGAGCTGCGCGAGGCCATCGCCCTCGAAGTCGCGCGCACGCGCGGCATTGCGGTGACCGCCGAGGACGTGGTGGTCGGTGCGGGCGCCAAGCCGTTCATCGGCTACTCGGTGCTCTCGGTGACCGACCCCGGCTGCGGCCACGAGATCCTGTATCCCAATCCCGGATTCCCGATCTACTCGAGCCAGATCGGCGCGCACGGCGCCGTCCCCGTCCCGGCGTTCCTCGACGAGGGCCGCGGCTTCGTCCTGGACGTCGATCGCCTCGCCTCTCAGATCACGACGAAGACCCGGATGATCATCCTCAACTCCCCCCAGAACCCCACGGGCGGAATCCTCGGACAAAGCGACCTCGAGGCGATCGCCGGGCTCGCTCGCAAGCACGACCTCTGGGTCTATTCAGACGAACCCTACTCGCGGATCGTCTTCGACGGCGCCTTCCGCTCGATCGCCTCCCTGCCCGGCATGGCCGAGCGGACGCTGGTCGTCGACGGTGTGTCGAAGACCTACGCGATGCCGGGCTGGCGCATCGGCTACGCCGTGAGCCGTCAGCTCTCGGCCGCGATGAGCAACTGGGTCACGAACACGGAGTCCTGCGCGTCCCATCCCGCGCAGTGGGCAGCGCTGGAAGCGATCACGGGTCCTCAAGACGACGTGACGCGCATGGTCGCCTCGTTCCGCGCCCGCCGAGACCTGATCGCCGACGGCTTGAATGCCATCGACGGCGTGCGCTGCCACAAGCCCGGCGGCGCCTTCTATGTCTGGCCGAATGTCACCGAGCTCTGCCACATCGTCGGCGCCCGCGATAGCGAGGAGCTGCGCCGGCGGCTGCTGCACGAGGCCGGCGTCGCCGTCCTGTCCGACGTCCACTTCGGACTGCCGGCCCCCGACGGTTCGCAACACATCCGCTTCTCGTACGCAGCGTCGGCGCAGGACATCACCCGGGCGCTCGACCGGATCTCCGCCTTCGTCGCCAAGGGCCGCGCGGGCGCCAGGAGGAACTGACCATGGGAGCCACCGCCAAGCACGACGTCGCCGCCCTCCAGCGGCTTGCCAAGAAGATCCGCGCGCTGACCCTCACCTCGATCCACGCCGCTGGCAGCGGCCACCCAGGCGGCAGCCTCTCGGCAGCCGACATCGTCACCGCGCTCTTCTTCGACGCGCTGCGTCACGACCCTGCCAACCCGGACTGGCCCGAGCGCGACCGTTTCATCCTCTCCAAGGCCCACGTCGTCCCCGTGCTCTACTCGGCGCTGGCGCTCACCGGCTACCACAAGCCGGCCGACGTCGTCACCTTGCGCAAGCTCGGCAGCCCCTTCCAGGGCCACACCGATCGCCTCAAGTGCAAAGGCATCGAGATGTCGGGCGGCTCGCTGGGTCAGGGGCTCGGCGTGGCCGTCGGTGAGGCGCTGGCAGCGAGGCTCTCCAAACAGACTCACCGCATCTTCTGTCTCATGGGCGACGGCGAGCAGCAGGAAGGCTCCATCTGGGAGGCCGCGATGTCCGCCGCTCACCACGGTCTGGACAATCTCATCGCCATCGTCGACAAGAACGGCCTCCAGATCGACGGCAAGGTCGAATGCGTCATGGACGTCGACCCGCTCGACGCCAAGTACCGCGCCTTCGGCTGGCGCGTGCTCAAGGTCGACGGCCACGACATCGAAGCCGTGCGTGACGCGCTGCGCCGTGCCCGCAAGTGCCGCAGCAAACCCACCGTCATCATCGCCCGCACCACCAAGGGCCGCGGCGTCAGCTTCATGGAGAATGTCGCCGGCTGGCACGGCAAGGCGCCCGACCGCGCCCAGCTCGACCAGGCGCTCGCCGAGATCAAGGCCGAGGGCTTCGACGGGACCGCCGTCGAGGCGCTGCTGGCCTCCGCCCGCGAGTTCGGCAAGCAGGCCTCCGATCGCGTCCGTCAGGCCCGCCCCCAGCTGGGCCGCAACTACTGGTGGAACGAGACAGATCGCATGCACGCCAAGATGGACCTGACGCGCGGCGGCTTCGGCAAGGCGCTCGCCGACCTGGGCTCCGACCCCCGCGTCGTCACGCTCAAGGCCGATATCAGCGACAGCATCAAAATGCTCGACTTCGAGAAGGGCCACCCCGAGCGGCAGCCCAGGGCCATCTCGCTGGGTATCGCGGAGCAGAACATGATGCAGGTCGCCGCCGGCCTGGCCCGCGAGGGCTTCATCCCGATCACTGGCACCTACGGCGTCTTCGCCTCCGGCCGCCCCTGGGACCAAATCCGCACCACCATCTGCTACGGCGACCTGAACGTCAAGATCGCCGGCGCCCACGGCGGCGTCTCCGTCGGGCCCGACGGCGCCACGCACCAATCCTTGGAGGAGATCGCCCTGATGTCGATCCTCCCGCGCATGCGAGTCCTGGTCCCATGCGATTCGATCGAAACCGAGAAGGCTACCCGCTTTGCGATCTCGGAGATCGTCGGCCCCTGCTACATCCGCTACGCGCGCGAGGCCACTCCGGTCATCACCCGGCCCGAGACGCCCTACATCTTCGGCAAGGCCAACGCCATCCGCTTCCGAGGCGAGGCCGACCAGTTCGCTGACGCCTTCGAGATCCGGCTCGCCTCCGAGATGCCCGATGAACGCGAGAAGCTCGCCATCCTCGCCTGCGGCCCCATGGTCGCCGAGGCGATGCGAGCCGCCTGGATGCTGAAACGGGAACGCGGCATCGAAACGCGTGTGCTCAACTTCCACACCGTCAAGCCGCTCGACGCCGACGCCATCCTGCGCGCCGTGCAGGAGATTGGAACTCTCCTCACCATCGAAGAGCACCAGGCCGGCGGCTTCGGCAGCCTCGTCGCCGCAGCTGCTGCGTCCGGAAAGGACGCCGCCACTCCGCTCAGGATGACCATCATGGGCATGCCCGACCGCTTCGGCGAATCCGGCGCTCCCTGGGAGCTCCTGCAAGCCTTCGGCCTCACCGCTGAGCACATCGCCTCCGAGGCGCTAAAGCTGTTGGAGAGGCTGTAGGCCGGGGCTCACTCCCGCCGGACTCCTTCGACACGGGCCCTCAACGTACTCCACGGCGACAGGTAGAGCCGTCGGCGAGCCTCAATGTGAGGATCGGAGAAACAAACCTCGGCGCGAGTCCGAGGCGGCGATCGGGCGGCACCGCTTGGGGCATTCGGACGAGGCCCGGTATCCGTCGAAATCCACCGGGCGCGAGCGAGGTCAGACGACGAGCGCGAGGCCTCCGGGACCGACCCGTAGCCGGCCACGAGCTCCTCGGACCTGCTAGCATGTCTCACCATGAAATTCTTCGTCCAGGCAATCCTACTCGCAACGATGGCGGCTGCGGGACCATGCGTCGCCGGGGAGTCTCCGATGACAGAAAAACTCGAAAAGGAATTCGAGCTGACGGCCGGCGGCCGGCTGAGGTTGGGTCACGTCTCGGGAAAGATCGAGATCCGCGGCGAAAAGGGGCGGAAGGCGTCCGTACGAGCCGTCAAGCGCGCGAAGAGCCAAGCGGACCTGGAGCGCGTGGAAGTGCGGTTGAGCTGCGACGGTAAGTTGCTCGACATCGTCACGGCGTATGAGAAGGAGACAGTCTGGGAGAAGCTGAAGGAGCTATTCGGCAAGAGCCAGGGGAGCGATGTGGAAGTTGACTACTCGATCGTCGTCCCCTCGGGTGTTGCGATCGAGGTTCGGACGGTCTCGGGGAGCTTGGAGATTTCGGATACAAACGCTGCCGTGGCAGCGGATGGCGTCAGCGGCGACGCCCGCCTCACCAAGGTGCGCGGCGGAGTGAACATCACCAGTGTGAGTGGAAGAGTTTCCATCGAAGGCGTCTCGGGAGGGCTCGAGGTGAGCACGGTGAGCGGTGATTTGAAGGCGAAGGCCATCGAGGGCGGCGCATTGAAGGTGTCGACGATCAGCGGGGACGTTTCGCTGGAGCTGGCACCGGGCGCCTACCAGGGGGCCAGCGTCAACTCGGTCAGCGGCGACGTGAAGTGCCGCCTACCTGGTGGAACGGGAGCCGAGATCGATTTCTCTTCCGTCTCGGGCAAGGTGGAGCTCTCCAAGGAGCTGGCTTCCTCCTCCGCCAGGGGCGCGGGCGGGATGACCCTCGGAAAGGGTGGGCCCTTGTTGAAGGTCACCACCGTCAGCGGCGATCTGGAGCTCGAAGCGTCCGGCCATTGAGGTTCGAAGCCGGCTGATGAAAGAAGGGCCCGCCGGCCAACTTCGCCGACGGACCCCTCCCATTCACCCTCGAGGCCTGATTCCTGACTCCTGAGGCCTGAAGTCTGAGGCCTGCTCCTAGTTGTTCCCTCGCTGGTGCTCCTGCTCGATCTTCTGGAAGGCTGCGGTCTCCTTCTGGACAGGAACGACGATGGTCATGACGCGCTCGTTGCCGCTCAGGTCACGGCTGGTGACCACCAGCCGGTAGGTGCCTTCGCTGCGGAAGACATACTCCACGAGCTGACAGGGCGATAGCGGCTGCGGGGTGGCGTTGTTGGTCTCGTCCACCAACGTCCGGTCGGCCTCCATCGAGCCGTCGGGCTGGAAGACCTTCAGGGTCATCTTCCCGATCGGGTAGAGGATCTTCCCGCCCTTCTCGACCTCTCCAAGGTTGTCCTCGGAGCAGATCTTGAGGTTCATCCGGTGGTTCTGCAGGATCGGCGGTTTGGTGCCGCCGGCCGTGATGTCCAGGAACGACCGGCCCTGGGCGTCCGGCGGGTTGCTGATGCCGGCGGGCGCCTCACTGCTCCAGTCGTGAGCCTGGTTCGCGTAGTCGCCATAGAGCCGCTGGGCGGGCGGCTTGGTGGCGTCGACCCGGCTGTGGGGCGAGTCGATGCTGTAGGCAGCCACGGTCGCGTTGGTTCCGGCTGGGATGTCGTTGGGGATGCCTGCGACCCACTGGCTCTTTTCAGACTGATTGACCTGCGTCTGCGCCTCCTCGATCCCGAGCGTCGTGTTGGGGCGGATGTTGTCGACCGTGGAGAATGTGCCGCTGACAAGGACCTTCTCGTTGCCGCAGCAGTCGGCCGCGTTGACCTTGAAGAAGCTGTCCCGGGCGTCGACTCCGCTGTTGGGGCCGCCGTTGCCCGCCTTGGTCTTGCCGCCCAGATCGGGTTGCTGCACGTCAGCGTCGATGCTGGTCTTGTAGTCCTGGCCTTGGTAGCTGGCGAAGCCCAGCGGCACCGACATCGCGCCGGGCGTGACCTGCAAGTTCGAGCCTTGCGCCGTGATCCCGATGACGCACTCGGCGCCCATCTTGTAGACGATCTTCGCCGTGTACGGATAGCCGAACGCACCACTGCCCGCGTCGGTCTTCCCGTACTGCGACTGCACCTTCTCGGCGGAGTTCTCGTAGAGGTGATTGACGGCCTTGAGCAGGTTTCCGTCGAAGGCGATCGGCGTGTACTTCGGCAGCCACTTCGATGTCGCGTACGGGTCCTCCGGATTGGCATTGGCCGCGTCCACCGTGCCGACGTACGGGCCGTTTACGATCGTAGCTCCCGAGGCGTCCTTCGACTCGTAGGGCGGCACGTAGATGATGTAGCGGTCGAACGCCGAGAGGTCGACGCCCCCGCCCAGCTTCTTGCCTTCGGCGCTGTAGCGGTAGCGGTGGCGGATCGACCGGCCGATCTCGAAGTTCATCGTCGAGGTGCTGTTGACGTCATTGGGGTTGTCGTTCTCGACATTGAGGCTGGCCAGCAGCCCTTCACCGCGCGACGGGTCGGGGAAGCCGCGCCGCACGACGACCTGGTTGTTCGCCTCGGTGACGCGATCGAGGGCCGGCAGGTCGATATCGGCATTCGAGGGCGGCAGGTTCCCGGCCGCGGCCTTGATGCTCTTGGCCAGCTCCTCGGCCTTGGTCGGCATCGGCGGGTAGTGGTCCTCGACGTAGATCTTCCGCTCGCCGAGCTCGCTGAACTGGCCTGCGGAGGTGAAGCTCGCGGCGGGCACCGGATCGGCCCCGCCCCCGGCGCGCATGACCGTCGCCTTGGAGAGGACGTAGACCTGCATCTTCTCTTTCTCGAACCGCCCGTCGTTGGGATCGAAGGCCTGGTGGCCCGGATCGAAGGCAACGTCGCCAGGCGGGCCGTACTTCACCGACACGACGGCCGTGTCGGTCAGCCTGAACTTGGCCGGCTGCGAGGTGGAGCTGACCGGCGCCTCGACCTTCTCGTACTTGTCGAGGAAGCCGCTCGACTCGAGCGTTGCCTCGTCGGTGATGCGGGTGCCGTCGATGTCGGGAACGCGGTTGTTCACGCCCTTGTCGGGGAGGCTGGCCTTCTTCTGGAAGTAGTAAGTCACCTTCATCGCGTCGAAGCGGTACCAGTTGCCCGGGTCGGTCTTGCCGAAGCGATAGATCAGGTTGCCGTCGGAGTCCTTGCCCTCGGTGATCTGGTTGTCGGCCAGGAAGTTGGGTTCGGCGACGCGCAGCCCAGGGCGCTCCACCATCGCGGTGCGCGCCTCGGTGAGGCTCGGCGAAACCAGCGGCTGGACGCCGTTGGCGGGGTTGCCATCACGGTCCCAGGCCAGCGCCGGATGCAGCGCTGTGGAGATCGTTGCAGCGCGGTGCTCGGCGATGAACTTCTTCACTTCGGTCTTGGCGTTGTCGAAGAACGCCTGGTCGGCGGTGCCGTCGGCCGGCAGGAGCGGCCAGTTGCGCACGGCGTAGTTCAAGTCGTCCTCGTTGACGTTCGGCGGCACGTCGTTTGTGAGGTCGGGCTTGCCGAACTTCGCCTGGAAGAGCGCCGAATCGCCCGGCAGCGCGTTCATGCGCAGCTGCACCGGCGAAAGCACCTGGTCGGCGTCGGCCAGCCCAGCCGCCGGCGGCGGAGCCTCCGCCCGGGTCGCACCCGAGAGCATCAGCGCCAGCGCCGCAACCAGCGACGCGCTCGAAAGCGCCTGCATCAGCGCGCTCCGCGTCGTCTCCCCCGTCCGGAAGGTTCCATTCGTCTCTCTCGTCATCATTAGCTCCTTCCTCTCAGAACATGCTCGCTTTCGTGCGGTAGTAGTCGTCCAGTCTCTGTCTCATCTGCTCCATCTCGCTCGAGTCCACGGGCTGCTCGGTCGCCGTCGACTGCAGGTCGTCGATCAACCCGCGCGCGCGTCCCGCGAACGGGAACGCGGGCTCCAGCGCCAGCGCCGCCTTGAGGTGCGTGATCGACCGATCGATATCGCGGTGCGGCAGGTACTTCCAGTCGCGGTCGGCGCCGATCAGGATGAAGTCCGCATTGCGCTTGCCGCTCAGGAAGACGCCCAGCGAGTAGTTCGCGTAGACGTTCTGGGTGTCGAGGGCGACCGCGGCCTTGTAGAGCTCCAGCGCCCGGCTCATCTGGCCCTGGTACTCGCTGAACACGCCGCGCGCCCAGTGCGTCACGGAGCTTTGCGGGGCGAACTCCTCCAGCCGCGTCAGCACGGGAGCAGCCGCCAGGTTGTTTCCGTTGCGATAGTAGGCGTAGATGAGCGCGCCGTGGTATCGCGGGTTGTCGCGTCCGATCTCGACGGCCCGCTCGTACCATCCAATCGCCTTCGCTAGATGATTCGAGTCGCCTTCATCCGACATCACCATGTTGGCCATCCGGAAGTAGGCCTCCGGGTCCTGCGGCGCCAGCTGCAAGGCCTGGCGGAAGAGCGGCTTGGCCTTGTCGAAGCGCTTCCGCGCGACGTAGACGTCGCCGAGCCCGAAGTAGCCGCGGACATCCTTTGGCGCCACTTCCTCGATCAGCAGCTTGTAGATGGCGACGGCCTGATCCTGGTTCTCGTCGTTGACGTGCGCGCGAGCCAGCTCGAGCAGCACCTCCACGTTCTTCGGCTCTCGTCCGATAGCCGTCTTGAGGTAACCGAGCGCCGTCTTTGGCTCGAACGGCGGAGCATAGAGATAGGTGCGCGCCATCTCCACGAGCGCCGGCACATAGGCCGAACGATCGATGGGCCCCTTGAGCCTGGCCCGGGCCTCGCGAACCTTCCCCGCCATCAGGTAGGCGCTCCCCAGCGCCGTGTCCGCCGCGTCTGCCTCGGGGCCGCTGGCCTTGGAAGCGGCCGCGGCCAGGAGATTGATCCCCTCGTCGGCCTTGCCGGCCGCGACAAGGTCGAGCCCCCGACGATAGGTTCCGCCATCCCCCGCGCTGCCGGGCGCCTGCGCCGTCACGGGCCCCGCCGCCAGCGCCGTCGCCGCCAGCAGGGCCACCGCCGTCAGACTGATTCTTCTCACCTCGAAGCCTCCTCTCGATCCCGGCCTCCCGAGGCGACCAGTCGCCCCTGCCTTACCAGGACCTTCCACTGGTCATCGCCGCGAGAGCGCCGATAGACCGTTCCCCGGGCCGAGCCCGCGTACATGTCCTCCGTTCTGGGGTCTATGTAGAGTGACCGGATGTCCCGGTCCTGGAGCCCCGCGCTCGCACCGCGTGTCTCCCAGTCCTTGACCGTGCTGTACGTGCCGATGCCCGACTCGGTGGCGATCCAGAGCACCCCCGCCCGGTCGACCACGAGCGCCCGCACCGTCGGCGCCGGCAGGAGCTGGGGCGGCGGCCGGTACCACTTGCCGGCTTCCGTCATGAAGAGCCCGCAGTCGCCGAACCCGGCCCAGAGCGAGTCTCCCTGCCGCGCCAGCGCGACGACGTTCTTGTAGAGCGGAAAGAGCTCGCTACGCTCTACCCGCCATCGGCCGCCAGCCGGCCGGACCGCCAGCCCGCCCAGGCAGGCCGCCCACGTCTGTCCGCCGGGCAGCTCCAACATGTCGTTCACCCAGTCGCCCGCCAGACCGTCCGCGACGGTGACCGTCTTCCAGACGCGCCCGTCGAAGTGCGAGAGCCCCTTGCCCGTGGTCCCGACCCACATTCCGCCTCGGCCGTCCGGCTCGATCGCGTGGTAGATGTTGTGTGCCGGCCCTTCGCCTGCCCGGATGGCGCGCCAGCCTTTGCCGTCGTAGACGTTGATGCCGGCGCACGTGCCGATCCAGAGCTCGCTCCCGAGCGTGGCCAGGCAGTTGACACGGTCCTCGAGCAGCGGCGAGGCCCCGGCGCGGAAACTTTCCAGGCTGCTGTCGCCCAGCCGGAACAGGCCCCGGCCGTAGGTGCCGAACCAGACGGAGGCCCCGTACCTCACGAAGCACCGCACGACCTCGCGAAAGGTCTCCTTCGGGTGCGTGACCAGCGTCGGCCCCTGAGGGCCGGGCAGCCGGCGAACCTGAACCGCCAGCGGTCTCGGCCGGGCGGGGGTCCTGGGCGGCGTGCTGGCGCGGCACTCGCGGACTCCAGCGGCGACCGCGACGGCCGCGGTCAGCGCCAGGAGTGCGACTCGTTTGCTCCAGCGACTCCTCATACAACCTCCGGGACTCGCTGGGTCGAGGACACGCGGTGGTCCACGAGCTTCACGATGGACTTCGCCTGGCGAGGCTCGCGGTACACGGTGAGCGTCCCGAACGGCACCAGTTCGAGCGAGGCTGGAATCCCGAACCGGGTCTCCAGTCCGAGCCGCGCCCGCTCTGCCGCTTCCGGGCCGACCGCGTAGTCCTCCACGGTCGCCTCCAGCCGCCCTTCGTGCAGGTGAATCCGATAGTCGCCGAAGAGCCCGTGCCGGAAGAGGGCGTCCTCGAACTCGGCCGCGTTGACGCGCTCGCCGCCCAGCACCGCGGAGAGCTCCCATCGCCCGTGCGGGAAGATGCTCTTGCGATAGCCGAAGCGGCAGGCGCTGGGCGAGAGGGTCACCTGGTCGTCGAGCAGGTAGCGCACCATCGGGCTGGAGCGCTTGAGCAGGTTGGTGAAGACGAACCGGCCAGTCCCGAACTCGCTCGACTGCTCCAGCGCCTCGTCGAGCACCTCGGTGTAGTACGAATCGAGGACATGCTGCTCGCCGCACGGACAGGCGAGAGCGAAGAACCCTTCGACGCAGGCGTACGTGTTGATCTGGACGAGCCCGAAGTGCTCCTCGATGCGGCGCTGCCGCTCGGGGCTGCAGAGCTCGGCCGTCGTCATCAGAACGCGCAGGCGCGAAAGGGCGTGTTCGGCGCGGTCGGGGTAGGCCTCACGCGCCAGGCGCGCCCAGGAGAGGAAGTCGAGCGGCGTCGCCGCCACGATCGACGGCCTGAGCCGGACGAGAGCGCGCGCGATGCGGTCTGGTGTCGCCAGAGTGGAGCGGCTGCCGACGTTGGCGACCAAGGCGCCGCCGCTGGCCAGCACGTCGCCGAAGCTCATACCGGCCACCGTGAAGCCGAACGCCAGCCCGTTGACCGCCGAGCGGTTCTCCGCGAGCGCCTCGGCCAGGTAAGGGCCATACGGCGACAGGTGCGCCAGCCGGCGCGCGCCCTCGAACTCACGCTGCGTGTAGAAGCACGGCGTGGGGCTGCCGAGCGAGCCGGTCGTTTCGCCGTAGTAACGGGCGTCCGCCCAGTGGTCGCTGCTCAGGAGATCGTACGGGGAGATGTCACGGACGGATTCCTTGCGAAGGATCGGAAGTGAAAGGAAGTCTCGCTCGTCGAGCCCGGCGTAGAACCGCCGGTAGAAGACCGTCGTGTACTTGGCGTGACTGGCCATCCGCTGGGGAGTGGTCGCCAGGAGTCGAAGGAGCGCCCGGATGAAGCGACCCTTTACGCTGATGGCGTAAGGCCTGCGAGCGCGAGTCCGGCGCTCGGGCAGCTCGTGTTCGGCGGGCTGATGTACTTCGGCCGTATCGGCCGTCCCGGTAACGATGCCCCTGAGGACCTTTACTCGTTGCATGGCAGCCTCCAGCGCCGGATGGACGTACCAGTAACGCGCTCCCTCGCCGCACGGGTCGATGCACCTGGCGCAGGCGATGCACGCCGAGCGGGAGAGGAAGCTTCCGTCGCCGAGCTGGATTCCGACCGGACAGGCCGCCACGCAGCGATTGCAGCCGGTGCAGCGGACCGTATCGTGCTCGACCCGGACCAGGGCGGAGCCGTTGAAGAGCCCCAGGGCGGCGCCCAGAGGACAGAGGGTGTGACAGAAGAGCCAGCCGCTGACGAAGACGAGCCCCCCGACGAAGACGAGGGCCATGGCAGCGTGAAAGCCGACGACCGCCAGCGTGGTCCAGCTCGAAGCGATGGCGCCCGACCCCGTGGTCGCGTAGTACGGCAAGAGCCCGAAGACGAGCCCCGACGGGCAGAGCGTGGCGCAGAAAGCGTGGATGCCCGGGTCCTTTCCGGCAAACGCCATCCACGCGGGCACGGCGACCACGGCCGCCAGCACGGCGAACCTCAGCGCGCCGTGGCTCGGCTGGAGGCGGAAGCGGCGGAGCGAGACGCGCTCGACGATGTCGGCAATCATCCCGAACGGACAGAGCCAGCCGCAGACGGCCCGCCCCATCGCCGCTCCCGTCGCCACCACGCTCCCCACGGCCAGAAACGGGAACCGCCCTGCGAGAATACCGGACTGCACCGCCCCAACGGGACAGGCACCGGTCGCCATCTCGCATGCCTGGCAGTTGAGGAACGGGAAGGAACCCAAGCAGCTCCTGGGAACGCCAGCCACCCCCGCAACGCGGAAGACGCCCAGGCGAGCCGTGACAAACGTCAGCCAGTACGTGAGCCAGCGGTGCACGCCCGCGGCCACATCCGGGTTCCGCCAGCGCACGAGGAAGAAGAAGATCGCGAACACTCCGGCCAGCGCCACCAGCGGGTGCGCCTCGACTGTCTGCATCTCCCGGTAGGCCTTGGCCGCCGCCAGGTCCGGCGTCCCGGTCCAGAGCCGCTGCACGAAGCCGGGCTGACCGGGGACGTCGAAGTCGCCGTAGGTCATCTGGCGCGCCAGCTCGCGACCGTCTCCCAGGAGGAAGCCCACAAGCACGAGCGCCAGCCCCGCGGCCAGCATTCGCCGCGCGAAGCGATCGTGTCCCCTCACGTCAGGGGCGGACATCCCCCACCTCTCCGATCCGCCGGAACGTGCCACCACGGACCTCGGCGAGCAGCACCTTGCCGACCAGGTTGCCCGTGCCGTCGAAGGTGATCGAGCCGGTCACTCCGGGGAAGTCGCGTGTCGCCGCCATCGCGTCGCGGATGCGCGCCCGGTTCGTTCCGGACTTGCGGATGCTCTCGATCACGATGCGGGCGGCGTCGTAGGCGTGCGCCGAGAACGAGTCGGCCTCGCGCCCGTAGCGCTCCCGGAACGCCTTCAGAAAGTCCCGACACAACGGGTCGTCCCGCTCCGAATCGAACGGGTAGGTCACGACGGTGCCCTCGGCGGCCGCGCCTGCCAGCTCGATGAAGCCGGGCGCCACCAGTCCGTCCCCGCCCAGCACCGGCGTGGCGAGACCCTCCTTGCGAAGGGCTTTTACCAGCCCGGCGGCCTCCCGGTAGAGACCCCAGACCACCACGGCGTCGGGCGCCAGCCGCGCGACCTTGCGGGCCAGCGGCGTGAAGTCGGACTGGCCTCCGGCGAACGCCATCTGAAGCAGCACCTCCCGGCCCAACCGCCTGGCCAGGCTGCGGATCTCGAGAATGCCCATTCGCCCGTACTTGCTCTGCTGGTTGAGCAGCACGACGCGCCGGTAGCCCTTGTCGGCGAACATGTGGACTGCCAGCGCCCGCCCCTGCAGCCGGTCGTCGGCCAGGCACCGGAAGGCCCACGGGATCTGGACCTCGGTGATGGTGGGGTCGGTGGAGATCGAAGTGATCTGCGGCACCTCGCACTTGAGCGCCAGTCGCACGCCCACGTGCGTGTTGCCGCTGTGGACGGCGCCGATGATGGCTCGCACGCCGTCGTCGAAGATGAGCTTCACCATCGCGTTGGCGTTGGCGCCCATGTCGAAGAGGTCGTCGCGTGGCACGACCACGAACTTGCGTCCCTCGAAGCCGCCGGAATCGTTGGCTTGCGCCACGGCCAGGTCGACGCCCCGCTGCATCTCGAGGCCGTAGTAGGCCGCCGGACCCGTCAGCTGGGCGATCAGCCCGAGCCGCACTTCCGCGCCGTCGCCGTCGTCGGCCATCTCGCGACCAGGTCCCAGGTAGAGGTACGGCTCCTTCAAGTTGTCGGTGAAGACGCTGGCCAGCCCGCCGAAGGGGCGCGTCGGCAGCGCGCGCGCGTCGACCGCCGGTAGCTCGAAGTCGGCCGGGCGCTCGACAGTGATCGCGCGGGTTCCGCTCAGGCTGAGCTTGTCGAAGCCCGACCCCGTTGATGCCAAGACCCCTGGTTGGCCCGAGGGGCCTGCCAGGGTCACCCACGCCAGGGCCAGGAGCGCCAAGACGACGAGCGCGCCGACCAACCTCCAGATCGGGTCGCGGCTCACTTCGCAGCCTCCCTCTCCTCGCCGAAGCTGAGGCCTCGAGCGGTCCCCACCCAGAGGCCCCGCCGCTGGCCCGTTGCCTCGGCAACGCTCCAGATGAAGTCGCTGCCCGGGCTGCCCTCGGTGGCCGCCACGGCCATCGGGACATGGTCCCGGAACAGGCGCGCCTCCCCCCACCGGCCGCCCATGCCGCGGTAGGTCACCCAGCGGTCGCTGCCGTCGAAGTACGAGAGCCCGGCATCCGTGCCGATCCAGCATCCCTTGCCGCTGGCCTTGACCGTGTTGACGAAGTTGCGCGGCAAGCCGCTGTTTGCCGTGCTGAAGGCGCGCCACCGCCGTCCGTCGAAGAGCCCAGCGCCGAAATAGCTGGCCACCCAGACGCGCTCGCCGGCCTTGGACGCCGTGACGATCACGTCGCTCAGAATGCCGTCGTCGGCCAGCACGTCGACGCGGTTGTCGCCGTCGGGGTCCATGTGGACCTCCCAGTGGCCGGTCGCCCCGTCGCGAATGCAGAGTCCGCCGCCCCAGACGGAAAGGTAGAGCTTCCCTTCGGAGACGGTCGCTCCGTAGCACCAGTTCTCGTGGAAGGGGGCGTTGCGGTCGTCGTAGGTGACAAAGGCTCCGGTGCGTCTATCGAGTCCGCTGAGACCGTTGGCCGTGCCCATCCAGACTGTGTCGCCCTGGACGGCGACGGCGTAGACGACGTCGTTGATGAGGCCGCTCGTGCTCTGGGTGAAGTTCTCGAACTTCCCGCCGACGAGGTGGCTGACGCCGCCGAAGGTGCCGATCCAGAGGCTTCCGTCGACCGGGTCCTTCGCCAGCGAGGTCACCGCGCGATGGACCAGGCCGTCGGCGGGGCGGTAGGCCGTGAACGCCGAGCCGTCGAAGTGCGCCAGGCCCCCGGTCGTCCCGATCCAGACGCCCTCGCCGTCCGGCAGCACGGCCCAGACGGTGTCCGACGGCAGGCCGTCGGCCCGGCTCCAGGTGCGCCACTTCGACAGAACGGGGGCAGGGAAGGAGGTGTCGGCGTTGCGCTCGCAGGTGGGCGCCGCCGGCAAGAGGAGCAGCACGAGCAGGATCAACACGCCCTGGGAGAGCAGTCCCAGGTGGAGCGGCATCGAGGCGTCGGTGCTTCCGAATCTCGTGCTCATGGCTGGTGCACCTCCACGACAGCGGCCGGGATGCCCGTGACATCGACGTCCTGGAACTTGCCGGACGGCCAGACGACCCGGACCGAGTCGAGGGAGTCGCGCGGACCCAGTCCGACGTGGACGAGCGGCGGAACCGACGAGAGGTATCCGCCGGCGGTGATCTGCCGGCTCCAGGTCCGGCCGCCAGCCGTCACCTCGACGCGTGTGCCCGGGACGGCGCCAGCGCCGAGGGACAGGCGCAGCACCCGATTGGCCGAGGGGCGGGTACCGCGCAGGATGCGCAGGGGCCGATCCAGAGCAGTCTCGAGGATATCGAGCGTCCCGTCGCCGTCCAGGTCGACGGCGGCAGAAGCGCGCCCGACGGTGCGCGTCCTGAGCGCCGGCCCGGCCGTATCGGTGACGTCGCGAAGCTCGCCCTGCCCAAGCCCCTTCAGCACGCGCGATTCGGCCGGCGCCGGATGAGCGAATCCACCGCGCGTCACGAACAGGTCCTCTTCGCCGTCGGCGTCGAAGTCGGCCACCGCACAGCCCCAGCCGGGAGCGCTGCCGATCGCGGCGGCCAGCCCGGAAGCAACGCTTCTGTCTTCGTAGGCCGGCGGGCGAACCGGGCGGAAGAGCGCGCCGAACCCACCGTCCGTCACCAGCATCCCCGGTCTGCCGCCTTCGCCTGCGCCGGACCAGACCGCGACGCCGTGAAATCCGCTCCCCTCGCCTCCGGCCGGGTACCACAGGCCCGTCGCCGGTCCGGTCCGGGAGAACGTGCCGTCACCCAGGCCGCGGAAGAGCTCACTCTGCATGCCCTCGCACGCGAAGTACAGGTCGGTCTTGCCATCCAGGTCGTGGTCGAAGGCGAGCGCGCCCAGGGCCCGCATCGGCAGGTCCAGCCGCGCTGCGCGCGTGGCGTCCGTGAAGGTGCCGTTGCCCAGGTTTCGGAAGAACCTGGGCGCAGCCGGCATGTACGCAGCCGGAGCCGGGAAACCGTCGGGACGGTAGAAGACGCGCCGTTCCGTGTCGAGCTCGACGAAGGAGGGCAGCAGCAGATCGAGCTTTCCGTCCGCGTCGGCGTCGAAGAAGAGCGGCGTCGTGCCCCAGCCGGGTCCCACGATCGCCGCACCGCGCGTGACGTCCTCGAAGCCGCGCCCGCCGCTGTTCCTGAGAAGGCGCGTGCCGCCGCGGCCGGTGACGACGAGGTCGATGAAGCCGTCGCCATCGTAGTCGGCGGCTGCCGCTCCGGAGGCCAGCGGAGGCCCCCAGGCCCCGGCGCGCGCGGTGGCGTCCTCGAAGGTGCCCGCTGCCAGCTGCCGCAACAGGCGGCCCGAGCCACCGTCTCCCGCCAGCCGGCCCGGGACCGGAGCGGCCAGGTAGATGTCGAGCCGCCCGTCGGCGTCGAAGTCGGCCACGGCAAAACCGGAGCCAATAGCGTCAGCGACGCTTTCCACTCGTAGATTGGCAGGGGGATAGGGGACGAGGTCGGCCAACGCCGCGGCGGTGGCGTCCTCGAAGCGGATCGTCTCCGCGCCCGCGAGCGCGATCGGAGCCAGGAGTAGGATTGCGACCCCTGCCAGCGGCCCGCGCACGCGCGTCACCTCGAGGTCGTCAGCGCCTCGTTCGGGGTCAGGGGCCGGAACCGGCCATCCTGCACCACAGCCAGCTCGACAGCCGCCCGCGCATTCCCGGCCTCATCGAGCTCAAAGGAGCCAGCGACTCCTCTGGACGGAGGCATCCCGGCAAGGGCCGCGCGCACGCGCTCTCGATCGGCGCCGACCTCCCGTACCGCCCGCACCACGGCCATCGCGGCGTCATAGGAGTGCGCTGCAAACGAATCGGGCGGCTCGCCATGGCGCGCCTGGTAGCGCTCCACGAAACCGCGGGTGTCGGGATTCGCCGCCGCCGGGTCGAAGGGATAGGTCACGACGGCCCCCTCGGCCGCCGCCTGGGCCCGCGCCAGGAAGGCGGGGCTCGCCAGCCCGTCGCCGCCGCTCACCAGCGGCCGGATCCCGCGCGCGGAGAGCGCCTTGACAATATCGGCCGCCTCGGCGAAGAGCCCCCAGATCACGACCGCTTCGGCCTTCGATGCGGCGACGTCCTGCGCCAGACCGTCGAAGACGCTCGTGCCGCGGGCAAACTCACGGTCCAGCACGAGCGGCAGCCCGCGACGCTCCGACTCGCCGCGAATGACGCGCGCGCCGCCGCGGCCGTAGCGGTTGTCGTCATGCAACAGCGCAACCCTCTTCAGACCGCGGGTGTCGTAGAGGTAGCGGGCCAGCGCAGCGCCCTGGAGCGTATCGTCGGCCAGGTTGCGGAAGATCCAGCGGTTGTTCGTGCGCGTCAGGGCAGGATCGGTGGAGACGCTGGTGATCTGCGGACATCCGGCCATGGCAGCAACGCGCGCGGCCACGTGCGTGGAGGCGCTGTTGACTGCGCCCAGGATGGCGACGACCTGGTCTTCGTGGGCCAGCTTGACGGCTCCGGCGCCTGCCTTGACCTCATCGCCGGCGTCGTCGACGGCGACCAGTTCGAAGCTTACCCCCGCGCCGCTAGCGGCGGCGTCCGCCAGCGCCAGCTCGATGCCGCGGCGGCAAGATTCCCCGTAAGGCGACGCGGGCCCCGTGAGGGGCCCGAGGAATCCGACGCGGACAACATGTCCCGCGAGTGGCGTCCCTCCGCGAAAAGTGCCGGCACCCTGCTGCGCGGGACCGGGCAAGGACCAGAAGACGGGCGCGGGGCCCGGGGCCGCATTCGGTGGCTGCGGTGGCTGAAAGCCACTCCCGAGCGCCGGACGCGGGACGGTGGGCGAAGCGACGGGCCGATAGACCTGCCAGGGAGTCGGCTCCGGCGCCACGGCCGGAGCGGCAGCCACGGGCAAGGCGGCTGGAGCCGGCAGCGCGGAGGCCGCCGGGATCGGCGCTGCTGTCTGAGCGCGCGGCCGATAGGATGCCCATGGTGAGGGAGAAACCGGCGCCTCCAAGGCGCCGGGTGATGGAGAAAAAGACTGGGGCTGGGCCCACGCCGCCCTGGGCATCAATAGGGCAGCCGCGAGGCCCAGCCCCAGCAACCACGACCCGGACCCAGTCCTGCGCACGCGAGGGGCAGTCGCAGCAACAGGCGCCAGTGGCCGTTCCGCAATCCAGCGGCTGGGAGACGAATGAAGCAGGGTTGCTCCGATCGAACACGTCCCCGGCATGTGCTCCGCTCCGGTACAGGGATGCTCGGGGAAGTTGTACCTCCCCGGGGCATCCAACCCTGCACGCGGAGCACCGCCATGCGCGCTGGTCCGCAACCAACCCGGCCCGGTGGTGGCGTAGGCCGGTGGGCGGTCAGAACGGTGAGTCCGGTGTGCTCCAAACACGCGCACGAATTCCGCAAATCCAATGCCCGCCCCGCGCCCAAGTGTGCGCTGCGTCACGGGGAGGAGAAGCCAGTAGACAGTAGCCAGTAGTCAGTAGGGGGGGGAACAGGGCGAGGAAGCTCGAGTAGGGCGTTGGGGAGAAGTAGGCCGGTCGCGCATCGGCCCGACGCCATCGAGGCAGGGAAGTCCCCAAGCAGTGGCGGCACCGTGACGAGCTTCACGCTGAAGTGATGAGCCGCCCCCCTACTGACTACTGACTACTGGCTACTGTCTACTGGCTACTGTCTACTGGCTACTTCTTGTACAGCAGCGGACTCAGCTCCAGCCGCGACCCATGGATGAAGCCAGAGCGGATCATGTGATCGGCCAGCACCAGCGCAGCCATCGATTCGGCGACCACGGCTACCCTGGGCGTGATGTTCCGATCGAACCGCCCCTTCACCTCGATCGTCTTGGGCTTCCCCGTCGCAAGGTCGACGCTTTGCTGCGGCAGCGGAATCGAGGGCGTCGGCTTCACCGAGATCGTCGCCACCAGGTCCATCCCGGTCGAGATCCCGCCCAGCACACCGCCCGCGGTGTTCGAGCCGAACGTCAGCCGGCCGTCTTCCACGAGAATCGCGTCATTGGACTCGCTGCCCGTCATGGCCGCGTGTGCTCGACCCGCGCCGATGTCGATCGACTTCACCGCGCCAATCCCCAGCAGCGCCGCCCCCAGCTCCGCCGACAGCTTCCCGAAGACCGGCTCCCCGAGTCCCGCGGGCAGCCCCGAGACAACCACCCGCACCCGCCCGCCGCTGCTCTCCCCTCGGTTCGCTAGCTCGAGCGCCCGCTCAACCGCAGCCTCGAGCCCCTTCTCATCCTCCACGGCCATGCCCGCAAGCTCCACGATCCGGCTGCCGACCGAGACGCCCGCAAGCCCCAGCAGCTTGCGCGCAATCGCTCCTGCCGCCACCCGCGAGATGCACTCGCGGCCGCTCGCCCGGCTGCCCCCCCGCCAGTCCACGTGCCCGTACTTCACGCGCCACGTGTAGTCGGCGTGGCCGGGCCTGGGCGTCTGCCTCAGCGGCTCGTAGCGGCAGGACTTCGCGTCCCCGTTCGGGATCAGGATGCTGATCGGCGTCCCGATCGTTCGCCCCTCGAAGACGCCGCTCAGGATCTCGGCCGCGTTCTCCTCCCGGCGGCCCGTCCCGATCCGACGGTCAGGAACGTCCCGCGAAAGCTCCCGCCTGATCTCCTCGGTGCCCAGCTCCAGCCCGGCTGGACAGCCGTCGACCACGGCCCCCATCGCCGGCCCGTGAGATTCCCCCCAGGTCGTGACCCGAAGCATCTTTCCAATCGTGTTGCTCACGGCGCGCTCTCCAGGACGGCCACCCCCCTGCGTGTCCCCACGAAGATCCGGCCCCCGGCTTCCGCCGCCGTGAAGACCTCTCCGGAAGGCAGCGCCCCGCGCGTGCGGCCGGTCGCGCTCCCCTGGCCGCTCACGGCCCCGGCCGGCAGAAGCTCCGCGCTCCGGTGATAACGCCGCACCAGACCGCTTTCCAGGATGAGCAGCCCGTCCGGCGTCCCCGCCAGCAGCGTCCGTCCCTCGCGCGCGGGCTCCACGTAACTCACCGGTCCCAGCCAGGCGTCTCGCCAGCGCCACCCGTCGAACCGCGACACCCCCGAGCTCGTTGCCACCGCTACCGTGCCCCCGGCCTCGATCGCCACCGAAGTCGCCGCGTCCGACAGGAGTCCGTCGTCCGGCCGCTCGTCGGCCTCGGGACGCCCATCCGGGTCGCGCCACGCGGTCCACCCCTTCCCGTCGAAACGCGCCACGCCGCCCAGCCAGACGGCCACCCAGACGTTCCCCTTGCCGTCGGCCGCAACGCCCGAGATCCAGTTCTCGCCCAGCGGCGCCTCGCGGATCGTGAACCGCCGGCGAACCCGACCGTCCTCGACCTGGAACAACCCTTCGTCAGTCCCGATCCAGGTCGTCTCACTGTCATGACAGATCGTCCAGACATCGGCCGTTAGCGGCTGGCCCGAGCTGGCTTCCACCCTCCGGAACCCGGCCCCTTCCATGAATGCGGGCCCGGCGGCAGTACCGCACCACGCCCGACCTCGCCCGTCCACCGCGACCGCTCGCGCCACCTCGGAAGGCAAACCCTCGGCCCGGCCGAACCTCGTCCAGCCGCCATTCGAATCGAGCCTGTAGAGCCCGCTCTCGGTGGCAAACCAGGCAAGCGACTTCGATGCGTCCCAGGTCGACCCGAAGACGGCCAGCTCTTGCGCTGTACCCGGAAGACGCACGTCATGACGGAACTGTCCCGGCCCTCGACTCAGCCACCCCGCCGACTCCTCGGCGACCGCGAGCCGGCCGACGATGAGCGTCACTGCGCACAGCGACAACATCGCTTCCCGACCTCGCCGAGTTCGTGCCACCACGACCAATCGGACTGCAAAGGTCGTTCCAGGACGGCTTGGCACTGCGATTGCGGATGGTGACCTTCGTGCCGATTCCGCTCGCGAACCACCCGGGTTCTCTCCTCCTCCGCATCTGCGCCGTCCGTGTGCAGGCGGCCGGATCGAGAGGCCCCGCGGCATGAGGCGTCCGATGGCACCGGCCCTGCGAGTTCTCGTACTCAGTACGCGCCAGGCGGACGCCGCCGAAGCTGCACACCAGCTGGAGAGCGCGTTTGCGCTGCAGATGCGCCTGGCCGGCGATAACAGGATGCTCCAGGCGGCCATGTCTGACGGCGCCTGGGACATCGTGCTGTCGGACCTTCCGTTTCTGGAGCCGGCGCTTGGAGAGCTCACAGCTCGAGGCGCCGACATCCCGCTCCTGGTTCTCTCACCTGCACTCACGGACGCCGAGGCCACCCGGGCCATGAGGGCCGGTGCCCGTGACTGCTTCGCCTCGGACAACCTGTCCCGGCTGCTCCCCGCCGTCGAGCGCGAGTTGCGCGATTGTCAGAGCCGCGACTGGCGCCGCTCGACGGAACGCTCGCTGCGCGAGAGCGAGACCCGCTTCCGGCAGATCGCAGAGTCGAGCCCCCACGTCTTTTGGCTCGTCTCCGCGACCGACGATGCCATCTACTACATGAGCCCGGCCTTCGAGCGCATCACGGGCCGCCCGACCGAGTTCGCCTACGGCGGCATCGAGGCCACGCTCGCGGTCATTCATGAAGACGACCGCGACGCCGTGCGTGCCGAGCTAGGTACCATGCGAGCCAACTCCGCCCGGCAATTCGAGTGCCGGGTTGTCCGGCCGGACGGCGAAATCCGCACCGTGCGTCACGTCGGCTCCCCCGTACGCGACTCAGGCGGACGGGTCGTGCGTGTCTGCGGCATCTCTGAGGACATCACGGGGATGGTGCGGGCAACCCGCCGCCGGGAGACCGAGCACGAAACTGCTCGCATCCTGGCCACAGGCCCGACGGTCGTCGCGGCCGGCGAGAAGATCGTGCGGGCGCTGCTGGCCTGTCTCGAGTGGGATGTCGGCGATCTCTGGACCGTCGATCCGACCGCAAACGTGATGCGATGTGCGGGTACCTGGGGACGACTCGATGATGTTCCCCAGGAGCTGGCTTGCTGCTCGGAGAAGCTCGAGCTGCCGCCGGGGCACAGTCTGCCGGGCCTGGTCTGGAAGACGGGCACGCCCCTGTTCATCGCTGACGTTTCCTCGGCGGACCTGCCTCGGAGCGAGGCCGCGGCCAAAGCGGGGCTACGCGGAGGCTACGCCTTTCCGCTGATCGATTCCGGGGCCGCCATCGGGGCGCTCACGTTCTTCAGCCGCGAGTCCAAGCCGCCGGACCCCGATGCACTGCAGACACTCGACTCGATCGGCCGGCAGCTGGCTCAGTTTCTCAGCCGCAAGCGGGCGGAGACTGCGCTAGGCGAGCGCACCGTCCTGGCCGAGCTGACCGCCGACGTCAGCCTGGCGCTGGTGCAGACCGAGACGCTCGATAGCATGCTGGCGCGCTGTGCCCGAGCGGCAGCGAAGCGGCTCGGAGCGCTTTCGGCGTGCGTCTGGCTGCGCAATCTACAGAGCGGCGCCCTCGAGCTCAGGTCCTGCGCCGCGGTCGACGGCCCACCGCCTGAGCCGCCGTCCTTGCCGTGCCAGCTGCGCGCGCCGCACCAGGAACGGCTTCCCGTGCTGGTCCACCTTGCAGGCCGCAAGGCCGACTCACTCCCGTTCCCTTGCAAGAGTTGTCCGGGAGATGTCTTCCAGGCATCCTTCCCCATCGCGATCGAGGACGAACTCTTGGGCTTCCTCAGCGTCACATCGGGACGCCGCATCGCGCCGAGCACTTTCGACGGGCTCTTGCCGATCGCAGACGTCATCGGCCTGGGCATCCGCCGCAAGCGGGCCGACGAGGCGCTCAGCAAGAGCGACGAGCAGCTCCGGCAGGCCCAGAAGCTGGAGGCCATCGGCCGGCTCGCTGGCGGCATCGCGCACGACTTCAACAACCTGCTCACCGTCGTCGCCGGCAACGCCGCCTTCATCCTCGAGGACGCCCCACCGGGCTCCTCCATTGCGCGCGACGCGGCGCTCATCCGAGGCGCCGCGGACAAGGCAACCCGCGTGACACGACAGCTCCTGGCCTTCAGCCGGCACCAGGTGTTGCAACCGGTGGTCGTCGATCTGCGCGCCGCCGTGGCCGACATGTCGAAGATGCTGCACCGCTTCATCGGCGAGGACATCGCGCTGGCGCTGCCCGATCAGCCCGAACCCTGCTGCGTGCTGGCCGATCCGGGGCAGATCGAGCAGGTGCTGATGACCCTGGCCGTGAACGCTCGCGATGCGATGCCGGCCGGCGGGACGTTGCGATTGGAGCTTGCCCCGACGGAGCTCGAGGAAGGCATGACCCCGGCTGGCTCGGAGCTGCAGCCAGGGCGCTACGTCAGACTCTCGGTTGCGGACACGGGCTGCGGGATCGAGCCGTCCGTCCTCAACCGCATCTTCGAGCCGTTCTTCACGACGAAGTCCGTCGACAAGGGAACAGGGCTGGGGCTGGCCACCGTCTACGGCATCGTTCGGCAAAGCGGCGGCTTCATCACGGTGAAGAGCGAGCTCGACTCCGGCACGACCTTCGACATCCTGCTTCCCCGAGTCGAGTGCGCCCAGGTCGCAGTCGCACCCAAGCCGGCCAGACCGGTGCGAACGACCGTCGGCGGAACCGTGCTGGTGATCGACGACAATGCCGATATCCGCACTCTGGCCAAGCTGGTACTGGGCCGCGGTGGCTTCAAGGTGCTGGAGGCGGCCACCCAGGACGAAGCGCTGGAGCTAGCGCGCAAGGGCGAGCCGTTCGATCTCCTGCTCACCGACGTCGTGATGCCCGGGATGAGCGGTCCAGTTCTCGCCAGCGAAATCAGCCAGCTGCGCCCCGCGACCAAGGTGCTCCTGATGACCGGGTACACGGGCGACGTGCTCGCCGTCCACGGCGTCCTCGAAGGCGGCGGCCACCTGCTCCAGAAGCCCTTTACCCCCGCCGCCCTTCTCGAGAAGGTCCACGACATCCTCGACGGCACTGCCCGGGACGCACCCTAGCGCTGGCCGTGCCAGGCCTGCCGGAGCCGGCTTTCGCCTACGCTCCTGCTTCGGCCTTCGCGTCCAGGCTGGCCCAGAAGTACCACGTGGCGATGCTGCGATACGGCTTCCATGGATGCGCGATCTGCTCGAGCCGCACGGGCTTCGGCAACTCCTCCAGGCCGTAGGCGCGCTGCACGCCCTTGCGGAGCCCCAGGTCGCCCACCGGCAGCACATCGGGCCGGCCCAGCCGGAAGATCAGGTACATCTCGGCCGACCAGCGGCCGATGCCTCGAACGCTGGAGAGCGTCTGGATGACCGCTTCGTCGTCCATGCGTCCGAGCTCGTCAACCGGGAGGAGCCCGTCAGCGATTCGCCGCGCCAGGTCATGGATGGCCGCCGTCTTGGCGCCCGACAGTCCGGCGCTCCTCAGCTTCTCGACCGGCGTGCGCAGTACCTGCTTGGGCGTCGGTTGGGTCGCGCGCGGGTAGAGCCCCTGAAACCGGCCGAAGATCGTGGCCGCCGCCTTCCCCGAAAGCTGCTGCGAGACGATGCACGAGGCCAGGGCCATGAACGGATTTTCGGCCGGGTCCAACGCCAGCCGGCACGGCCCGACCCGCTCGATGACCGTCGCCAGCACGGGATCGGCCCCGCGCAGCTTTCGCACGGCCGCCGTCCAGGTGGGTTTCGCAGAGTCGACTCGAGTCATCGTTCGGATCCGAGAGCGCGGGTGCTCGGAGGAACCACATCGCAGCGCCCTTCGCCGCCCCGACACCCTCGTCTGGCCGACTCGATTGTACCAGCTCGGAAAACTGGGGACACACGACCCATTTTTGGAAAATAGGTCGTGTGTCCCCGGTTTTCAACGTGCCCGAGGTCCCAGCGACGGACCCAGAGGCAATGAAGGGCCTCAAGATCGCCATCGCGGCAGCCCACGGCTTCGAGGAGATCGAAGTCACCTATCCGCTGCGCTACTTCCAGGCCCGGGGCGCAACCGTCGAGATCGTCACGCCCGACGGGATCAAGGACCGGGTCATGGCCATCCAGTTCCTCAAGCCCTCGATCTGGATTCCGGTGACGAAGCAGATCTCGCAAGCCAAACCGACGGACTACTGCGCCGTGATGGTACCCGGCGGCGCCTGGAATCCCATCATCAAGCGAACGGACGGAGAGGTGCTCGACTTCCTGCGCGGAGCCAACAAGGCGGGCAAGCTCATCGCCTCGGTCTGCCACGGACCTCAGGTGTTGCTGAACGCCGGGCTGGTATCGGGCAAGGAGATCACGGGCGTCAGCGACATCCGAGCCGACCTGAAGAACGCGGGTGGTAACGTCGTCGAGGACCGGCCGCTGGTGGTAGACGGCAACATCCTGACGAGCCGCGACCCGAACGACCTGAAGCAGTTCTCTCAGGGGATCGAGCAATACCTGAAGAAGAACCGGGCACACTGCACGCTCCACGAGAAGGAGTAGCGGAAGCGAAAGCCCCGGGGGGGGAAGCCGGGACGCACGAAAGAACCCAAAATGGGGCCACTCGACTACTGGACGCGCTTTGCGAAGAGAGCTGCGACGTCGTCGTCAGCGGACATCATCCGTCGGAGATGGCGGACTTCGGGTCCTCCAGGCCGTGCAAGGCGCCGACGGCGGCTGCGCCGTACGGAGAGGAAGCCGCGACGGCACTTCAGCGAGGCGCGGCTGCCGTGGTGCCTACCGGGAGCGGGCAACTGATCGCCTACTGCATCGCCCGCGAGCTGGAACAGCGGGCGGAACGGGCTTCGCATCTGGCACTGGAATCGGAGCTCGAGGAGATAACTCGCTTGGCAGAGCGGGCGCCCTCCAGCACACTCGCACTGATCAAGGGCGACGACCTGCGAGCGCTGGCCCAACGTTGCACGGGAAAACCGGGGACACACGACCTATTTTTTCAAAATAGGTCGTGTGTCCCCGGTTTTCTTCGCCTTGCGGCGGACCCGGGCAGGAGCGCAAACGAGGCGTCGGGGTAGTTCAGCAGCAGGGAGAAGCTCGCAAACGCGTTGCCGCCCAGGGCGCCGTCGATCCGCCGGTCCATGTAGCGGGACATGAAGTCGTGGAAGCTGGCGTCGGGCCGGCGCGTGAACCAGAGCGGCCCGATCCGGCGGCCGGCGACGCGCACCCAGGGGACGCGGATTGCCGGCTGGTCGCCCACCAGCCCGTCGGCGCGCTCGATGAGAGGCCAGTCCGGGTGCGAGCGCCGCCACGAGTCGAACACGGAGCCGGCGACGAAGGAAGTGGCTAACTGCGAGCCCGGCCGCCGCCCAAGCGTCGCGGCCGCCTCGCTCGTCAGCTGCAGCGTGGCACCCGTATCCAACAGCAGGGGATAGAGAGTCCCGTCGATCTCGACCTCGATCCGCGGATAGTTCACAGCCCTCCGGCCGCTCGGATCGGTCTGGAAGAAGAGGGGGTGCTTCGGCACCCCCTCGAAGGCGCGCGCGTCGTTCACGAGGTAGAGCTGTCGGCCCGGATAGTCGAGCAGCCAGACACGGTTCTTGAACCAGGCCTCGCCCAGCACTCCGGCGCGCCCATCCGAGTCGGGCATCTCACGCCTGGAAACGAAAAGCATCCCTCCCTCCGGACAGCCGTCCGGCATCGGCATCGGAAGCGGGACGGCCCCGTTCGGGCGAGGAACCCGGGCTGCGGGCAGTCCGCCGGCGCCCGATCGTCGGACGGCCAGCCCGAGCCTTCGGACGGCGTCCTCGTAGATCACGTTTCCGCCGCCCGTGTCCGTGAAGAGGCGCACCCGGCCTTGCGGACTCGAATAGTCGACCATGAACCGCTGCCCCTCGCACCGGGTCGCGAGCCGCGTCAGCTCCTCGGAGTCGGCGGCCACCGGCGCAGCCGCCAGCGCTAGAGCCGCCAGGAGAGCCTTGCCGTCATGCCTGCCCATGGCCGCTGCCACGATACCATGGCCGCCACCTCGGAGGCTGTGCCGCACGGAGGCAGATCGGCCCCGGCAAGGGCCAGGCGCTGGCGCGCTCCGACCGGTTCCTGGTTCCTAGCCGGCGTCGAGCAGGCGCTGCAACTCATCGAGCGGGACGTGCAGCCGTTCCGGCCCTAGCCTCGAGACCTTTTCGAGCTCGAGGAGCGATCTTTCCAGCAGGAAGTGCAAGAGCAGCACGCGCAGCTCGTCCGGATCGGAAGGAACGGTCCTGGGGGCCGCATTGGCCAGATAGGAGTGAAGGAAGACCGCCGAAACCCAGTCCGTCCAGGCCCGCGCCCAGGGAAGCATCGCCGGGACGTCCGAGGCGCGGATGGCGGACCTGGGCCCTCGCAGCGCGGAATGGGCGGCGCGGTGAAACGAAGCCAGCATGGACGCCACGTCTCTCAGCGGAGATCGCTTCAGCCGACGCTCTCCGGGAGGCCTGGAGGTATCGCCTTCGAAATCAAGGATACAAAAGCTCTTTCCGGTATAGAGTACATGCTGCAAGTCGTAGTCCCCGTGAATCCTCGAGCGCATGGCGGAGATCCGGGGCCCTACGAGCCGGCGGAAGTGCTCCAGCAATCGCAACTCCATGGTCAGCAAGCGGCCGGCGGGGCCTTGCAGCTCGGCCGGAAGACTGTCCAGGGAATCCCTGAGCCGGCCGAATGCCAGGCTAGTCGCGTTTCTGGCGGACTGGTAGAGACTGCGC
Source organism: Candidatus Wallbacteria bacterium (assembly GCA_016190005.1). GTDB lineage: Bacteria > Muiribacteriota > UBA6191 > JACPRK01 > JACPRK01 > JACPRK01. The sequence continues at coordinate 30,120 of JACPRK010000054.1, read as the reverse complement.
TGGTAGAGAGACGTGAACGGTTCGAGACTGAAGTCCGGGTCCTCCGTCTCGGACAGGGCCCGGTGCATCTCGGCCGTCCTGTGGCCCAGCATTCGCATCAGCTCCAGAAAGGCGCCGACCTCTCTGCGGACCGGCCCGGGTACCTCGAGCGGGACCAGGCCATCGAGCCACCCGGTGGAGAGCGGGCCAGGCACCGGCTCGGCAGCTGCGGCCAGCACCCGTTCGAAGAACTGTCCCAGGTGCCCCAGCGCCAGGCTCCAGCCATCGCCCTCGCTGGGCACGAACGCTTGAAGCACAGCCAGGACCAGCGCCGGCCCCCGACCCGCGACGTACTCCAGATAGCCGGCCGTCGGAGGAACATGCGGGAATCCGGCTCTCTCCGCCAGGAACCGGCCGATCTCGAGGTCCGGGTTCGTTCCAGGCTCGACGCCGCGGTAGAGCTTGAGCAGCGCCCGCCCCCCGTACGCGACGACCGCATAGGACTGTTCGGACACGCGAAACACCGACTCCCCGGCCAGCACTCCGCCATCGGTCAGGGAGGCCGGCGCGGTCGTGCGAATGCCTCGAAGCTCCCCCAGCCGCCCCCTGAGCCGCCTCTTCTTCCTCATCCAGAGCAGGATCTCTTCCCGGACCCACGGACAGTGGATGCCGTCATAGAGGACCTCATCGCTCTTCCGTGTCGTGATTCGCACCGAGGCCATCGCGGAGTCCTGCGCCTGCTTGGGAGAGCGAGCCAGCTCCTCCTTCGACCCGCACGCAAGCACCAGCCAGTGGACCTTCTGGCGGCCTTCCGACGGCTCCCCATCGACGAGTAGAAGGCATGCCTCCTTTTCCCCGCGCCTCATCGGGATGGCGTCGAGGACTTTCGCATGCCCCGGCGAACCGCCCTGTCCCCAGAACCAGGCGCCCTGGACACGGGCGGCCCTCACCACCGAGGCGAGCTCCTCCCATCGCTCTTCGGCCAGCAACTCCGTCCAGCTCCGCCCGACTTCGAGGACGGGCCCGGGAGTTCGCTCCGCCGCCGACGTCCTCTCCACGGGGCGCGGCGGCTCGAGCGCGAACCAGCAGAATCCTCGGGGACCGAGAGTCAAAGGATACGGCCGCTCCTCGATCCGGGGAAATCGCGTCTGGCCGGAGAGCTCTACCGGCGTCCAGCCCGACAGCGCGGAGAGCTCCAGCTCGCACGGCTGCGTGAAGCGCGAAAGGTTGGCCAGCACGAGCAGCTGCTGCTCATCGTGATGGCGCAGGAAGGCCAGGACTTTCGCGTTCTTCGGGTAGAGCAGCTCCAGGGTGCCGCGACCCAACGCGCGATGGCTCTTTCTCAGCGCCACCAGCCGCTTCACGAACCAGAGCAGCGAGTGCGGATTGGCGTGCTGGGCCTCCACATTGACCGCCTCGTAGTGGTACTCGGGGTCGATGACGACAGGCAGAGCTAGCTTCTGGGGATTGGCCTTCGAGAAACCGGCGTTCCGATCGCCGCACCACTGCATCGGAGTTCGAACGCCGTTGCGATCGCCGAGATGGAAGTTGTCGCCCATGCCGATCTCGTCGCCGTAGTAGAGGACCGGCGTGCCGGGTAAGGACAGCAAGAGCGCGTACATCAGCTCGATTCGCCTACGGTCGTTTCCCAGCAGCGGCGCCAACCGTCGCCGGATCCCTTGGTTCAGCCGGGCTCCGGGCTCCTGCGCAAAGACCCGGTACATGTAGTCCCGCTCCTCGTCCGTCACCATCTCGAGCGTCAGCTCGTCGTGGTTTCTCAGGAAGAGCGCCCACTGGCTGGTTTGGGGGATAGCGGGTGTCTGCACGAGGGCGTCGACGAGCGGGTAGCGGTCCTCCATCTCGGTCGCCATGAACATGCGCGGCATGATCGGGAAATGGAAGGCCATGTGGCACTCGTCGCCGCGGCCGAAGTAGGCCACGGCGTCCTCGGGCCACTGGTTGGCCTCGGCGAGGAGCATTCGGCCCCGAAACCGGGAGTCGATGTGCGCACGCAGCTCGCGCAGGACTGCGTGCGTCTCGGGTAGGTTCTCGCAGCCCGTGCCGTCGCGCTCTATCAGGTACGGGACGGCGTCCAGCCTCAGCCCGTCCACGCCCAGCCCGAGCCAGAAGTCCACGACCCGGAACATTTCGCGGCGCACTTCCGGGTTGTCGAAGTTGAGGTCCGGCTGGTGCGAGTAGAACCTGTGCCAGTAATAGGCCTTTGCGACAGGGTCCCAGGTCCAGTTCGAACGCTCGAAGTCCTGGAAAATGATCCTGGCTTCCGGGTAGCGGTCGTCGGTTTCGCTCCAGACGTAGAAGTTCCTGTAACGACTGTGAGGCGGGGCGCTGCGCGCTCGCTGGAACCAGGCGTGCCGATCCGAGGTGTGGTTCAGCACCAGCTCCGTGATGACGCGCATGCCCCTTCGATGGGCCTCCCGGAGGAAGCGCTTGAAGTCGTCCAGCTTGCCGAGCTCCGGATGGATCGACAGATAGTCGGCGATGTCATAGCCATCGTCTCTCATCGGGGACGGATAAAAAGGCAGCAGCCAGATGGCGGTTGCTCCCAGGTCCGCGATGTAGTCGAGCTTGCGGATCAGTCCGGGAAAGTCGCCGGCCCCGTCGTCATCGGAGTCGAAGAAGGAGCCGACGCGGACCTCGTAGACGACGGCGTCCCGATACCAGGTGGGATCGGCGTCGTGTGAATCCTGGAGGCTCAAGCATCCACCTCTGGTGTACCTGGCTGACATGAGAACGGGGCTTCGAGTAGACTGGGAGTCAAGACGGAGGAGACCTCAGGTGAAGTATCTGCTGGAAAGGACTGCTCGCGGGGTGCTCGAAGAGTTCGCCCGCTCCAACGTGCTCTTGGCGTTCGACTTCGACGGCACGCTGGCTCCCATTGTAGCCAAACCGGACCAGGCCCAGATGCGACCGTCGACTCGCGAGCGTCTCCAGCAGGTCAGCCGCCGCTACCCGTGCGCCGTCGTCACGGGTCGTTCCCAGGCTGACGCCTTGCAGAGGATCAACCAGATCGACGTCTGGGACGTTATCGGCAATCACGGTGTCGAGCCCGGATCGGCCAGCGAGGAGTACCGAGCGCTGACGAGATCCTGGCTGAGCGAGCTCGAGCCGGTCCTGGGTGGGCTGCAGGGTGTTCGGCTCGAAGACAAGCAGTACTCTCTGGCCGTTCATTACCGGGAGTGCCGAGACCGCGCCGCCGTGGCCCGGCTCATCCGCGCCAAGGCGGCGAAACTGAGCGACGCCCGGATCGTCCCGGGAAAGCTGGTGCTCAACATCGTTCCGCGCACGGCACCGGACAAGGGCACTGCGCTGATGGCTGCGAGCCAGCGGCTCTACTGCGACCGGATCCTCTATGTCGGCGACGACGTGACTGACGAGGACGCGTTCGGTTGCGCGGCGCCGGACCGGATCTTGGCCGTCCGCGTCGGGCGGGCCGCCCGCTCGAAGGCGCCGTACTTCATCCGAAGCCAGCGCGAGATCGACGCGTTGCTCGACGTCCTGCTCGAGGCGCGGCCGGGCGTCGCCGAGGACGCCTGAAGCGGCCGACGCTGTCGCGCGCAATGGGCCAGCACGTACGCATCACTCTGCTCCTTCTGGCCGTGCTGTTCGGCGTCGCGTGGTTGGCGTCGGCGGCTGTCGGCAATACGGCGCGCGACTGGTTCGAAAAGGACGTGCTCCAGCGGGCAGCGCTCGCCACGTCCGGCGCCCACGACAGCCTTGCCCGCGGCTGGCGGCAAGGCGATCGCACGGCCGTCGAGGCGCTTCTCACGGAGCTGACTCGCGACGATCGGTTGATGGCTGCCGCGGTCTACGGACCGGACCTCCTGATGTTTGCGTCGACGGCCGAGTTCCCCGTCAAGTTGCTGCGCGAGCTGCTCGGCAAACAGGCCCGCGAGGCGGTCGAAGGTCCGCCCGAACGGTGGCGGCCGTGGCACGCCAAGGTCGATCTCGAGAACACCCATCTCCACGCCTCCGCCTTTCCAATCCTCGAAGGACCGACGCCGCTGGGATTCCTGATCCTGGTGCACAACCTGGGCTACATCGAGCGCCGCACCGGGCAGGTGCGCATGCTGATGTTCGTGGCCTTCGCCCTCATCGCGCTGGCGGGCTCGACGGCCACGGTGCTTGCCGCGCGCCTCACCTGGCGCGGCTCCGTCGCCGCCTTCCGCCAGTTCCTGCGGGGTGAGGCTCCCGCCGCCGAGCTCAAGCCGCTCTTGCGCGACGTCCAGGAGCTCGTCGAGCGTATCCGCGCCGAGGAGGAGACGGATTTCGGCGGCATCTGGACGCCCGAACGGCTCAAGCAAGTCCTTGGCTCCAAGCTCCATGGCGAGAAGGTGATCATCGTCGCCAACCGCGAGCCCTACATCCACTCGCGCCAGCCCGACGGCTCGGTGGCCGTGCAGCACCCCGCCAGCGGACTGGTGACGGCGCTCGAGCCGGTCCTCGAAGCCTGCTCGGGTGTCTGGGTCGGACATGGGAGCGGCTCCGCCGATCGCGAGAATGCCGATGCGAGCTCCCGGCTGCGCGTCCCCCCAGGCGAGGAGCGTTACCTGCTCCGGAGGGTCTGGCTGTCGCGAGAGGAGGAGCAGGGCTACTACTATGGTCTGGCCAACGAAGGGCTCTGGCCCCTCTGCCACGTCGCCCACGAGCGCCCGTCGTTTCGCTCCGAGGACTGGACGCAGTACCAGGCCGTGAACAGGAAGTTCGCGATGACCGTCGTCGAAGAGGCGGACTCCGACGATCCGGTCGTCCTGGTGCAGGACTATCACTTCGCGCTGGCGCCGAGGTACTTGCGGTCGCGCATTCCGAAGGCGACGCTCATCACGTTCTGGCACATCCCCTGGCCGGAAGCGGAGCGCTTTGGAATTTGCCCCTGGCGCCGCGAGCTGCTGGAAGGGCTCCTCGGCAGCAGCATCATGGGCTTCCACACGCGAGCGCACTGCAACAACTTCATCGCAGCCGTGGACCGCTACCTGGAGGCGAGGATCGACCGGGAAGAGATCTCCGTGGAGTTCCGCGGTCACGTGACGCACGTGCGACCCTATCCGATCTCCATCGAGTGGCCGAACAAGCGGGCCAAGGCGAGCCCTCCTTGCGCGGACTGCCGGGCAAGCCTGATGGCCGAGCACGGCCTGGCATCCGACGCGTGGATCGGCGTGGGAGTCGACAGGCTCGACTACACGAAGGGCATCGAGGAACGGCTCCTGGCGGTCGGGAAACTCCTGGAGAAGCATCCGGAGGCTCGGGGACGGTTCACGTTCATCCAGCTAGCGGCGCCGAGCCGTACGGCGATTCCCTCCTACCGAAACCTGGGCGAAAGGGTCCAGGCCGTCGCCGATTCCGTCAATGCCACGTACTCCAAGAACGGCTACAGGCCCATCATCTTGTTCCAGGCGCATCACGAGCCCGCGTCGGTCTTTCGCTACTACCGGGGCGCCGACCTCTGTTACGTGAGCAGCCTGCACGACGGGATGAACCTGGTCGCCAAGGAGTTCGTCGCGAGCCGGGACGACGAGCAAGGAGTCCTGTTGTTGAGTCAGTTCACAGGGGCCTCGCGCGAGATGACGGGCGCGCTCATCGTGAATCCCTACGATCTGGACGAGGCCAGCGACGCGCTTTACAGGGCGATCGTGATGGCTTCGTCGGAGCAGAGGGCCCGCATGCAGTCGATGCGTCAGTTCCTCTCGGAGTTCAACGTCTACAGGTGGGCCGGAAGGATGCTGGTGGACGCGTCCAGGCTGAGACAGCGAGAGCGCTTTGAAGGCAGGTTGAGCGATGAGCCGTCCTAGGAGTGTCGAACGATGATTCGGGTCCAGGTATTCCTCTTCTTCTTTCTGCTGGCCTCGACAGCGCAGGCGCAGAGGCCTGGCGCCACATCTCCGGAATCTGCGCCTCGGGGGCCTGCTGTCACCGGACCGGTTCAGGAGGTCGCGGCCGGCGACGTCCGCCTCGAGATGGGGCGCCCGGTCCGGCTGAGGCTTCATCTGCAGGACGCGACACCGCTGTGGGAATGCGCCAGGACCCTGGTGCACGCCCTGGCGCCGGCAAGTCCCTTCCAGCCGCGGACGTCGCCCGCGGCGCCGATCGAGGCGGTCGTGAGCTGGTCCGACCCGCTGGCCGGCCAGCGCACCATTGCCGTCTCGTCGAGCATCGCGGAGCTCTCGGTCCCCTCGGGACCCGAACGGACGGCCTCCTACTACATCCTCTGGAGAGCGCACGACAACGGGTTCGAGATGCGGGTTCCGGCGGCCCCGGTCACGTTCAAGGCGCAGATCGTCCGGCCGCAACCAGCCATCGTGGTGGAGGCCACCGGCAGCGCGGAAGGTGTGCTGCTCGGCGATCGCATCCCGGTCCGGGTCAAGGTCGCCGAACTGGATGGAATCCGGACAATCGGGCTGTTCTATCGGGCGACGCCTCCCGGCAGCTCGGCCGCCCCGCCCGCGAGCTACACCTCGTCACCGATGGAGTGCTCCGAGACCGGCCCGCCGAGCCTCTGGACAGGGAGCATTCCGATGCCGCCGGACCCGAGCGCGACCGTCGACTACTACATCGAGATCGTCGACTCCGCAGGTAGAAACACCTACTACGGTTCCGCCGACCTTCCGCACCGCATCCGCTTGCGCGACCCGGGCGACGAGGGCGTCCGGTAGGCACCCGGCCGCAAGCACGCGACCCAGGGTCACCGGGACGCTGCGTCACTGCTCCCGGCAATCGTTGGTGCGCCGATTTCGGTGCGGCGTGAGGGCATCGCGATTATGTTGCTGTTCAAAGTTTCTAGGCCTATTCTCTGACTGCATGAAACCGATCCTGGCGCCGGCCAATCGAAACCTGCTTCGCCAGTACGCCTGGTCGAACGTCCTGCTCGCCTTCGACTTCGATGGCACGCTCGCTCCCATCGTGGCGGACCGGGACGAAGCCCGGATGCGCGAAAGCACCCGTGGTCTCCTGAAGCTCGTCGCCGGCCTCTATCCGAGCATCGTGGTTTCCGGTCGGGCCCGAGCCGATGTCATGCGAAGGCTGGACGGCATACGACTGCGCCAGGTCATCGGCAATCACGGCCTGGAGCCCATGAAGGCGAGCGGCGACTTCGCAAGGACCGTCCGCCGCTGGCTGACGATGCTCTCAGCACGCCTGCGCGGGCACGCCGGGATCGAGCTAGAGGACAAACGCCTGTCGCTCGCCATTCACTATCGCCGTTCGCGGCGCAAGAAGCAGGCACTGGCCGCCATTCGGGAGGTCAGCGCGGAGCTGGCCGGTGCGCGCGCAATCGAAGGCAAGCTCGTCGTCAACCTGCTGCCGCCCAACGCCCCACACAAGGGCCTGGCGGTTCAGCGCGCCAGGGACAGCCTTGGATGCGACACGGCCATCTACGTCGGGGACGACGACACCGACGAGGATGTCTTTTCCCTGAAGGAGCCTGGCCAGCTGCTGGGCATCCGCGTGGGAACCTCTTCCGCATCGTCGGCACCGTACTTCATCCGAGGGCAGGCCCAGATCGACACCTTGCTCCTGGAGCTCACGCGACTGCGCGCGCAGTCCGGGTGCGTCGAGGGAGCGGCCCCATGAGGGTGGCCCGCCAGATATCAGTCCTCTCCGGCCGAGAAACAGCGCCCCCGCCGCTGGGGGAGCTTCTCGAGTTCATGCGGCTTCTCTGGACCCTCGACCATGGCCTGCAACGCACGTCCAAGCAGATGGCGTCGTCACTGGGAATCACCGGACCGCAGCGCATGGTTTTGCGAATTCTGGGGCGCTTTCCGGGATTGACCGCGGGCCGGCTGGCACACATCCTCTGCGTGCATCCCAGCACCCTCTCGGGGGTGTTGAAGAGACTGCAGCGCAAGGGCCTGATCGAGCGGTGCGCCGATCCGCGAGATCGCCGACGGGCGCAGCTCGGCCTCACCGACACCGGACGTCGGCTGGACATGGAGAGTCCCGGTACCGTCGAAGCGGCCATTCAGAAGACTCTTCGGGGATTGCCCAGCTCCAGGGTGAACGCCGCTCGCGAGGTGTTGACTGCCCTGGCCGACGCTCTGGACGACGGCCCGAAGCGGCGAGGGGCCTCTCGGTAGCGGGGGCACAGGGGCGGATAGGCTTTCCTCAGCACCTGGCCCTCAAGAAGGCGGTCCCGACGGCCGGGTCGAGAGCGTGCGGCAGAGTGAAGCGGAAGCAGCACCCCTTACCCCTTTCGCTCTCGCACCAGATCCTGCCGTCGTGGGCGGCGACGAACTCCCTGCAGATAGCCAGCCCGAGACCCCAGCCCGAGATCCTGTCGCTTCCGCCGGGACCCCGGTGGAAGGGAGCGAAGAGATGTTCGCGTTCCTCCGGTGCGATCCCGGGGCCATTGTCCGAGACGTGGAACTGCAGGAAGCCGTCCTCGAGATCGCGAACGCCAAACCGGATGGTATCCCCCTCGCACGAGTACTTGATTGCATTTCCCACCAGGTTGTCCAGCACCTGGGTCAACATGGCGGGATCGCACCAGAGGGTAGCGTCGCCGAGCATAGGCTCCGCCACCAGGGACTGCCCCCTGGCCGCTGCCCGCTCTCCAAGATCCTCGGCGCAGTCACGCAGCACCTGATTCACATCGACCTTCTGGTGCAGAGCCTCGACACGCCCGCGCTCGATGAAGAACCTGTCGAGCAGCGCGTGGGTCAAGCTCAGCATGGTCTGGGATTTCCGATCGATGGCGTCCACAGCCTTCAAGCCCGACGGACTCGAGTTCGGTTGCTCCCGCAGCACAGAGACGGCGAGCCGGATCGTGTTCAAAGGAGAACGCAGGTCGTGTGCGGCCATGGAGTAGAACTGGGACTTCATGAGATCCAGCTGTTGCAGACGTTCGGCGAGCTTGTCGAAGCTCTCGAAGACGGAGCGAGTCTCCGGCAGGGAGCCCGGCTCCTGTCCCAGCCGGGTCTGCAGCTTGCCCTCGCCCAGCTCCTTGAAGGCGCCCTCCAGCATCGTGAGATGGCGTCCGAGCTTCCTGCCGAAAGTGATGGTCAGCGCAATGACGACGAGGCTCAGCAACAAGAGCATGCCGAGAATGCGTTTCCAGTGGCGTTGAATCTGGCTCTGAATGCGTACGTCCTCGGACTGCAACTCGTCGCGAAGCCGATCGCCGGCGGCTTTCAGGATGCCGAGCTGCTCGGCCCCCTGGGCGCGCAGCTTCAACAACACCTCCCGGACCTGGGGCAGCGAGCGAACCGGCTTTTGGAAAGCGGCTTGCTCCAGGAGCCGCTTGAACTCGCGGTTCGTCGACTGCCAGCGTGGCAGGACGACCAGTGTCTCCGGAGAAGCCGGAAGCGCCTCCAGGTCACCCAGCTCTTCCTGGATCGACTCGAGCAACTTGTGGTGGTGGAGGAAGTCCGTCTGGCTCGGAAGAAGCAGGATCTCGGCGGCGATCTGAGACTCCGCCAGCACCAGACGCTGCAGCTTACGGACACTGCGCGTCTCGACGCCCAGACGAATCCTCTCGGCCACTCGCTCCGAAAGCCGTGATCCGATCACGGCAATGGCGAGCAACGCCGCAGCATTGAGGGCGAGGTAGAGAGCGAGCCGCGCCTTGAGCGCCATCGAACCTTCTCCTCGGGAAAGGCGCCCGTCGCGAACAGGCAAGGGCTGAGGACCACGGAATCGCCGTTGCGAGTCCTGACGGAGATGCTGTCCGAATATCGTTTGTACTCATATTGTATTCGACATCAGCGGCAAACACAAGACCCTCGAAGAGAACAGGCCCCCCTTGCCGGTCGCATCGGTTGTGGACCAGGATGTACTCCGAAGCTTCAAGTGCCGCGACTGCTCGGATACCCATGACGGGCGACGCGGACCCAGGTCAAGAGTCGCGCCTTCGGGGCAACGAGGACCTCCATTCCGCGCAGCCGGGCCACCCTGTCGGCTGCGGGACAGTGCTAGCACGACCCGGGCGGCGCCTACGCCCGGTAGGCACCCGGCCGCCTCCCCCCCCGGAACTCCGCGCGCCCCGAGGAGTGCGTCACTGCACGACTCGTCGAAAAGCCAAAACCACGGCCCTCGTGGTGCATACTCATGAGTGCCACCGGAGCACGATCCGATCGAAGGGAGCCGCGTTCATGAGCTGGGAACCGCAATCGACTTGGAGGAGACCGTTCACGCTGGCGTTGTTGGCCGCGGGCGCCTTCGTGCTGGCGATGCCTCAGCCGGTCCAATCGGGAGTCTTCGACCCCGTCTCCTCGCTCAAGAAGCCGACGGCGGCAAAGGAAGATGGCTCTGTACGGGTGGAGTCCGCCGCCAGGGGCGTCAGCGCTCGCGAGGCCTGCTTGCGCAACCAGATCATGATCGCCGATGCGGTGATGCGATGGAGCGTCATGAACAACTGGCGAGTAGAGAGTTTGAGCGGCCGGTTCTTCAAGCAACTGGTCGGCGAGTGGTACCTCGCCCGGATGCCGCTCGACCCGGGCCAGGGCCCCGGGTCTTCCGGGAACTACTTCCTCACGGCGGAAGGGATCTCCTGTGTGAAGCACGGCGCGGTCCACCCGGGTCGCCTTCTCAGCGGTCGTACGTTGCAGCGGATCCGGGATAATCTCTGCTTCCGCTGGCAGTACAACATCTCGACGGCCGTGATGCGCTACAACCGGGCCAACAATCTTCGCGTCACCCAGCTCGATTTCACGCTATTCACGAAGCTGGTGGCCGGCAAGTTCCTCAGCTCCATTCCCGGAAAGCCCCCCTTCGGCGGCGAGTCCTATCGCAACTTCTTCCTGACAAGCTCCGGCCTGGGAGTCGCCTGCAAAGTCCACGGCCCGGCGCCCAAGCCGTGAACGGCGCTGGGGTCCCACCCTCCGGCCTCGATCTGTGCTAGAGAGTCTGACGAGACGACCACACAGAGGAGGATGGACGTATGGCGACAGCACTCCGACTCCTGATCGTGGCGGGTGAGACCGAAGCGGACTGCATCCTTCAGCCGCTGGAGAGCGAGTACGACGTGACGTTTCGGAGGGTCGAGACGGTCCCCCGACTTCTGGACGCTCTCCGCGAACAGCGCTGGGACGTCGTCGTCAGTGGACATCATCCACCCGAAATCGACGGCCTCCGGGCCCTCGAGTCCGTGCAAGGCGCCGATCCGAACTGCGCGACCGTCCTCGTCATGTCTCCCGCGTCCTATCCCGAGGAAGCCGCACGGGCCATTCGGAGGGGCGCGGCCGCTGTGGTGCCTCCCGAATGCGAGCAGCTGGTCGTCTCCTGCGTTGCTCGCGAGCTTCGCAGGCAGGCTGAAAATGCTTCGCACCTGGCGCTGAAGTCGGAGCTCCAGGAGAAGTCCCGCCTGGCCGAGCTTGCGTCCTCCATCACGCTGGCACTGATTCAGGGTGACGACCTCCGCGCACTGGCCCAGCGGTGCACCGAGGTGCTGGTTCACTACGTCGGAGCCGCCTTCGCTCGCATCTGGACGGTGGACAACTCGCGCACGATGCTGGAGCTGCAGGCTAGCGCAGGCATGTACACCCACATCGATGGAAAGCATGCGCGCGTTCCGATTGGTGCCTACAAGATCGGGCGAATCGCTCAGGAGCGGAAGCCGCACTTGACCAACTCGGTCCAGGGTGACCCGAGAATCGGCGATCCGCACTGGGCCGAGCGGGAAGGGATGATCTCCTTTGCGGGTCACCCCCTCATCGTGGAAGACGAGCTGATCGGCGTGATGGCGCTCTTTGCACGAAGGCCACTGGGCGAGTCGACGCTTCACGCGCTCGGTGCGATTGCCGATACAGTCGCGCTCGGGATCAAACGAAGGCGGACCGAGAACGCGCTCCGAGAGCGAGACGAGCAGCTTCGACAGTCACAGAAGATGGAGGCCGTCGGAAGACTTGCCGGGGGTGTCGCCCACGACTTCAACAACCTGCTCACGATCATCCTGGGAAATGCCAGTCTGGTGCTCGATGGTCTCCAGCCGTCAGACCCCATCTACCCCGACCTGGATGCAGTCCGCAAAGCATCCGAGCGAGCGGCGGGACTCGTCAGGCAGTTGCTGGCGTTCAGCAGAAAGCAACTGCTGGAGCCGCGGCTGCTCAAGGTGAACGAACTGGTCACCAACCTCCAGTCGATGCTTCGCCGCACCATCGGCGAGGACATCGATTTCCAGACCCGGCAGACCGACGGCTCTACGCATGTCAAGGCAGATCCGGGACAGATCGAGCAGGTCGTGTTGAACCTGGTCATCAATGCTCGGGATGCGATGCCCAGGGGTGGCCAGCTCGTGCTCCAGACATCGAACGTCGTCCTGAAAGAGGCGCTGGGAAGCCACAACCTCAGAGTTTCGGCCGGTCGCTACGTGGGGATTTCGGTCAGCGACACTGGCCGCGGAATGGACCCCGACACGATGAGCAGGATCTTCGAGCCGTTCTACACGACGAAGGAAGTGGGCAAGGGGACCGGGTTGGGCCTGTCCACGGTGCACGGCATCGTGGGGCAGAGCGGAGGAGCAATCCAGGTCGAAAGCACGCCGGGGCACGGGACCAAGTTTCTGGTCCTGCTTCCGGAAGAGGTGCACTCCGACCGAGAGGACGCCGTGGCCAGCGAGCGGCGTCCGCCCTCCAGAGGGAATGAAACGATTCTGGTGCTGGAGGATGAGGACTCCGTCCGGGAGTTCGTCGGAAGGGTCCTCGCGAGGCTTGGCTACACCATCATTGCGGCGAGTTGCGGCAGCGAGGCGCTCGAGATTTGCAGGTCGCACGGTGGCCCGATTCACCTCATCCTGAGCGACGTGATCTTGCCTCAAATGAGCGGCCCCGACTTCGTCGCCCAGGCCTCGCCACTGAGGCCGGAATCCCGGGTGCTCTACATGTCGGGCTACACCGACGATGCGCTCGGGCCTCACGGTGTCCTTCGGCCGGGAGTGTCCTTGATGGGCAAACCATTCACGCCGGAATCGATCGGCCAACGCGTCCGCCAGATGCTCGATGGGCCGTGCCCCGATGCGCCCCCCGCGCGGCCTTGACACCGGAGAGGACTCCAACGAGATAACGAGGGCCGCTGGACCGCGTGCACGCACGGAGTCGCGATCATCGGCCCACGACCTCCGGGAGACAGCCGGCCTCCCCGCGGCCTCACCTCATGAACGGCAGGATGAACGCAATGGCCTTGCCCTTCACCTCGAAGTAGCCGGCCGTCGAGATCCGGCCGATCGGTGTCGTCGGGGTCTCGTCCAGCACGGCAATCTTCTACCGCAGCCGGATCGCCCCCCGGATCGAGAACCCGACGCAGTCGAAGGGGAGCACTTCCAACAGCAGCGGCGAAAACGGGGGCATGAGTCGGCTCTACCTCCTAAGGCCCACTGTCGCCGGCCTTACGCGAGGCTCGAGCGCCCGCCCGGCCGGTTCCTCGAACGACGGCGCGGCCCGGGGGGGCAGGCTCCGGTTCAGGAACCAGGCCAACGGCCGCAAGTCACCCTTCAGCTCCAGCTCGAGGGCATCGCGGCCGAGTTCAACCCGGCGCAACAGCAGCCGGAGGGCATAGTGTTGCTGGAGCACTTCGAGCAAGCCGAAGACCTCGCAGAACCGGCGAAGGAGCTCCACCTCGAGCCAGGGACCGGCGCCGAGCGGTGCGCGGAACTGCAGGCAGTCCTCGAGGAGGCGCATCTCACAGGCCAAACGCTGCAGCAGTTCCTTGCGGCCATGACGCTCGTGAGCCTCGGCGGGGTTGTCCGCCTCGAGCGCGGCTTCCAGTCTGCGGTGGTTGGCCCTGGCCGCCGCAAGCGCCAGTCCGACGGCACGGGTCTCGTCCTCCGCGGCGGCAGCGGCCGGGAGTTCGCGTTCGACGACCCGACGGCGCGAGAGCGCGCCGATTCTCAGCATCTCCAGGACCGACGCCTCGACCTCCGCGGCGGGCAGGAGGCCGCCGTTACAGCCCTCCTCAAACCCCTCGGGCGCGGACGAACAGCCATAGGCATCGCCGTCTTCCCCGGCGGCGCGCCTGGGTCTCATCGCGCGGCCACATCGCCCACAGCTCAGAATCCCTTCGAGCAAGAACACATGTTCGTCCGACACGCAAACCTCCTAGAGCGCCCCGAAAGCGGCGCGGAGCCTTCGCTCGAAGCGCCCGGGCCAGGCCGCAGTCCACGGCGCTCGACCTTCACTGTCGAGTCTGAAGCCACCGTGTTGCGAGGATGTGGCGGTGCTGTGGAGGTGCTATGAACCCTCGAGGGGCCGGGCGCCGGTCGATCTCGCTCCGCCCGGACTGACCCGCAACAACTCCTCAACATTCGCGGAGTAGACTTTCTTGGTTCCCCCTCCACCCGAGGAGACGGATACCCATGCCCAACATCCTGCTCATAGAGGACGATCCCAGGATCGCCGCGCCACTCGTCGCCTCGTTGCAGCGCGACGGCTACCGCTGTTCCCACGTCACCGACGGGTCCAAGGCCTTGCGACTCGCGCAGGAGAGTTTGTGGGATCTGGTGCTGCTCGATCTCATGCTCCCAGGGCTCGACGGTATCTCGATCTGCCACCGCGTCCGGGAGCGTTCGCAGGTGCCCATCCTAATTCTGACCGCAAGGGATGAGGAGTCGGACAAGCTCCTGGGGCTCGAGGTAGGCGCCGACGACTACGTGACCAAGCCGTTCTCGCTGCCCGAGTTGAAGGCGCGGATCCGGGCCCTACTGCGGCGGGCCCAGTTCGCCGGACGGGGCCCGAACGCTGCAGCGCCGCGAATCGTGGTCGACTCCGAGCTTTCCCTCGACGCCGGCAGGCGCAAGGTCTGGGTCCGGGGGACCGAGGTCGAGTTCATGCCCACGGAGTTCGACCTCCTGCTCTTCTTGGTTTCACACCCCGGCCAGGTCTTCACGAGATCGGTGTTGCTCGACCGCGTCTGGCACTACAGCTTCGAGGGCTACGAGCGAACGGTGGGCTCCCACGTCACCAGGATCCGCAAAAAGGTCGAGGCCGAGCCGTCAGCGCCGTCCTACATCCTCACGGTCCACCGCGTGGGCTACAAGTTCCGGGAGGCCACGTGAGCTTGCGGAACTCGCTCGCTCTGAAGCTGAGCGCGCTGATCTTGCTCGCGTTCGTCTTCTCTTTCGCGTTCGGCTTCCTCTTCAACGGGGTTGTCGGCGAGGTCGAGCGCGGCCAGCGTGCCATGCCGTTTCCACCATTCGGGGGGCGGGTGGAAGCGGGTCTCGCGGCCAGACTGCTCGAACTGGAGAACGTGGGCTCGCTGGGCGACCAGCAACTACAGTCGGCCCTGGACCGCTGCAGGTCGAGGACCCCGCAGTTGTTCGTAGGGCTCGTCGATGTCCAGGGACGCCTGCTCGCCAGTTCTGGCAACGCCGGGAGTTTCAGACCTTCGCAGGCCGAACTCCTGGCGGCCATCGACGCCGTTGGAGTCGAGGGGTCGGCCCCCCTTCGGGCGCCGCCGAGCAGGGGCGGGTTCGGGATGCCGGCGTTCACCCTCGACCGCATCCTCGACCCGACACCGGTCAGAGCTGGCCTCGCGTCAGCGCAACCCGCCCCTGCCCGCACAAATGCTCCGCCCAGGACCCCCAGCACGCGGACCCTGTTCGTCGTCGCCGGCGTGCCGCCGCTCATTGCGCCACGTGAGGGGAGCTTCCAGACCTTCCGGCTCCTGTCGATGCCGCTGGTGTTCTTGCTAGCCTCGGGGGTTGCGGGCTACCTGTCGATCCGGCTCTTCTCGAGCAGGCTCAGAGGCCTGGAGCAGGGGGTCGAGTTGCTGACTCGCGGCAACCTCTCATACCGCGTCGACCCCGGGCCGGCGGACGAGATCGGCCGGCTGGGGCAGGCGTTCAACCAGATGGCCGACAGCCTCGAGAAAGCGATTGCGGAGTTGTCGGAGCAAGATCGTGCCCGCCGCGAGATTCTGGCCGACGTGGCCCACGAATTGAGAACACCGCTGACCTCGATGATGTGTCAGGTGCAGTCGCTGCAAGAGGACCTGGCGACCCGCGATCCTCAGCTCGCCGCGCAATTCGAGCCGGTGGCCGAGGACGGACTGACGCTGGGGAAGCGGATCAAGGACCTGCTGACCATCGCCCGGGAAGAGGCGCGCTCGCTGCCGCTGGAGCTGAAGTCCCTGGACCTGGCGGAACTCCTGGAGGATCTAGCCGAGCACCACCGGCCTTTGCTCCAGCGCCGCTCGGTCCGGTTCCTCCTGGAAGCCGGGGACGCGCCGCTGCCCATCTCGGGCGATCGGGACCGGCTGATGCAGGTGTTCGAAAACCTGCTGCAGAACGCGCTGCAATCCCTCGGCGAGGCGGGCGAGGTGCGCATTCGGGCCGCCAGCTCCAACGGCTCGGCCATCGCCGAGTTCCGGGACAATGGCTCCGGCATTTCTGCGGCGGAGTTGCCCACCATCTTCGAGCGGTTCCGGCGCGGCAAGGGCAGCCGCGGCCCAGGCACCGGCCTGGGCCTGGCGATCGTGAAGAAGTTCGTGGAACTGCACGGTGGCTCCTGTTCCGCCGAGAGCGAGCCGGGCAAGGGCTCGGTCTTCACGATCCGTCTGCCGTTGCACGCCGGCGAAGCGGCGACGAAGCAATAGGGCCCTGGCAGCAATCGACTGCAGGGAGGGGCGCCGCCGGCGTCGGCCGGCGGCACCCTCGTGTCGACCGTCCTGGGCCCCGGGGTGTGCGGGCGTTGCATCCGAAGGCCACCGAGGCCCCGGTCTTCGAAGACACTTGCCCGCCCCCGAACCCGGAGGGCCCTGAGGCAGGCAAGCGCCTTCTCTGGCTATTGCCCGCTGCCGGCGCCGCCCGCGGCGTCGGGGCGGACCCGCCGAGGCTTGCCCAGCCGCGTCTCGGCCTGGCTGAGCTGGCCGTCGCCGTCGGTGTCGAGTTCGGTGAAGTGTGCCGCGGGGCCCATCCACTCGGTCTGCGAGACGAGCCCGTCACCGTCAGTATCGATCCGTTGCAGCGGGCTGCCCCGTCCGGCGAGGTCAAAGTGCATCTGCCCTCTGGGGCCGCGTTGGGCCAGTTCGCCCGCGGCGGATGCATAGCCGTCCTTCACGACCGAGATCCGGGTCGCTCCTTCGGGCACCACGAGCTTGTACTTGCCGCTGGCGTTGGTGGTGGTCGAGGCCAGCGAGGCGGTGACCACAGAGTCGGGCGTCGAAGCGGACGTCGCCATCACCACGCCGTTATCGACCAGCACGCCGAGCTCGTCGGTGACGACGCCTGCGAGTGTCGAGGCCGACGCCGTCTCGTCGGTCATGCATCCGTAGAAACTGGAGGAAAGCGCCGGCACGGCGGCCAGCATGACCGCGTGGCGGCGCGATAGGGATACCAATGGGTTCGAGAGCCGGCAAGCGGCCTCGTAGGCAAGCAACATCTGGGACCTCCTGGAGCAGAGCCGGGACCGTTCGTTCGCCGGCCCTCCCAATTTCGACCCGAGATATTGCGGAGTTGTCGCGAATGTATGGGAATTCCGTGAAGGAACGGAGACACGAGGTGTATCTCAGGGCAGGCGCGTGGAGGTTTCGATGGGCGCTGCCAGAGCGACACGGCTACCGAGCTCCGGAAGCAGGCACATGCGATCGAGCGGACGCTCAATCAGCTCGGGCGCTTGCTTCCGGTCTCGGTCTTTCGAGTAGGAGGGTTTTGCCTGGTTAACCTGGAGCAGGTACGCGAGATCTTGGGGAAGGAGGGGGACATCCGTCATCACTTCAAGCACAGCGCGATCGGGGTGCCGGTATCGCGAGATTTCGAGCTGGGTCTCAGGCGAGCGCTTAGCGTGTACACGCCGGAGCATTTGACTCCGTTCAACTCGTTCGGCATGTTGATCCGTCAGCATGAGTTGATAGACTTCGGCTCCCGGGAGGTCGGGGCGGTGGACCGGACAAGCGACCGGGCACCCAGCCCGCGCCTCGGAGCGCCATGACCGGGCGCCGCCGCGCGCCCGGCCCGGAAAGTCAAAACCTCAACTGCTTCCTGGCGAGCGGTCCAAACCAAGGCCCGCGCCTCCCCGCGGCCTCACCTCATGAACGGCAGGATGAACGCGACGGCGAGTGCCATGGCCGCACCCGCTGTCCACCAGAGGGCCTGCGTGCCCAGCGTCCCCGCGACGGCCGCCTCGTTGTCAGTCGAGAGTATGAAAGGCTTCGCCCCCTCTGCGTCCCGTTGCAGGCAGAGCTGATTTCGGTTACGCAGGACCCGGCCGATGGCGTAGAGGTCGGTGCCGACCGGAATGCCCTCGACGCGGGCCTCCGAATCGGTCGTGGTGGACTCGTTGCCGCCGAACCAGCTCGATCCGAGCCCGCTCAGGTACGAACCCGATACGTCATGCCTGACCCGATCGAGCTGGCGCGGCCGGAACTCCGCGCCCAGCGGATCGACCATCAGCTTGCCGGTCCGGTCCTGGATGGAGAACGGCACGAGCTGCTCATCGGTCACCGACTCCTCGGTGCGGGTGCGGGTCTGGCGATCGCCGTCGGAGTCCACATAGGACTCCCGGATCCGTCGGCGATGGATGACACGGTAGTAGACGCACTCGAGGTTGCCGCCGGGTGCCCTCACCGGATGGTCGCAAACGGCCTTGCCCTTCACCTCGAAGTAGCCGGCCGTCGAGATCCGGCCGATCGGTGTCGTCGGGGTCTCGTCCAGCACGGCGATCTTCTGCCGCAGCCGGATCGCCTTCCAGGCTGAGAATCCGACAAAGACGAAGGTGAGCAGTTCCGGCAGGAGCAGCGAGGGTGAAGTCACGAGTGAAGTATAGATCCTGCGAACCTGGGCCGCAGTCAGGCTCCCTGGAGCCGAGGCTTGGCCGCCTGTGTCCACCGGCTCGAGCGCCGAACGCGAGTGTCCCCGGTTACCCGAAGGGCCCACTTGACGGATTCTTGATACCCGGCGCGCGCCAATTGACGCCTGCTTGAGGGGCCGATGGAGTAGCCTTGCGCCCGGCCCATGTGCCGACTCCCCATGAGAAGAACCACAGTTCAGCGCATCGAGACGGCAGCGAAAGGTTGCGGCGGGCTCCTCTGGCTTGCGGTGGCCCTCGCCATTGCGCTGGTCCCGAGCCCATCGTCGGCTCGGGAGCTTCGCACTTCGGGGTGGATCGACGTGTCGTACTCCGCCAGCTCGGCCCGGACCAGCGCGCGACCCGTCTCGTTCAACGATCAGGTCGACGACGCGATGCTGCAACAGCTCTGGCTGAAGGTAGAGCTGCCGGTGCCGGTCAGCGGCTCCGGGTGGGGGTTTCGATCCGAGAGCATCGTGTCAGGCGCCGACTACCGCTTCACCCGTGCCCGCGGCCTCTTCGATCGGCAGGACGGCCACAGCGGATTCGATCCGGTCCAGTTTCACGTCGAGGGCAGCTGGCCCGGGCAGGGGCTGACGCTGAAGCTCGGACGGTTCAACTCGCCGTACGGCGCGGAGACCATCGCTGCCCCGTCGAACCCGCTCGCCTCTCACAGCCACTCGTTCACGTACAACCCGTTCACGCACACCGGCGCGCTGGCCACGAAGACCGCCGGCGAGTGGAGCTACACCCTGGGCGCCCTGGCCGGCTGCGACGTGTTCATAGACGACGCCAGCCGGCCCATGCTTTTCGCCGGCGTCGCGTGGACGGAACCCGTGACCGCCGCGGCAGACGTCGTCGCGGTGGGGAGCATTCTCGGCAGTTCCAGGTTCGACGTCGCGCGAAACTTCAATAATCCGAACATCGTCGACGTGGTCTGGACCCATCCGCTGACGGCGCGTCTGACCACGATCGTCGAGGGGCTGGCAGGCTGGCAGTCGAACCTCCCCGGCATCGGAGAGACGAGCTGGAAAGGACTGGTCGGGTATCTGACGTTCGCCTGGAAGCCCGGCCTCACGCCGGCGCTTCGCCTGGAGCTCTTCGACGACGAACACGGCAACCGGACGGGCTTCGCGGGCAGGTACTCGTCCGCCACGCTCGGCCTGGCCTGGCAGGCGGCCGCTCGCCTGCTGGTGCGACCGGAAATCCGGCATGACTCGAACGATGCTTCGACTCCCTGGGACGGGCAAGACGAAGTGACGACCGTCTCGGCCAGCGTCCTCTACCGGTGGTGAGCGCCCGCGGGCTAGCGGGACGGGACCTTCCGGCAGGAACCGCCTGCATCCCAGCGGGTTCCTGGAGCGCGTGAGCTTGACCAGAGCCTCGCGGCCCGGCCCCCGTTCCGGGGCGCGCTAGACCGTCTCAATTGCGCCCGCGCCCAGCTCCTCGAGCTCGCCACGGCCGCGGCCGCCTGATTCGCGGGGCGCTCAACGCCGGCTGTTCTTGGTGTTGAAGTCCTTTTTCAGTTCCAGCGCGATGTCCTTCACGAGCGCTGCGGCCGTGAGCGCCCAAGACTCTGGGCTGGTGGGGTTCTCGGTTGTCGGGCGTTTCCCGAGACTGCGAGCTTGCTCGATCACGACCACGGCCCACAGAGGGACTCCTCGGGGCAGGTCGGACGGATACTCGACCACGAACTGAGCGCCGGGAGTCTGCTCGACGTCGTAGAGAAGCCTGGATCGTTCTCGCACGACGAGTTCGGGTTCCGGGGCATGATCACGGGGCCTACGGACATACTTGGCCGGGGCGGGCTCCAGTCTCAAGAGAGAGGGAAACTCTGGCCAGGCAAGTGCTTTTGCCAACAACCCCGCCGTGCCTTCATCGCACGGTCCTCGTCCGATCAGGATGTCGTCCAGCCGCGACCGCGTGATCCGAACCTTACGGGCCAGATCGGAGAGGCTTCTGAAACCGGCGCGAAGCGCGTGGATTCGAGCAGCCCGGCGATGATCGAACTTCGGTGTTGACATCCGTTAAGTTTGCGGCGTAAACTTTACGGAGAAGTGCCACCGGTATCTCTTCTTGGCCTTGTCGTACACGAAGTACGGGCCTTGCGCAGCAGCTTCGCCGTTGACTGTGGGGGGTCCGCACAGAGGGCTCCGGTCGCAGCGCCTGACAACGGGCGGCCGGTGCCCTCGCTAACGCCGAGTCTAACACGCCCACATGAGGTAGCGAAGCGGCTGCCAGACTGACGGTCTGGACTCCCTCGGACCGGCGGAAGCAGCAGACTGTCGTCCGGGAGGAGCTAGCCATGCGCGTCTTGGTCATCGATGATGAGCCGGATCTCGCCGAGTTCGTGGCTCGATTGCTCCGGAGGCGCGGGGATTGTTGTCAGGTGACCCACTCGGCCGAATCCGCCCGGATCCTGCTCGACGATCAGGATTTCGACCTGGTCCTGTCCGATCTGAAAATGCCGGGAATGAGCGGTGTCGACCTGTACGATTTACTCAACGCATCAAAGCATCCCATGGCCAATCGGATGGCCTTCATGTCTGCCAACGCGCCCAACACTCCCGAGCGCATTCGCCTCGAGCGCACTGGCCGGCCTTGCCTGGAGAAGCCCTTTGACGCCGCCCGGTTCGAGGAGTTCCTGCTCCGTTCCCAGGCCGCGGCAGTTCGAAGCATTCACGACCCACCGTGATCGTCTCTCAATCGGTAGGCTGGCGAAAATTGCCGGTCGCCCTTCGGCACCTCGCAGGCCTGGCGGCGCGAGCTCGGTTCTGTCGACCCGGGGAGCAGCCCTGGAAACTGGGAAGCCGCATCACGGCAGCCGGTGGAACCAGCGACTCAACGCAAAGACGCAAGGACGCGGAGATGTCCCTTTCCGGAACGGCCCCCTACCCTCTCCCCCGCCATCCTCATCCCTTGGCCTTCTTGGAGTACTTCCAGGCCGTGTCGAAGGCGCGACCGAAGTAATTGGCGAAGATCAGGTTCTCGTACTTCATCACGTTGAAGACCTTGTCCTCGCGCCACATGATGCTGAAGAGCTCGTGGTTGAGCCGGACGCTCCCAACGTTGCACTCTTCTCCGCCGTAGACCATGTAGATCTTGGCGTCGCTCCCGAAGCGCACGTCGGGGTCCTCGGCCAGCTTCTCCAAGAGCGGGTCCCGACGCGAGAGGATCATCTGGTAGTCGCTCTTCAGCAGCTGCGGGATCAGCTCCCTCACGAGCCGCGGGGGGCAGACCAGGAGCCGGAAGACAGAGGCCTTTTTGGCCTTTTCCTTGATGACCGAGAGCCCGGCCTCGCGGTCGTACACGGTGGCGAAGAGCTGCTCGTCCTCCAGCCGCATCATGAAGTTCTTCTTCGACAGGAAGCTGATGTAGCTGGGATCGCTTACGCCGAAGACGCGGTGGATCTTATCGTCGGTCCAGAGCACGTGGTAGAGGGCGGTCGGGAGCAACACCTCGCCCATGTTCACCTTCTCACCCAGGAAGTTCTGGTACCACTGGGACTTGCAGGTGGACACCTTGGCGGGCTGCTTCTCCAGTCCCCGCGTGTCCTCCGGGACGTGACAGCAGACTTCGACTCCGCTCAAATAGGACTCGATGCATCCAAGAAACCTGTTGACTAGATCCAGTCGCAGGTTGGAGATCCGGGCCTTGCGCGAATGGCGAAGATCTTCTTCGATCTTCGCCAGCCCCTTATCTATGGCGAAAATCTCGCCTACCTTGAGGACAAATCGACCCGGGCTCTCGGACATGCGCGCCTCCTGACGTCCGCTCCATTATGGAAGCCGGCTCCAGCCAGATCAACGACCGATGCTCGTCACCCTGGACTATCGTGAGCAGGCAACCGGGGTTTTGTCGTGCTCGTTTCTGACTGCCGGGCTTGTTCATCGCCCTGCGGCCACCCCTTGCGCCGGCCGCCCGCCGGCAAGTAGGGTTCCCGAGTCGAGTAAGGAGATGGACCTGCAGATGAAGAGTCGATGGCTGGCCTGGGTCCTGGTCCTATCCGCAGCCTGAAAAGACGTCCGTGGACCGATTCCTGGATACCTGCTCCCGCGTCGTTCCGATGGGCCGACTCCTGAGGACGGCCCTCTGGGCGCTCTGGCTCTGGCTCGTCTCGATCCCGCTCGCCGCAGAGCCGACGGCGCCGTTCGGGCTCGAGCTGCAGTTCCCCGACACCCGCTGGGGCCAGAGCATCTTCGTTCTCGGCGACATCCCTGAGCTGGGCGGCGGCCGGATGGAGCGAGCCGTCAAGCTCGAGCCGACGGAGTATCCGGTCTGGAAGCTGGCGCTGGGCCTGCCTCCGCGGACGTCCTTCGGCTACCGGTTCGTGCTCCGGGACGATGCTCCAGAGAGGCTCTCGGACCCGGCCAACGGGCAGTACGTCTCACCCTCCGTTCTAAGAGCCCGGACCGGTGACGCGCCGCCCGCCGAGCCGCCCGTATGGCCTCCGTCGCCTGCCCGGCCTGCGTCGCCGAGCCGGCTCGTGACCCACGAAGGGCTCGCTTGCGAGACCCTCGGCAACAGCCGCTCCGTGCGCGTCTACCTGCCGCCCGGCTATGACGACTCCCCCACGCTCCGCTACCCGGTCCTCTACATGCACGACGGCCAGAACCTGTTCCGACCCGGAGGTCCATTCGGGTGCTGGGACGTGGAGATGACCCTCGACCGGATGATCCTGGCCGGCGAGCTGCCTCCGCTCGTCTGCGTCGGCATCGACAACACTCCGGCGCGGATGATCGAGTACGTACCGCCTTACTCGGCCATCGACGGCCAGGCCGGAGTCGCCGACAGGTACTGCCAGTTCCTGGTCGAGCAGGTCGCCCCGTTCGTCGAGGCGCGCTACCGCGTGTCGAGGGACCGCCGCCAACGCATCGTGGGGGGCTCCTCGCTCGGAGGTCTCGTGTCGGCGTATCTGGGATGGCACCACCCGGCGTTTGCCTCCCGGCTCCTCTGCCTGAGTCCGTCATTCCAGCTCGGAGAGATCCTGGCCCACTTCGAGAATCAACCGGCCCGGGACGTCACGTTCTATCTCGATTCGGGCGACCAGGGCCGCTCTCACGACGGCCTCGCCGCCGCTTTCCACGCGCGGGACGCGCTCCTCAAGGGCGACAAGTACCGGCTTGGCGAGAATCTCTTTCACCGCATCGCCTACGGCCACGGACACAACGAGCCGGCCTGGCGCGCGCGCTTCGGCCAGGCGCTCCGGACATTGCTGGGACGCTAGGCGCCCCGAACCAGCGGCCCTAAGCCTGGGTTCCGGGGACCTCCAGGACCGTGCGCCGCGAGCGCCGCGAGCGCCTCGATGCACACGACGGCGCCCTTCGCCACGTTCACTGGAGCCGACGCGTCTTTTGAGACGTCCCACTCGAGCGGGACGTGAACGAAGCCGCATGGGCGGCCGCGCATCTCGTGGCAAGCCAGGTAAAACACGTGATTGCAGACGTACGTGCCAGCATGATTGGAGTAGGCGACCGGGACACGCGCGCGCTCAAGGGCCCGGTGGATCCGCTCCAGCGGAAGGGTCGAGACATACGCCGCCGGCCCTCCGGGCACGATCGGCCGGCCGGCCGGAGCATGGCCGGCGTTGTCCGGCTCACGGGCGTCGTCGATGTTCACGGCAAACCGCTCCAGGAGAAAAGCCCCAGCCTTCGCCGAGACGCCGAAGCCGAGTAGCGAGTCGGGCTCGTGCTCGCCCAGGAGCTCGCGCAGCCGCCGGCCCGACGCGTCGAACTCCGTCGGCAGGACCGCGGCCACGACCCGGCACCCCGTAAGCTGCTCGCAAGAGCGCCGGACCTCCACCATCATCTGCTCGGTGGGATTGAACTCGAGCTTGCCGAACCGGTTGAACCCGGTAACGAGAATCTTCGGGACCCTTTCCTTACCCGTTCCGAGCGCCGTCACGCCAGCGAGTCTACACTCCCCAGAGGCCTGGAGGACGCCCAGAGCCCTCATCGGCGCGCCGCCCTCCGACAGGAGTGGGTCTCTTCCAACGCCAGCCGCGTCACCGAGCTGCTGAGCCTTGCCGCCAGGGCAGCTCAAACCAGAACGCGCTTCCCTTCCCGACCTGGCTCTCGACGCCAATCTGGCCGCCATGCGCCTCCACGGCCAGCTTGCAGAACGTCAGCCCCAGGCCCGTCGAGTAGACCAGGTTCTGGCGTCGCGAGCTGGCTTGGAAGTACATGTCGAACACCTTGTCCCGGTGCTCTGGCGGAATGCCCGGACCGTTGTCCTCCACCGTCACCTTCACGCCAACATCCCGGGCCTCGATGCCGAGCGCGATCGTGCCTTTGCGGCTGTCCGTGAACTTGAGCGCGTTTCCGAGGAGATTCTGGATGACGCGCTGAATCAGGTGTGCGTCACAGGTCAGCCGCGTGGACGTCTGAGGAGCGGCGATCGTGAGTGTCCGCCCCTTCTTCAGCGGCTCCAGTTTGGCCAGCGATCGGTCCGCCAGAGATCTCACTTCCACCTCCGAGAGGTCGAGCGTCGTGTGCCCTGCTTCCATTCTCCCGACGTCGAGAATGGAGCTCACCATCTCCACCAGATCCTCCGTCGACCTCAGCGCCGAGGCCACGCACTCGGCAGCCTCCTTGGGGAGCTTGTCCATCAGAGCCAGCTCCAGGAATCCGCCGATGCCGGTGAGCGGCGTCCGCATGTCGTGGACGAGCATCCGCGTCAGCATCTTGCGCTGCGCCTCGAGCTCCTGGAGCCGGATCAGGTCGGTCTGGACCCTATCGAAGAGCCGCTTGGCGTGCACCGCGTTGCGGACGCGAAGTCTCAGATCCTCCGGATCGATCGGCTTGGTGAGGAAATCGCTGGCCCCAGCCTGGATGCCAAGCAACCGGCTGGGCCTCTCCTTGAGCGCGGTCACCAGCAGGATCGGGACGTGCCCTGTCCGCGAATCCGACTTCAACTGACGGCAGACCTCGTAACCGTCCAGGTCGGGCAGCATCACGTCCAGCAGAATCACGTCCTGGGGCGAGGCCTGCGCGCGCTCGATCGCCTCGCGCCCGTCCTCGGCGAACGTGACCTCGTGCCCCCGCACCTCCAGCAGGTCTCCCAGCAGCCGGCGGTTACGCTCCTCGTCGTCCACCACCAGCACCCGGCCCGCGCCCACCTCTGGCGTCCCGGAAAGCTCCAAGGCCTCAGTCACCAGCGCCCTCCTTTCGCCCCGTTCCCCCTGCTCCGATCCCTTCCAGCGGCACGGCGAACCCAAACGTGCTGCCTCTGCCTTCGCCCTCGCTCTGCACCCAGACACGGCCGCCGTGCAGCTCCACCAGACGCTTGGTCAGCGCCAGCCCGAGCCCCGTTCCGGACGGCTTTCCTCGACCGGCCCTGGACACCTGGTAGAACTCGCTGAAGAGCCGTGGCTGTTCGGTCACGGCGATCCCGATCCCACTGTCGGCCACGCTCACGTGCAGCTCGCCGCCCACCCGACGGGCGGTCACGGCAATCCTCCCGCCGTCGGGCGTGAACTTGACGGCGTTGGAGAGTAGGTTGAACATCACCTGCTTGAGCCTCTGCCGATCGGCCGTCAGCTCGAGCCCGGCGACCTCGTCGTCCAGCTGGGTCGCAAGCTCCAGGCGCCTCCGGGAGCAGAGGCCCCTCAAGATCGACAGGCTGTCGTCGAGCAGCGCCGCAAAGGCAAAACGGCTCGGCTCCAGCTCCATCCTCCCGGCCTCGAGCTTGCCCAGGTCCAGGAGCTCGTTGACCAGGGACAGCAGATGGTCGCCGCTCTCGAGGATGTCCCGGACGTACTCCGCCTGCTTGGTCGTCAGCGGGCCGAACGACTGCTCCTCCAGGAGCTGCGAGAAGCCGATGATTGCCCCGAGCGGCGTGCGCAGCTCGTGGCTGATGCTGGAGAGAAAATCAGTCTTGGCCCGGTTGGCCCGTTCGGCCGATTCCTTGGCTGCCGTCAGTCCCGAGAGGGCTTCCTCTAGCTGGAGCTCCTTCTCGATCAGCCGGGCGTTGAGCTGCAACGAAGCCTCGAAGGTCGAGAAAAGCATTTCGACGACCTGGAACCGGTCGACCGAGATCGAGTGGACCCGGTCCGCAAGCGCCACCTCCATCACGAAGCGCTGCGGCAGCTCTTCCTGATGCCGCTCCCGCGCGGCCAGGAGCCGTCCGATCCGCGACAGCAGTGTCTGCTCGTTGCAAGGCTTGGCCAGGAAACCGTCGGCTCCGGACTGTAGTGCCCGGATCAAGTCGTCGGGCTCCGCGAGCGAGGTCAGGAGGATGACCGGAATCCCGGCCAGTCCCGGCTCGTCCTTGATCCGGCGGCTCAGCTCGCAGCCGTCCATCAGAGGCATCCCCATGTCACTCAGCACGAGCTGAGGTCTCCCCCCCGCCACTAGCTCGAGCGCCTGCCGCCCATTTTCCGCCAGCCGCACCGTGAAACCGTGGCGCTCCAGCATGAACCTCAGCTGCAACGCCTGTGTCGGGCTGTCCTCGACGATCAGCACCTCGGTCCCCAGCGCCACCTTCCCTCCCGTTCCGCCTCGATCGAGCTACGCGCTTCCAGGTCGAACCCAACAGTGACCCAGGTCACCATACTCCACCCCGCACACCCGAATCAATCCCGCGCCGAGGCGCGGGTGCGCGCGCAGAAGGTGCATCCAGTGCAGATCATCCTTCGACAAGCTCAGGATGAGCGGGGAGCTAGCTCAGGATGGGCGGGGAGCTGACCCCTGAACCGCGCGCGCACCCCAGACGCGCCGAAGCCCCCCCCAGGGCCACGGCAAAGTGGTCGGAAATCGGGTACGGGCCTGAAGCATTGATGGATCTTCCGAAGTGCGACTCCGGCCTCGCTGGGGCCAGCGAGCCCTGATGCACCGAGAGACCGCAAGAAAGCAGGGGTGCAGGGGAACGAGTTCCCCTGCTGGGGGTGTGGGGGCAAGGCCCCCACGACGAGCTCAGTACAACACGAACTCATGCGGCGTTTCGGAGATCCGTGCATGCCTCGGGTACGGGCACCGGAACCCCTCGCAACCCGCTCAGCGTGCGCCAGATTCATGCGGGGCTTCGGATCCAGTCCCCGAATTCCTCCTCCGCCGCTCCGACTTTGTCCGTCGCCCTCCCCCCCCTACTCGCTACTCGCCACTCACTACTCGCTACTCTCGAGCGCCTAACTAGGCCGCCGATTTGCTCCCTCAGCCCGGCTTCCAGGCGGGGGCGGCGTCATCCTCCAGGCTGACGACGGCCACCTCGACGCCGCTCATCCGGGCGAGGGTTCCAGAGAGTGAGTTCATCTCTTGACGAGACCAGCCGGCCAGTGTCTCCCACACCTGCCCGTCTTTGCCCACCAGAAAGATCGCCGGGACTGTTTCCAGGCCGAAGGCGCGCGAAGCCGGATAGCCCTCGCCGTCCAGCAGCATCCGGAAGGTGCAGCCCCGCTCGGCGGCGAACGCGACGGTCTCCTCGGGGCCGTCCTGGCTGATGCCCAGCACGGTGACGCCGGCATCGCCGTAGGCGGCGTGGAGCTTCTGCAGATACGGGAAGGTGAGCTGGCAGGTCGGGCAGCTCACCTTGAAGAAAGCGAGCACGACGGGCCCCAGGCTGACCGCGTCCGGAACGCTCACGGTCCGCCCCTCGGGGGTGGGCAGTCTGATGGCGGGTGCGGGGAGACCGGGCTGGATCATCGCTCACTCCTCCCGGCGGTCGGACACCGAAGCTTCGGGGCCAGCGGGACGCTCGCCTGACGACGCGGGACGCGGTGGAGGATCGGACGGCATGTCGTCGGGCCGTACGCCCTCGCCGCGGCCCCCGGCGGGCGGTTTCGGCCCTTCCTCGGCGGGCGGAGCGGCGCGCGGGTCGATGACGCCGGCAGCGGGCAGCTTGCTCTCGGGGGCCGGTTCGTCGGCCGCGGAGGTGTCGCGGGGAGGCGGCTTGGCCTCGGTGGAGCCGAGCTTGACGGCGCCAGCGGGTGTCTCGGGGCGCGGAGTGCGGGCGCCGGAAGCGCCCGGGCGCTTGGGGCGCTTGGGCTTGGGTTGAGTGACCTCCGAGGACGTACCGCGGCCGAAGGCGGCGTAGAGCACGGCCATCAGGAACAGGACCGCAGCCCAGGCCAGGGGCCAGTTGAACTCGGAGGTAGCGGGGCCGCGGTTGGCCTCTTCGGTCTCCAGGCGGCCGATGACAGCCTTGACGGAGGAGAAGGTCATGTCGCCATCGGTGTCGAAGAGCGCCGGCTTCTCGAGGAACTGTTTGAGGGCTCGGCGGGCGAGGTATTTGACCACGGGGTCGTCGTGGGAGAGCGCGACGGTCAAGGCGCGGATGGCCGAGGAGTGCTCGACGCGGGCGAGCTTGATGGCGGCCTCCTGGCGGACCTTGGAGTCGCGGGCGTAGAGGTCGTCGCGCAGGTGAGCGGCCATGCGAGCCAGCTTCTGCCGCTCCAGCGAGTGCTGGTCCTCGGCCACGGCGTGGGCCGCGGAGGCGCGCTTGGGCGAGAGCGCGGCGTTCAACTCCTCGATGGACGGTTTGAGTCGAGATGCGCTCCCCTCGGCCCCGACCAGGTCCACCTTCAGCGGCTCGCCGGCGGCGATGGCGGTCAGGGCGCGCTCCAGCCAGTCCTTCTTCTTGGCGTCCTCGAGGGCCGGCTCGAGCTTCTCCAGCGCGGCCTTGCGGCCCGGGTCCGGCACCTTGCTGATGGCGGCGAGGGCGATCACGAAGAGGTAGAGGTTCTCTTCCGCTGCAGCGAGCTCGTAGAGGGGCGGGAGGATCTCCGGGCCGCTCAGCTCCTCCAGCGCACCGACGGCCGCGGCCCGTTGCCAGCCGTCTTTGGAGCGCACCATGCCGGAGAGGACGTTCTGGACCTTTGCGCGGTCGAAGTTCCTGAGCGCCTTGCAGGCGTTGGCGCGGATGCGCGGCGCCAGGTCGGTCACATAGGGGCCGATGACGCGGACGGCCGTGACGTCGCCGGCGTACTCGAGGGCCTCGATGGCGTTGGCGCGCACGCGGGCGTCCTCGTCCTTGAGGCAGGCGACCAGGCGGTGGGCGTGGGCCGGGCCGGCGAGCATGCCGGCGGCCAGGACCATCGAGGCCTTGACGTGGGAATCGGTCTCGAGCGGGATGCGATCGAGGAGGAATTCGCAGAGGTCGCGGTGCGAGGGGCGGATGTCGCGCAGAGCCGCGTGACGGGCTTTTGCCTCGCGGTGGCAGAGGCGCAGGCGCAGCCGCTCGATCTCGTCCTCGCCTGCCTCCGTCAGCGGGGCGGCGCTCTCCGGCGAGTGGCGGTCTTTGAGGGCGCGGAACGCCCAGGCGGCGTGCTGGCGAACCTCCTCGGAGCGGTCACTGGTCAGACGGCTCACGGGCTCCAGTGCGCGCTCGTCGCCGATCTCCTCCAGGATGCGCAGCGCATCGACGCGCTCCTTCTCGACGTCGCTCTCGAGCATGTAGAGGAGCCGGTCCTGCTCGATCACCTCGT